>JBHEPI010000215.1:0-10978 GCA_046260345.1 Marinobacter sp. | reverse complement strand
ATTCCTGACCGAGATGGGCAATGAAGCTGCTAACCTGGGTGTACAGGTATTCGGCGGCCACGGCTACATCCACGAACACGGCATGGAGCAGATTGTCCGGGATACCCGCATCGCGACGCTTTATGAAGGGACCACCGGCATACAGGCACTGGATCTGCTGGGGCGCAAGGTCTTGCTGATGACCCAGGGCGGGGCAGTGCGTGAGTTTACCCTGCGGGTTGCCAACTTTGCCCGCAAACAACTGGCCGATAAAAAGGTGCGGCCGTTCGCGCTGGAGTTGCTCAAGCTTACGGCGCAATGGAATCTGCTCACCGTTCGCCTGATGCTGGCAGCCCGCAAAGACCGGGATATGGTCAGCTCCGCCGCCAACGATTTTCTGATGTACAGCGGTTACGTCACCATGGCTTATATGTGGGCGCGAATGGCCGCCGTTGCCTCCGACAAACTCGAAAAGGGTGGTGCCGATTCGGAGGACTTCTACCGCGCCAAATTGGCGACGGCAGAGTTCTACTATGAACGGCTGTTACCGAGAGCCCAGGCCCATGCCACCAGCATGCTCAGCCCGTCCAGGAACCTGATGCAGCTGGATGCAGAGGATATGAGTTTTACTGACTGATCCTGAGTGGCCAACGGAAACACGGGACTATCGCAGTACAGGCTAACGTTTTGCCCATACAAACAGAAAGGGGAGCCTTAAATGGCTCCCCTTTCTGTTTTACTTCGAGTTACTTGAGTGAGGTCATCGGATCCGGCTTCGGCGTTGTGTCGGTGCTTGGTGGCAACTCCGGATAACGGATCTCCGGAACCTGACCGGTCAGAGTCTTGAGGAAAGCGACAATGGATTGAACTTCGTCCTCATTCAGCTCTGCCCCCAGTTGGGATGTGCCCATGACAGCAACGGCCTCTTCCAGACTCCAGACAGCGCCGGAGTGGAAGTAGGGCGCGGTCAGTTCAATGTTCCGCAGGGGTGCCGCCCGGAACACGTATTCATCCGACGCCGTGTTGGTTATGGCAAAGCGCCCTTTATCACCGGTGGGCAGGATCTCTCCTCCCGGGCTGGACACCAGACCGAACGGATAATAGTCCTCACCACCGAAGTTCACACCGCCGTGACAGCTTGCGCAGCCCTTGTCCATGAACAGTGCAAGTCCCTCTTTTTCCTCATCATTCAACGCGTTGTCATTGCCGCGGAGGAAGGTATCAAAAGGCGCGTGGGGTGTGATCAGCGTGGCTTCGAACGCTTCGATGGCAGACGCCATGTTATCGAAACTGACCGGATCATCCTCACCCGGAAACGCGGCTTCGAACGCGTCAACATATTCCTGCATGCTGTTCAGCGTGTCGACCACCCGCTCTGGCGTACTGCTCATTTCCACACCGGCCTGGACAGGACCTTTGGCCTGTTCGGCCAGGTCCGCCGCGCGGCCATCCCAGAACTGGGCCGGGTTGAAGACCGCGTTAAAGACCGTTGGTGAGTTACGGGGCCCTTTCTGCCAGCCGTGACCGATAGAAGTAGGCAGGTAATCATGGCCTCCCATTCCCACATTGTGGCAGGTGTTGCAGCTGATCAGATGGCTTGATGACAGACGCGGCTCGAAGAACAGCATCTTGCCCAGCTCGATCTTGGATTCGGTCATTTCATTGCCATCGATCACCGGCGGATACTGGGGCACCGCCTCAAACGTGTCCTGTGCACGTTCCCTTAATTCACTTGCCACTGCGACGCCGGCCACCAACCCCAGGCTGGTCGCCAACATGAAACCCGTTATTACCTTTCCCATCATTTTTCTCCCTGCATCAAACGAATCTGTCTAAAACTTCATTACACAAAGGTAACAGAGAAAAAAAGGAGGAAAGCCAAAACATGGGAAACCGGATGCGTTATTGATGCCTGTCAATTTTGACCTCTGTGACGGTCACGATCAGAGCCGGGCTAAAGGCATGCCGAAGTATTCACCCTGGGAAAAGTCGATTCCCAGCTCACACACCCGGTCCTGAACAGCTTCATTGTGGACAAATTCTGCAATGGTCCGAATATTCAGGCTGCGGGCGAACTGGACAATACCGCTGGTCACCAGAAAGGCTGTGCGATCCTCATGGAGGTTGCGGATGAGGCTGCCATCAATTTTGATGAAATCCACATTCAGGCTGAGCAGATGGGCGAAGTTGGAATAGCCGGTGCCGAAATCGTCGATGGCGATACCACAGCCGAAAGGTTTGACCCTTTCTATGAAGGCACCTATGTCGCTGTAATTGGTAATACCGTCGGACTCGAGGATCTCGAAAACCACCTGGCTGCCAATACCGGATTGCTCCAGCACCCGGATAATTGGCTCAACCGTCTCCGGGTCGGTAATGTCCCCGTAGGAAAGGTTAATGGAAAAAGTTTCATCGCGTTTGCTGAAACAGGCAAAGCACTTCTCAATCATCAGCGCAGTGATTCTGCGGTTGAGACGCAAACGGTCGGCAATATCTACAAAGTGCCCAGCGCTGATAACACTGCCATCCGGTTCCAGCATCCTCACGACACACTCGTACTTGGTGATTTTGCCTGAATGATTATCGTGGATAGGCTGAAACCAGGGCACCAGGCGGTCTTTGTCGATGGCCTCTTTCAGCCTGTTGGCCCAGTAAAGGTTATTTTCGTAGTTTTCCTCGATTCCCACAGACGGATCATAAAGCACATGATGATGGTTCTGCTGGCGCGCCTGTAACACTGCCGCCTTCGCCTGGCTGACCAGCTGGTCAGCAGAATCTTCCGGTTTCCGGTCGGTGCAGGTTGCCATACCGATACTGACATCAACCGTAAGTGGTTGATGTTGAAAGTTAAAGCGGTCCCCCGTTACCAGGTGACGAACCTGCCGCGCGACCTCGTGGATGGCCATGGGCTCCAGCAAAGGGGTGAGAATAGCAAACTCATCCCCGGGCAGCCGGTAAACCCGTGACACCTCGAGTTCATGCTCATAGGTGAAGGAAGTCAGCCGTGTGGCGATCGCAAGCAGCACGTGGTCACCACAGACATTTCCAAACAGGCTGTTGATTTCATTGAAACGGTCAAGATTGATAATCAACAGCGAGCCACTCTTCCTGCTTTCCAGGTCCCGCAGCAACCGGATGCGATTGGGCAAACCGGTGAGTTCGTCCGTGTAGGACGCCTGTAATTCGCGAATCAGTTGAATAATCCGGTAAAGCAGGTACAGGCTGAGCAGCAACATCGCAGACACGGTGCCTATAAGGATCCGCTGATTAGTCTGCTCCATCGGGCGCAGCACCTCGTTGATTTCATCAAAAGGCACCCCGGCACCGTAGACCATACCGCCGGCAGTGGCGGCAAAATACAGTTCATAGTGTTCATCTCCGACCGTAAGCTGCCGGGTTGTCAGATTGTCCGGCAGAGATGTGGCGTCGTTGCTCCCGTCCTTCATCTCTCTCGCTTGACCAACCAATTCAAGTGCCAGGATGGCATCGATCAGCGCCTGCTCTTCCCGGGTATCCTCACCCTTGCTGAGACTGGACAGGTTGCGATTGTTGCGATCATTGAGGAAGGTGAAACTGTTTTCGGTGACGGTGATGCGGCTAACCACATCAATAATCTGATCCGCTCCCCAGGCAGTTGTTGCTATACCAAGCAGGTTTCCCTGCCGGTCGAACATCGGGGTGGCAAGAGTGAGTACCGCCCTTTCTGTCCCGAGATCGTAATAGACAGGGGACCAGTAGACGGCACCAGCTTTGTCCTTGTCCGGTGTCCAGTCCTCGCCCAGGGTCCGGCTGAACCAGGGTGCGCTGCGATACTCCCCGAACCGGGCTTCACTGTCTGACCTGGTCAGTTCCTGGTCGTCAGTGCTCAGGGTAAAATAGGGCATGTAACTGGTGTCCGAATCAGACAGTACACCGGGTTCGAACCACAGACCGGCACCTGCAGCCCCTTCGAAATCCTGCAGGTGTGCCTGGAGGGAATTTTCCAGACGCTCCCGAAGCACCGCGCGATCAATACCCGAGAACCCGGTTTGCACCATGTCGTGGAAACTCTCGCCCACGTTTGCCAGTGTGATGGTGTAATTGGCAAGAGCCGACTGCCGTGCATTGATTCTCTGCAGTCCCGAGCTGACCACATCATTGAGTTGCTGACGACGAAGTTCAGAGAGGGCTTCCCGGGAGTAGTTCAGATTAAGGCTGGAGAGCAGTAACATACCGGTGGCAAAAACCAGCAGTAGAAGCCCCAGCAGCCACATGATGGACTGGCGCGAAGACGGGGTTTTCGAATAACCAAAGCGGCTGGGAAATATCCCCGACATGAATGGGTACCCTAAGGCAGTGAATCAGGTATCGTTCACCGGCTGTTCCCGTTCACGGTGACGATCGAGTGCCGCCTCTGCTTCCCTGTGTCCCTGGCTGGCAGCTTTACTATACCAGTATACGGCCTGCTCCATATTCTGCTCGACCCCATGGCCGGACGCATACATACGGCCCATCAGGTAAGATGCCTCACTGGAAGCCGGCGCTGCCTTCCCGGCCCACTCCAAGGCTGTAGCGTAGTCCTCGAAGGCATGGGCAATCAATGCCATGTTCGCCTGGGAACGGTTATCCCCCGCCTGAGCCGGTTCAAGACAAGCCTCCCTGGCGGCGCTGAAATTGCGAATACTGGTTAAAAGGTAACAATCACCGAGCGCTTGCTGCTCATCCGGTGATAAATCCGGGATCTTACCGGGGGCATCAGTGACAGTTGCGGGGGTATCGTCTTCGGGGGCATTCCGACTTACCCGTTCTGCGAAAGCTGAAACCTTTTCCGGACAGGAATAGGCATATCCGGCACGATAGCGCTCAAGAGCCTCGTCAGTCGTCGGTTCGCTGGCATATTCCCGGGCAATGTTTTCGCAGCGACGCTCGCGCTCGTCTTCAACCTGTCGGATAACTGAGGCCCGTTGCGAATCATCTCCGTATTCGTCCAGGTAGTCCGTGAGCGGATCAATATAGGGCTGATCGAAAAGAGCCTGCAGCTCCTTATCGAAAGAACGGGAATCGGGCCTGTCGTCAATTTTTTCTGTGGTCTCACCGGTGCGTTCAGGCCTGTCCGACGACGTCTCGGCCAGACGGTCGGTATTGATGCCCGCGCATCCGGAAAACAAAAAGATGAAAAGAACGCAGAACCACCGACGATACATCAGGACACATTCACCGTTTTTAGCCTACAGGAGCACAAGTTTTACACGGAAGGCTGCTGACTCAAACTGTTCTTTCTGCTTACGGCTATTTGCCGATGCAGAAACTGCTGAAGATCTTACCCAGCAATTCGTCCGGCGTCATGGCGCCGGTGATTTCTCCCAATGCATCCTGAGTTGCCCGCAGATCCTCTGCCAGCAACTCACCGGCACCAAAGCCCTGCAACTGTTCTTCACCCTGGCGCAGGAACTCCCCGGCCCGCTCCAGGGCATCCAGATGGCGGCGCCGGGCAATAAAGCCTCCTTCTGTGGTACTGGCAAAACCCATGCACTGTTTCAGGTGATTCCGCAGTACCTCAAGCCCATCTGAAGACCTGGCGGCAATACGGATGACCGGCGCCAACTCCGTAATCGGTTGTTCAAATCCCACGGGTTCACCGGTGAGGTCAACCTTGTTACGGATAACGGTAAGCGGGGCTCCCTGTGGAAGCTGGTCGATAAAGTCAGGCCAGATGCGATGGGGCTCGGTTTCCGGCGTGGTGGTAGCATCCACCATCAGCAGGATACGGTCTGCCTGACGGATTTCTTCCCAGGCCCGGGCGATACCGATCTGTTCCACCTCGTCCGGGCTGTCCCGCAGGCCCGCGGTGTCAATAATGTGCAGCGGCATACCATCGATGTGGATATGTTCCCGCAGGACATCACGGGTGGTGCCTTCAACGGCCGTCACTATGGCCGCTTCACGTCCCGCCAGGGCATTGAGCAGGCTCGACTTGCCGGCATTGGGACGGCCGGCAATCACCACCTTCATACCATCCCTGAGAATCGTGCCTTGCTGGGCTTCTGCGAGAATAATGTCCAGGTCCCGGATGATAACCTGCAGATCATTGCCAACCTTGCCATCGGCCAGGAAATCGATTTCCTCTTCGGGAAAATCAATGGCGGCCTCCACGTAGATACGTAGATGGGTAACGGCTTCTACCAGGGCATCAATCCGGCGCGAAAACACACCCTGTAGTGACCGGACGGCACATCGTGCTGCCTGCTCAGAGCTGCTTTCTATCAAGTCGGCAATGGCCTCTGCCTGGGCCAGATCGAGCTTGTCGTTGAGAAACGCCCGCTCGGAAAACTCCCCTGGCCGGGCAAGGCGCGCTCCCAGTTCACAAACGGTCCTGAGCAGCATGTCGAGAATCACGGTTCCGCCATGGCCCTGTAGCTCGAATACGTCTTCCCCGGTGAACGAGTGGGGGTTGGGGAAAAACAGACCGATACCCTCGTCGATAAGCTCACCGTTGTTATCAACAAACGGACCATAGTGGGCATAACGGGGTTTTGGATCGAAACCCAGCATCTGGCGGGCAATTTCCGCAGCATCAGGGCCGGACACCCGAACGATACCGACACCGGACTGGCCCGGTGCTGTGGCAATAGCGGCGATGGTATCGGTGGCAATAAACATTCTTTCTCCCCTGAAACAGCAGAGGCTCCCGGAAGGAGCCTCTGTAATTACTGGTCCCGGCTATTCCCGGTCAGCTTTTTCTGGCAGCGGTTTCCGCTTCAATCTTGCGGGTAATGTACCACTGCTGGCTGATGGACAGGATATTGTTAACCAGCCAGTAAAGTACCAGACCTGCCGGGAACCAGAGGAAGAATACCGTGAAGACCAGCGGCATCATCTTCATGATCTTGGCCTGCATGGGGTCCGGAGGTGTCGGGTTCAGACTCATCTGCAACATCATGCTGGCACCCATCAGGATCGGCAGGATGAAGTAGGGGTCCATCACCGACAGGTCGTGAATCCAGAGCATGAAAGGCGCGTGACGCAACTGTACGCTCTCGAACAGAACCCAGTACAGGGAGATAAACACCGGCATCTGCACCAGTATTGGCAGACAGCCGCCAAGGGGATTGATCTTTTCCCGTTTGTACAAGGCCATCATTTCCTGGGACATTCGCTGGCGGTCGTCACCATAGAGTTCTTTCAGTCTGGTGAGCTGTGGAGCGACTGCGCGCATTCTGGCCATAGAGCGGTAACTGGTGGCCGAGAGTTTGAAGAACACCGCCTTGACCAGAACCGTCAACAGAATAATGGCAACACCCCAGTTGCCCACCAGGCCATGGAACCAGTCCAGGATCAGAAACAGTGGCAGGGCAATGAAGAACAGCCAACCAAAATCGACTGTTCGGTCGAGGTTCGGAGCCACATTTTCCAGCCGTTCAATAATTTTCGGACCCACATAGGCCCGGGCTGATACTTCAGCGGTTTCTCCTGGCTGGACCTGCGTCGCTGGATAGACAAATCCCATTACATGAAGCTGCCCACGTTGTGTGGACTGGAACTGTGCGGGCTGATCCCGCTCGGGAACCCATGCGGCAAGAAAATAATGCTGGAGAAACGCCAGCCAGCCATTAGTAACGGACTGGTTGACCGCCTCGTCAGAGAGATCGTCAAAGTCGTACTTTTCGTAGGGGTCTTCCGGCGTGCTGACGACCATACCCAGGAATGCTCTGATGCCGAGGCTGTTCTGAGCCGTGGGATCGGGAGCTTGATCCCGGACAATCTTACCGGTCATGTTGGCTTGCCAGACATCGTCAGACTGGTTGTTGATCAAGTAATGTACGTCGATCTCATAGCTGTCCCGGGCGAAACGGTACTGCTTGGTGACTTCTACATCGTTGTCCGTGGTATATGTGAGGTCTACGGTGAGTGAGTCCTCACCTTCCTGTAGTTCATATTCCGCTGCCGATGCGTTGTATTCCGGGGCACTGTTATTACGCTTGCTGTCAATCCCATCACGTCCAATGAGACCACTCTCCAGGATGTAGGTGCGTCTGTTGGTATTGGTCAGGATCTTCAGTGACTCCTTGCTGTCCAGCGAACGATCATACTGGAGCAGGGAGCTTTCGATGAGATTGCCACCAACCCGATCGATTTTGAGTTCATAGACATCGGTACGGACAGTGATCAACTGGTCGCTGACATCCACTGACCCATTCTCGCCACTGCCGATGGCCTGGCTTTCGCCTTCCGGTGTTGTGAACTCCTCGTCGGAGGATTCAGATCCGCCGTCGGATTCCTCAGGCAACGTCATGTTATCGCTGTTACCCGATGGAGCACTGGAACTGCTCTGTTCAGCAACCTGCTCTGTCTGGGGCTGGTTATAGTCTTCATTCCAGGCAAGCACCATCATGTAACTGACAATGGCCAGGCCGGCAAATAATACAATGCGTTGAATATCCATAAACTTACTGTTTGGTCTGGTTAGTGTTATGGGTTTGGCTGGCCGGCCCACAGCAGGTGTCAGGAATCACCTCGCCGCAGACTTCAGTGCCCGGAACGGGATCATACCCGCCTTTTGACCACGGGTGACACCTCAGAAGACGTTTTACCGAAAGAAAAAGACCTTTGACAGCGCCGTGGGCCGTAATGGCTTCGACAGCGTACTGGGAACAGGTAGGGTAGTGGCGGCAATGACTGGCCATCATCGGGCTGATGGCGTACTGGTAGACACGGATGGGCAGGAGCAACAGTTTGCGCATTAACCCGTTCCTTTGCCGGTACCGGAATATTCCGATGTCGAAGGTTTCTGGAGCTGGCGGTTTTTCTTTCTGATACGTGACCAGAGCTCCGTCAGGGTAGCATTGAGCGTTTGATTATCAAGCTCTGCCAGGCCCTTTCGCCCGAGTACGATAATATCCAGGGAAGGGTAATCTGTCTGGTGCCTGAACGTTTCCCGAACCCGACGTTTCACGCGATTGCGTTGCACTGCCAGTTTGAGATTTTTCTTTGAAAACACCAGACCAATCCTGGCGTGTCCCAGGCTGTTGGGTGTCGCCAGGATCAGAAAATTCCGGTGCGGAACCCTGATTTGAACGTCATCGAAGACTTTGCCGTAATCACCTGGCTTGAGTAACCGGGATGACTTTGGAAAGGTCAAAGCCTTCATCAGGCGGTCAATATCTTACGCAGACAGACGGGCACGGCCCTTGGCACGACGGCGGGAAATGACCTTGCGGCCATTGGCAGTTGCCATTCGGGCACGGAAACCGTGAACGCGCTTACGCTTCAGTACGCTTGGTTGAAACGTTCTTTTCATGGTGTCGATCTCACATTACGGGTATTTGAAATTCAATCGTTGGCCGGAAAATGATCAGCCAAAACAGGAGCGGCATTCTAGGCAATGTGGGCAAGGAATTCAATGCTTTTCGCTGGTGGCTTACGCTTATCCGGGTTGGGATTGAACGGTGTCGCTGCGTAATAGATTCAGTAGGTCTTTTTTATTCTCTTTAAGGATTATTATTACTGTTATTAGGCAAGGTGTTTTCTGTGGATAAGCGAAAAAAAAGTATTGGGTTTAGAGGGTTGGAGTATTCAAAAGGCAGTTGACAAGTGCTGGTGAGGTCTGTGAACAACTGATGCATGAAATGTGGGTAACCTGGCCAGGTTCGGTACAAGCGAGTTATCCACCGGGGATTTTGGGTTTGTGCACAGGGTTCGGGGCTGGTTGCAAACATGGGCCTGTGGGTAACTACACAGCTTATTATTTTCTGTACACAAGGCTGTAGGTAAGTCTGTAAAAATATGAAATTAAAGAATTTAAATTTCCACAGGCTGTTTATTAATGGCAGTTGACCCTTTCACTTGAGGGGTGCTCAGGTTAGAATCCTTGGTCATCTCTTTTGGCGGGTCATGGAGATCCGTTACGAGTAATTTCTGAGGCATCGGAGGCAAGACTGTCGTGCCGAACAATATCTGGCATCAGTGTCTGGAAGTACTCCGGGACGAGTTTCCCGCTCAGCAATTCAACACCTGGCTAAGGCCCTTGCAGTCTGATCACCGCGAGGGTCAGTTGATGCTGTTTGCGCCAAACCGCTTCGTGATGGATTGGGTCAACGAGAAATACCTCAGACGGATTGAAGAAGTTCTGAAAGATCTTCATGGCGGCCAGGCACCGCTGGTGAATATGAAAGTCGGTTCGGCACCGAAAATGGCGGAACTGGTGGTTCGTTCAGAAACCGCAGTTAACGGGGCTGCCTCGGAACAGGAAGCTGCCAGCACGGTGACGGAAGAGGAGAAGGGGATTGCAGCGACGGCAAGCCCCCGCTCAGCCAGGCCGAAATCCGGGGACAGCCGCCGGCCAGTGCAGGTTGAAGGTGATATCAAACATCAGAGCTTTCTGAATGAGGGGTTTACCTTCGATACCTTTGTTGAGGGTAAATCCAACCAGCTTGCCAGGGCTGCCTCGATGCAGGTCGCGGAAAATCCTGGTGGTGCCTATAACCCGCTATTTCTTTACGGTGGTGTCGGGCTTGGTAAGACCCACCTAATGCATGCCATTGGAAACGATATCGTGCGTCGCAATCCAAGGGCCAAGGTTGCGTATCTGCGCTCCGAGCGATTCGTAGCGGATATGGTCAAGGCATTGCAGTTGAATGCGATTAATGAATTCAAGCGTTATTATCGTTCTGTCGATGCCCTGTTGATCGATGATATCCAGTTCTTTGCCCGCAAGGAGCGTTCCCAGGAGGAATTCTTCCATACCTTTAATGCGCTGCTTGAGGGTGGTCAGCAGGTGATTGTGACCTGTGACCGGTTCCCGAAAGAAATTGTCGATATGGAAGAGCGCCTGAAATCCCGATTCGGGTGGGGTCTTACTGTGATGGTCGAGCCGCCGGAACTGGAAACCCGGGTCGCGATCCTGATGAAAAAAGCCGAGCAGGTGAACGTCAAGCTCAGCAGCGAAGCGGCTTTTTTTATTGCTCAAAAAATTCGTTCTAATGTGCGTGAACTTGAAGGAGCCTTGCGCCTGGTAATCGCC
>JBHEPI010000213.1:0-25382 GCA_046260345.1 Marinobacter sp. | reverse complement strand
TAGTGCTGCTCGCTGTCCAGCAGCTCGGTCATTACAAATTTGATGTCACGCAGGGGCGCTTTGTAGTCAGGCATGGAATCCACCTCAGATTTTCGGTCACAGCTGCGAAACGGTCACAGCACTTTGCCTCGGGATTTGCTCATACGGCACAGCCATGAATGCTGTACCGCTAATTAAACACTTGTTTGAAACATACGTTTAGAGGGACAGAATTGTCAATAGGCGCACCTAAAATTTGTGTTGCGTTTTGCGGCGAAACACTATGCTGGGAAAGAGTCAAATCGGGGAGGTCAGGCAATAAAGAGTCGGGGGATCAAGCAGTTGCCTGAAAAGCAGAGTCGGATTCTTCCGTTACAGCATCGGGGGCGACGATACCGGAGACCGACTGATAGGCATTGGCCGCGTCACTGGATTCGCGACGGTCACCAAGTTCCGAGGACAACTCGGACCTTGCCTGCAACATAAGCTGCATGGCTTCGGCCGCAACGGCACGGTCCTGTGGCGATGGTTCAGCCGGCGCCAGGGCCGCAGCCCTCACCACCCGCATTTTCTCAATGGTCGCCTGAGGATCGCCCTGAACCGGCGATGTATCAATGGATACCTCGCCACCTACCGCATACTGGGTACCATCCGGTCCGCGTTCGTAGACATAGGAGATAGCACCTGCATACTGCCCTCCCACGGCCTGGTGGGCTGCCTCGTGGGCGCGCACTTCACGGTCCCTGGCCTTGAGATCGGTGAGCTCTTTGAGCTCCGCTTCGTCCAGCCCCTGGGGATTGTCTGCCTCGGAATTTTGCCGGCGCGAACGCTCTCCGGCTTGCGATTCCCTGTCCGCAGATCTGTTTTTGGCAGGTTCGTCTCTGGCCGGCGCTTTCTGGTCAATGTCACCGGCACGGGGCTCGCCAGAAGAGGTATCAGCAGAAGGAGGGCCTCCCGGAGAAGGCAAGGGGTAAGCCGGAGCCTGGGAAGGAAGTGCACCGGAAATCATCATGTCTGCAATTCAGCTCAGCAATCCGATGGGGTGAACGGATTCAGGCCTTGATATCCAGAAGTGTGCCCAGGGTCTCATCAGCGCTTTTTACCACTTGCGCCGAAGCCTCGACACTTCGCTCGTAGAGTTTGAGATTAACAATCGGTTCAACCAGACCACCTGCGCCATCAGCAGTTCCCTGCGGACCGTCAGCACCACCACGTGCAATCTGGCGGGCAGACGCTTCCATGCCCTGCATGCCGGCCTGCAAGCCCTGAATACCAATTCCCAGTGTATTACTGATCATAACTACTACGTCCAATGACCATTGATAAACCAATTAAGCCACACAGCTGTTCAATTTTCAAACAAACTCTGAATATCGAGGTCCGCTGCCAATGCTTTCGGGTCCGGCTGCTCCTGCCATGGGAGAACCCCCATGCAGCGGGCCGGAAGATGCCTGACAAGATAGTCCAGCGTTTCCTGCTCACAGGCCATGGGGTACGGGTCAGGGCGATTGGCAATCCAGCCTGCGATAGGCAGACCATCGCGCCGGATGGCCTCCGCAGTCAGCAGAGCATGGTTGATGCACCCCAGTTTCAGCGGCACTACCAGGATAACCGGCATATTCAGTGCGTGTGGCATGGCAGCATAGGTTTCCCGATCGTTGAGGGGTACCCGCCAGCCTCCGGCACCTTCTACCAGCAGCAAATCCGCAGGCCGCATCTGCAGGCCGCGACAGAAGCCTACCAGACGCTCCGCTGTCAGATGACGGCCAGCCTGGGCGGCAGCCACGTGGGGCGCAATGGCCGGTTGCAGCGCCACGGGATTGACCTGTTCATAGCCCAGCGACTCTGACATGGCCTTCATCAGAATCAGCGCATCGTCGTTGCGCAAGCCTTCTGGTGTTTCATCACAACCGGAAGCCACCGGCTTCATGGCCAGTGTCCGCTTACCAAAGGTTGCTGCCGCCTCCAGAATGGCTGCAGAGACCAGGGTTTTGCCAACACCGGTATCCGTGCCGGTTACAAAATAGCTCTTCTTCGCCATGAATCAGTACCTTGAAATCAGTAAGCTAGCCGGCAGGTCAGCCAGCCGGCCTCATAGGTTGCGTAAGCCACCCCGTCGCGACCTCTCGGGTAGTGACGGCACATGGCCTTGAGGCGGCCGCCGGGTTTCAGAACCCGCTGACACTCGCTCAGCACGCGAGCGGGGTGGCTACACCACTGGATCATCAGGTTGCTGAACACCACATCCACGCTATTGTCTTCCTGCGGCAGCGACTCCGCCCCGGTTACCACGCCTGCCGATGAACGGCACAGACTGGCAGCCGGGTTATAGGTTCGGCATGCGGCCCCGAAGTCCCGGGCAATGGTGGCTTTCGGCGGCACCCAGGTTGATGCGTCGGTTGTCAGAGCTGACATGACTCCCCCTCCGACTACGACCAGCGGGGTTTGATGAGTTGCGGAGTTCATACGGCCTCTGCAGTGGACCTTTTCAGCAGCGAGCGGCACTCCCTCAGGCCCGCCAGGAGTTTGGCCAGGTCGTCCCGCGAATGCGCTGCGCTGAAGGTCACCCGTAATCGAGCTTCACCAGCCGGCACGGTCGGTGGCCTTATCGCGGTGACCAGGAGCCCCTGCTCTTCCAGGGCCTGGCTCAGGGCCAGCGCCGACCAGTTATCGCCCACCATAATGGGCTGTATCGGGGTCCTCGAGGGCATCAGCTCGTAACCCATGGCCGCTGTCTGCCGGCGGAATTCTGTGATCAGCGACTGCAGATGATGACGGCGGGTGTCTTCCTGCTCAATCAGGTCCAGGCTGGTGCAGGTAGCGGCAGCAATGGCCGGAGGCATGGCGGTGGTGTAGATATAGGTGCGCGCCTTCTGCACCAGGTAATCCATCAGAACCTGCGGGCCGGCAACAAAGGCACCGCTGGTGCCAACTGCCTTACCAAGGGTACCGATCAGCACCGGCACATCGTCCTGCGACAACCCCAGCTCCGCCACGCTGCCCCTGCCCTCGGGGCCAAGCACGCCAATGCCGTGAGCATCGTCCACCACAAGCAGTGCATCATGACGTCGGCACAGGGCGGCAAGTTCCTTCAACGGCGCCATATCACCGTCCATGCTGAACACACCGTCCGTGACCACCAGTTTGTGACCGTCCGTGTTGGCAAGCATATCCCCCAGCGCCCCCATGTCACCATGGGGATAACGGCGCACCTGGGCACGGCTGAGGATGCAACCGTCTATGATGGAGGCATGGTTCAGGCGGTCGGAAAAAATGGTGTCACCACGGCCGGCAAGCGCCGATATCGCGCCCATATTGGCCATATAGCCCGTGGAGAAAAACAGCGCTGCACTGCGACGGGTAAAGTCCGCCAGCCTGAGTTCCAGTTGATGGTGGGCCTGGTGATGCCCGCAGATCAGGTGCGATGCCGCGCCGCCGAGGCCAGTCTTTGGCATGGCCTCGGTAGCGGCACGGATCACATCAGGATGATTGGCAAGGCCCAGATAATCGTTGCTGCAAAAGGACAGCAGCGGCATGCCATCGGAAACCAGGGCCGGTTGCTGCGGCCCGCTGATCAGCCGGCGAGACCGGTAGAGCCCGTCCCGCTTTCTATTCTCAAGCTCGGCCGCAAAGTCACGCATCATCTGCCCTCAAAGGCGAAACCAAATTACGCAGACTCGCGGGTCGCATCATAGAACATGTGACGGGTCTGTTCGTATTCCACAGCTTCCGTGAGGGCCTCTTCCGCTTCCTGCTCGGAACAGGCCTGTTCCCGCATTTCCGGACGGATACCCAGACGATCGAAGAGCTCGCGGTCCGCGTCGGCCTCGGGATTGGCCGTGGTCAGCAGCTTCTCGCCATAGAAAATCGAGTTGGCGCCCGCCAGGAAACACAGGGACTGCATCTGCTCGTTCATGTTTTCCCGCCCGGCGGAGAGGCGCACATGGGAGGCCGGCATCATGATCCGGGCCACCGCGATGGTGCGGATGAAATCGAACGGATCCAGATCTTCCACATCTTCCATCGGCGTGCCCGCCACCTTCACCAGCATGTTGACCGGCACGCTCTCCGGGTGATGGGGCAGATTGGCCAGTTGAACAAGCAGGCCGGCGCGGTCATCCGGGTCTTCACCCATACCGACGATACCGCCACAACAGACTTTCATGCCGGCGTTGCGGACATTCTCGAGGGTATCCAGCCGATCCTGGTAGGTGCGGGTGGTGATGATATGACTGTAGTACTTTTCGGAAGTATCCAGATTGTGGTTGTAGTAATCCAGCCCGGCCTGCGCCAACTCGTCAGCCTGCTCCTGCTGCAGCATGCCCAGAGTCATGCAGGTCTCCAGGCCCAGGGACTTCACCTGGCGAACCATGTCCACCACATACCCCATATCCTTCTTCGATGGACTGCGCCAGGCTGCCCCCATGCAGAAACGGGACGCGCCTTTGGACTTCGCGGCTTTTGCCTCGGCAACCACCTTTTCAATTTCCAGCAGCTTTTCTTTTTCCAGACCGGTGTTGTAGTGACCGCTCTGGGGGCAATATTTGCAGTCCTCCGGGCAGGCGCCAGTCTTGATGGACAGCAACGTGCTGATCTGCACCTCGTTAGGGTCGAAATGCTCCCGGTGGACACTCTGGGCGCGAAACAGCAGATCGTTGAATGGCAGCTCGAACAGTGCACGGGCTTCCTGCATGGTCCAGTCGTGGCGGACGGCCGTGGAAGGTGCCATGGAAGATGCTGTGAAGGGTGCGGTGGCAGTCATGATTCAGTCCTGTTAACTTTACCGGGATTCTGGTTTACGGATTGAACAGATGATAAAGGGACTGAGATCGCTGTCAACCTTGATAACACCAAAGGTTAACGGCAAGGAATGGATTCACATGTCACTGCGGGGCATCCGGAAGCTTCTGCCTGCTGACGGCGGCCAGTGTGTCGCATGCCTGGCGCCGGATGCCCGGTTCGGGCTGTGCACTCCCTGCCGCCATGATCTCCCTGCAAACCACTGGCATTGTCGCTGTTGCGCCCTGCCACTGGCATTTGCCGCCACCGACACACTCTGCGGCCAGTGCCTGCAGGACCCGCCAGCGTTCAGCCGGGTTATTGCACCCTGGCGCTACCGATTTCCGGTCGATGGCATGATCCAGCGTTACAAGTACAACGGCCAGCGGGCTTTCGCCCGGCCTCTGATCAATGACTTTGCAGACCACCTGGTTGGCATTCTTGAATCTGCACCGGAGCAGCGGCCGGATCTGCTGGTGGCCAGCCCGATGCACCCGGCCCGACTCCGAAAACGCGGATTCAACCAGGCAGCGGATATTGCCGAGCAGATCAGCAAACGCTCCGGCATCCCCTGGACCACCAGCCTGGTCACAAGAAGCCGTCGCACACGGCCCCAGCGGGGGCTTAACCGGGAGCAACGGCTGGCCAATCTTCGCGGCATTTATCAGGTGAACGCTGCGCCACCGCCCCGAGTGGCCATCGTAGACGATGTGATGACCACCGGCGCCACGGCACGGAGCCTGACCAACGTTCTGATCAAAGCGGGGGCGACGGATGTCCAGATATGGGCTTTGGCCAGAACCCCGGGGTAAGTGAGATGTCAGTCGCCCAGCTTTCCGGCAACATCGTCGGCAATTGCCAGGCAAGCCGTGAGGCCGGGGGACTCGATACCAAACAGGTTAACCAGCCCGCAAACGCCATGATCAGCCTCGCCATCAATACGAAAATCTGCAAATCCGCCATCGGGGCCCGCCAGCTTGGGACGGATTCCGGCGTAGGCCGGTTGCAGGCGGGCTTCATCCAGGCCCGGCCACCAGCGTCGAATATTGTCAGCAAACGCGTGTGCCCGCCCCGGATCCACCGAAAAATCCACCCGGTCTA
The DNA here is from genome assembly GCA_046260345.1 of Marinobacter sp. Classification (GTDB taxonomy): domain Bacteria; phylum Pseudomonadota; class Gammaproteobacteria; order Pseudomonadales; family Oleiphilaceae; genus Marinobacter. The sequence continues at coordinate 19,523 of JBHEPI010000213.1, read as the reverse complement.
TCCACTCCACATCGGGGCCGAACCGGGCCTGGCCACCCAGATCCAGGGTCAGATGCACCCCCAGACCGCCGGGCTCCGGCACCGGATAAACCAGCGAACGGAACGGGTGGCCACCGGAATAGCTGAAATACACCCCGCGGGCCAGAAACTGCGGTGGTACCATGTGTTCGGGCATTCCCTCCCAGCAAGACGCCAACGGAACTGCATCCAGACCAGCGGCGTTCACCACACGCCTGACCACCAACTCGCACGGTGCCTGACCGCCGACCCACAAGCGGTGGCGACCACCATGGCTTACTGCCCGTTCCACCGGTGCGTGACAGACCAACTGGCCACCGTGATCCTCCAGTTCTCCCAGTAATGAGAGCATCACCCCGTGACTGTCCACAATGCCGGTTTCCGACGAATACAGGGCTTCATCGGCGACCACCCCGGGCAAGGCCTGCTGCAGGCGCCGGCGGTTCACACTGCGCAGCAAAACACCGTTACGATCAGCCTGCCCGGCTATGCTGCCCAACCGGTCCCTTTGCTCCTGGCCACAGGCGACAATCCACTTTCCGGTTTTACGATGGCCTATGTGGCGTTGGTGGCAGAAATCATAGAGCATCTGTCTGCCGCGAACACACAACCTGGCTTTGGCGGAGGTCTCGGGATAATAGATGCCGGCATGAATCACTTCACTGTTGCGGGATGAAAGCCCCTCTCCGAAATGCCCACCGGCCTCAAGCACCAGCACTTCCCTGCCCTCCTTGGCCAGGCGTCGGGCTATTGCCAGGCCGACAATACCGGCACCGATTACTACGGTGTCTGTCTCAAGCATATTACTGTAGCGCCCCTGAAACGTTATACTTGGCCCTGCAACCAGTGCACGGAGCAGGTAAACGATGTCTGACAGGAAGCAGTTTATAATTGTAATGATGGTGGCCGCCATATTTGTCGGCTGGCTCGGCTGGCGTGGCTTTGAAGTCATCAGCCTGAACCAGAACCTGAAGGCCAGTGACATGGTCGCCAACTATCCCTATCAGCACAGGGTGTTGCGTGTTGAGGGAAGCACCGCCATCATGAGCTCCCTGCGCTCGCACCGGACATCCACTCACGATGCACTGACCACCATTTTTCCCAGCATGGGCAACCTCGGCGACAATCATCGGGACTGGCAGCGTGCGGAACGTGAGCTGGCCCAGGTTCAGGCCCGAGCCGGCGACATAGTGCTCAGTGCCAGCGGTGTCGACCGGGTTCGCTGGGAGCTGGACGAAAACTGGTACCATCTTGCCGCAATGCAAGCCAAACAAAGCTCGAGGCGCTAGCACCTGTTTATGACTGAAATCTCCAGCCATCCCTACGACGCCTTAAAGCCGGACAAGATTCTTGACGCCATGGAGGATGCCGGATTCATCGTTAACGGCCGGCTCTTTGCCCTCAATAGCTATGAAAACCGGGTGTACCAGATCGGTATAGAAGACAAACCGCCAGTGATCACCAAATTCTACCGCCCCGGGCGGTGGACTGAAGCCCAGATTCGCGAGGAGCATGAGTTCACCGCACAACTGCTGGCTGCAGATATTCCGGTAGTGGCACCCATGGTGATGCCCTCCGGCGAGACCCTTGGCCGTTGCGACGAGTTCCTGTTTGCGGTTTTCCCACAGCGGGGCGGCCAGGCGCCGGATACCAGCGTTACGGATACCCTCTATCGCCTTGGCCAGTGGCTGGGACAGCTTCACAACATTGGCGATACCGCCAGCTTCAGTCACCGCCCGATGATGTCGGTGCTCTCCGGCATTGAGGACAATAACCGGTTTCTGACGGAAAACCGCTGGGTTCCCGATGACCTGCGCCCGGCCTGGGACTCGCTGATCCCCGATCTTGTGGACTATTGCGCCCGCCGGATTGACGACGCCGGCGACGTCCATAATCTCAGGCTGCACGGCGACTGCCACGGCGGCAATATCCTGTGTCGCGAGGAACAGATGTTGTTTGTGGACCTGGACGATTGCCGCACCGGACCGGCCATCCAGGACCTCTGGCTGCTGCTGAATGGTGATGATATTGAGCGCGGCCAACAATTCGGGGAATTGCTTGAAGGTTACGAGATGTTCCGGGACTTCAACCGCCGCGAGCGACACCTTATTGAGCCCCTGCGCTGTTACCGGCAGATATCCCACTGCACCTGGCTGGCAAAACGCTGGGATGACCCCGCTTTCCCACGGTTCTTCCCATGGTTTGTACAGCCGCGCTTCTGGTCTGACCAGATTTTGTCGTTGCGGGAGCAACTCGCTGCACTGCAAGCCCCTTCCATTAATGTCCCCGGCCAGTATTAAGGCCGGAAAACCCCCAGACCGGAGACTTCCTGATGAGCCAGAGTGAGGCCAGATTCACGATACGCAGCCTGATTGCGACAGCCATTGGCACTATTATTGTGACCGTTCTTGTACTGGAGGCCAGCGGCAGAATTGATCACTCGGACAACAAGGACCATGTGCCAGTGGGTGAATTCGAGGCAGTTCATGTCAAACCGGGAGACGATTTCCGCATGTCGCCCAAATCCTCCGAGCTTCATGCCGTCTGTGAGCAGGGATACCTGGCCATTGCCGCCGATACCGACCCGGACTTTCGCGGCATACTCGTGGATTACAAAAACCGTGGTGTCCGATGTGCCCGTAGCTCTGCTCCGGTGAACAGCCAGCCTGCCGGGGAAGGACAGGAGCCGGCAGATAATGAGTGACAGCAACAACAAGCCGGGGCAGGCGCTGGACCGGCTGTTCGCCAGCGAGCGTGAAACCGAAGACTTCCGTTTCGATGCGTCCGTAGCACGGGTATTCCCGGACATGATCCGCCGCTCCGTGCCAGGCTACACCACGATTATTCCGATGATCGAGGTGATTACCGAGCAATACGCCCGCCCCGGCAGCCACTGCTATGACCTCGGTTGCTCGCTGGGCGCCTCCACTCTGGCGATGCGGCATGGCATTGGCGACCGCGAGTGCATGCTGACCGGTGTCGATAACTCGGCTGCCATGATCGAACTCTGTCAGCACTATATTGCGCTGGATGACCACCCGCTGCCAGTGTCGCTGCGGTGTGAGGATATTCTGGACAGCGACCTCGACAACGCCTCAGTCACCACACTGAATTTCACTCTGCAGTTCGTAGCCCCTGAGCGGCGCGCGGAACTGATGAAGCGTATTGCTGATGCCACCCTGCCCGGCGGTGTACTGATACTGTCGGAGAAAATCCGTTTTGAATCCGATGCAGAACAGGCAATTCAGACGCAACTCCATCACGAGTTCAAGCGAGCCAACGGCTACTCCGACCTGGAAATCAGCCAGAAACGGTCAGCGCTGGAGCAGGTTCTGATTCCCGAAACCCTGGCAGAGCACCGGCAACGGCTGACAGATGCCGGTTTTGATCAGGTGCTGGTCTGGTACCAGTGCTTCAACTTTGTCTCCATGCTCGCCATCAAACAGCCCTGAAACGGAGCCCTCATGACGACTTTCGACTGGCAGGGGTGCTTTGCTCCGCTTTTCGAGGACCTGGACAGCCGCGGCCTGGAACGCTGGCGAATCCTGCTACAGCAACAACTTCACAAACGCTTCGATGAGAACCCTCACGGCGATATCGCGCGCTGGATGCGGGCACTGAATACCTTGCCCGACCTGTCTGGCGTGGAAGCCGACCTGAATCGCTCCACCATTTCCTTGAGAGCAGGTCACCCATTATCACCGGAGGATGCCAAAAAACTTGAGCAGGGATTGCGCGGACTGATGCCCTGGCGTAAAGGACCGTTCAATTTTTTTGGCACTCATATCGATACCGAGTGGCGCTCGGACTGGAAATGGGACCGGGTATCGCCCTACCTTTCTGATCTGAGTGGCCGGCAGATACTGGATGTCGGCTGTGGTTCCGGCTATCACTGCTGGCGTATGCTGGGAGAAGGTGCGGGACGGGTGATTGGCATCGATCCCGGGTTGCTGTTCCTGTTCCAGTTCCTGAGCGTCAAACACTATGTCAGCGGGAATAAGCGCATTGATCTGCTGCCGGTGCGCATGGAAGACCTGCCGCCAAAACTGGAAGCCTTCGACACCACCTTCTCCATGGGCGTGCTGTACCATCGACGCTCCCCCCTCGACCATCTTCTGGAACTAAAGGATACCCTTCGCCCGGGTGGCGAACTGGTACTGGAAACGCTGATTGCAGATGGGCCGGAGGGTTACAGCCTGATGCCGGAAGGCCGCTACGGGCAGATGAGGAATGTCTGGTTCCTGCCCAGTTGCGACACGCTGCTGAGATGGCTGGACCGGACCGGTTTCCGCAACGCCCGTGTCGTGGACGTAAGCGAAACCACCGTCGAAGAACAGCGCAGCACGGACTGGATGCGATTTCAGTCGCTAAAGGACTTTCTGGACCCCGACGACCCCACCAGAACTGTCGAAGGCTACCCGGGACCCAAGAGGGCCACGGTCATCGCCGACAAACCCTGAGATTTGCCGCGATAACGCTCCCCCGTTATTCGCCGAAGGGGTGGCGCAGAACCACGGTCTCCACACGATCCGGGCCGGTGGAAATGATATCGATCGGCGCTTCAATCTGCTCTTCCAGGAATCGGATATAGGCCTTGGCGTTCTCCGGTAACTGGTCCAGGCCAGTCAGCCCGACGGTGCTCTCCTGCCAGCCCGGCAACTCCGCATACAGCGGCTCAATGTCCTTGTAGGTGTCGCAGCCAATAGGGGGGCGGGTGATTTCGCCATTGGGTGTCTTATAACCAATGCACACCTTCACTGTGTCCATTCCGTCCAGAACGTCCAGTTTGGTCAGACAGATACCGGACACACTGTTGATCTGGATGGCATGGCGCAGTGCCACGGCATCAAACCAGCCACAACGGCGCGAACGACCAGTAGTGGTACCAATCTCATTACCCTTCACAGCCAGGTGTTGGCCCATGTCGTCGAACAGTTCCGTCGGGAACGGGCCGGAGCCTACCCGGGTGGTGTAGGCCTTGGTAATGCCCAGAACGTAGTCAAGAAACAACGGGCCGAAGCCGGAACCGGTGGCGGTGCCGCCTGCGGTGGTATTCGAGGAGGTAACGTACGGGTAGGTTCCCAGGTCAATATCCAGCAGTGAGCCCTGTGCACCCTCGAACAGGATAGGCTCGCCGCGCTTACGCAGATCGTGCAGGATATCCGTCACATCGGCGGACATGGGGAGAATCTCCTCGGCCATGGACATGAGCTCGACAAACGCCTGGTCGATATCTTCCGGCTCTTCCCGGAAGTACTCCGTCAGCACAAAATTGTGGTAGGACATGATCTCCCGAAGCTTCTCTTTAAAGCTATGCGGATCACACAGGTCGCCAACGCGAACCCCGCGACGGGAAACCTTGTCTTCATAGGCCGGACCAATGCCGCGGCCAGTGGTGCCGATCTTGTCGACACCTCGCGCACGTTCTCTGGCCTGATCAATCCGAACATGGGTTTTGAGAATGACGGGGCAAGCAAGGCTGATTTTCAGCCGGTCACGCACCGCAACCCCGTTGCTCTCGAGCTCCCGCACCTCCTTCAGCAGTGCTTCCGGAGAAAGAACGACGCCGTTGCCTATCAGACACTGGACATCCTGGCGCAGGATGCCGGAGGGAATCAGGTGAAGCGCGGTTTTCTTGCCTTCAATGACCAGCGTGTGGCCGGCATTATGGCCGCCCTGAAAGCGCACCACGGCGGCGACTTTGTCTGTCAGCAGATCAACAATCTTGCCCTTTCCTTCGTCACCCCATTGGGTGCCCAGCACTACAACGTTTTTACCCATGACTCTCTCTCAGTGCGGCTTCACCAGACGGCGACATACCCGCAGATTTACCTGTAAATGAGTGACCTGATACCTGTTGGCGGTCAGTTCAGCTGCTCCACGACCCACTGGCCATCGCGTTTCACCAGAACGCGGTCGCAATTGCGGGACCGCGGGTCAACGCCTTCGTCTTCAGGCAGAGCCCTGATAACGGTTTCCGTCCTCCGCAGCCCGGATACAACACCGCCAAGGGCGGAATCCTGATCGGCGGGAGCCCAGACTGCTTTCCCCGTCGGCCAGGTACGCTGACCAACAGACACCAGTGCACGGATATCCAGGCTGAACCCGGTAGCCGGACGTGCCCGGCCAAAATCACTGCCAATCGCATCGTAACGACCACCTTTGGCGACGGCATCACCATGGCCCGGCACATAGGCCGCAAACACCAGGCCCGTGTGGTAGTTGTATCCGCGAAGCTCACAAAAATCGAAACCGAAGTTCACCTCCGGATAGTTCCGGGCCAGCATATCCGCCACCCGCTCGAGCTGATCCAGAGCCTGTACCAACGGCCCGGGAGCACCCTCAAGAATGCGCCGGGCCTCGGTAAGCGCTTCCCGTCCGCCACTGACCCGCGCCAGTTCCCTGAGCATGGCTCCGGAAGAACCCGCCGCGCAATCACCCAGCAGTTCGTCCAGTTCGGGTACTGATTTTCGGGCCATGGCATCAAAAATGGCGGCACCGGTATCCCGGTCGAATCCGGCTTCGCCCACCAGCGTCTCGTAGATCGCGACATGGGCCAGATCCAGATGAATCCGTGGCAGACCGGATACTCGCAGGGTTTCCAGCATCAGGCTGATGAGTTCCATATCTGCCGATTCGGAACCGCTGCCAAACAACTCACAGCCGGCCTGGATAGGCGTACGACCTGTCAGCATGTGTCGCGGCCGCGTATGCAGCACGTGGCCGGCGTAACACAGCCGGGTAATGCCTTCCTGCCCCAGGGTATGGGCGTCGATACGGGCGGCCTGGGGTGTCATGTCCGCCCGCAGCCCCATCATCCGGCCGGTCAGTTGATCGGTCAGTTTGAAGGTCTGGAGTTCCAGGTCATGCCCGGTACCGGTAAACAGAGACTCCAGGTATTCGATCAGCGGTGGAATAACCAGCTGGTAACCCCAGCGCTGGCAGGTATCCATTACGTCCCGGCGCAGGGATTCAATCTGTCCAGCCAGAGGCGGAAGAATATCTTCCACGCCATCCGGCAGCAGCCAGCGATCAGATACTGTCATGAGATTCGGTTGTCCGTTCTGCCCCGGAGCAAATACAAAAGCCCCGGGAGTGCACAGGATTTAGGGCGATGTTCGGTACCAGATAAAAACCCGAACCAAAACCGGCGGCATTTTACACTGTTGGCAGGCACAAAAAAACCGGAATACCGAGGTATTCCGGTTTTGTCACTGTGCCGACAGATGTTATCGATCGCCCTGAGGATCCTTCAGGAACCTCAGGAAATCGCTGTCGGTATCAATAACCATGATGTCGTCCTTGCTGGAGAAGGTTTCACCATAGGCTTCCAGGCTGCGGTAGAAGCTGTAAAACTCGCCGTTCGAGCTGTAGGCATCCGCATAGATCTGTGCTGCCTCAGCATCACCTTCACCGCGCATTTCCTCCGCTGAGGCAAACGCCTCCGCCAGAATAACTGTACGCTGACGATCCGCATCAGCACGGATACCCTCTGCCAGCTCCTGACCACGGGAACGGAATTCCTGGGCCAGCTTCTCACGCTCGGTTGCCATGCGGCGGAAAACGTTCTCGCTCACCTGACCAGGGAATTCAATGGCCTTGACGCGGATATCCACCACATCAATGCCAAACTCCTTCACCGCCGTTTCGTTTACACGCTCCCGCAACTGCGTCATCAGCTCGTCCCGCTGGCCAGAGACTACCTCCACCATGGTACGGACACCGAATTCGTCCCGCAGGCCGTTATCGACCCGCGAAAGCAGCAACTGGGATGCACGGTACTCATCACCGCCGGTGGCACGATAGAACTGGTCTACATCGCGGATTTTCCAGGCGATGTAGGAGTCCACGTCAAGAGGTTTCTTTTCGATGGTCAGGTACTGACGCGACGGAAGATCCGTTGTCAGCAGCCGGATATCGAATTCACGCACCTGGTCGATGACCGGTACCTTGAAGTGAATGCCCGCCTTGATATCTGTTTCAATCAGCTCACCAAAACGCAGTAACACGCCACGATGGGTTTCAGGAATGATGTACACGCTGGACAGCGTCACGAGCACTATGATCAGGGCGCCTGCAAGGCCCACAATACCTTTGGGTCCCATAATTATCTACTCCTCCGAACGCCGGAATCCTGCCTGCCACGCAGCTCCTGAATGACCTGATCCGACAGGTTCTTGATGTCTATGTCGCTGCTGTCTGAGTTGCCGGAGCTGTTCTGGTTGCCGGTACTCCCTCCCGAGCGATTGGTCAGTCTGTCCAGAGGCAGATACATCATATTGTCGCTGCTTTTGGTGTCCACCAATACCTTGCTGGTACTGGACAACACACCTTCAAGCGCCTGAATGTACATGCGCTCCCGAGTTACCTCGGGTGATTTCTGGTATATATCAAGAACGGCCAGGAAGCGTGAAGTCTCACCGCGGGCACGCTCTATCACTTCTTGCTTGTAGGCTGCCGCCTCCTCGGTCAGGCGCTGGGCCCGGCCACGGGCTTCAGGGACCACCTTATTGCGATAGGTTTCCGCCTGTTCCTTGACTTGCTGTTCGTCCTCACGTGCACGCTGCACTTCACGGAAGGCATCCTGAACGGCATCCGGTGGCTGGGTACTCTCAACGTTCACCCGGACGATAGACAGACCAGTGGAATATTCCTCCAGGAAATTCTGCAGCCGTTGCTCAACCCGGACCGCCAATTCAGCACGACCTTCCGTCAAAACTTCGTCCAGAACAGAGCTGCCCACTTCGTGGCGCAGAGCGCTGTCAGTTGCAAAAGCCAGAGCCTCGTTGGAGTCACGAACGTTCAGAACATAAGCCCTGGCGTCGCCAACACGGTACTGAACCTGAAGGTCAACCGAGACAAGGTTTTCGTCCTGGGTGAGCATCTGCCCGCTTGATTTGGCGTTTCTTACGTTGGTCACCCGCACCAGACGCACGCTGTCGATCAGCGGCACCTTGAAGCGAAGACCGGGATTCTCAGTGCGGCTGTATTCGCCAAACCTCAACACAACCGCGCGCTCCTGCTCGTCCACGGTGTAAAAAGACTGGAAGATCACATAGCCGACAAAAATGATGGCCGCCAGGGCAAGAATGGCGCCGAAACCTCCGGCACCTCCCCCTCCTCCGGAGGATGGCCCACCGTTGCCACCAGACTTCTTGCCTTTGCCGCCAAGTAGCTGGTTCAGTTTGTCCAGGCCCTTTTTCAGCGCCTCATCAAGATCCGGCGGCCCCTGATCATTCCCGCCACGACCACCACCGGTGCCCCAGGGATCATTGTCATTGCGGTTTCCACCCGGTTCATTCCAGGCCATAGTGCTCTCCGTTCCATAACTAGTCGAATGGCTGCAAATACTAGGGATTTCTGGGCGCCCCGGCAATAGCACAGCCTGTCTATATACGTTGTTCTTCAAACTTCATGTCATTCTCTTGCACACCAGCGCGGCTCAGTAGCTGAGTCCAGTCCCGGTACTGCAGCCGGACCTCCACCACTGAGTCACCATTTTCACGGTGATCTTCGCTCAGTACGGATCCGGCCTGGTGTAAAAGCGCGCGGAGCTTACCGTCAGCCGGACCAAGCACCAGAAAATGGTGAACAACATCTTCCGCGACCCGTTCCACAATCGTGTCGAAAAGCCCGTCGATACCCGCACCCGTCACTGCAGAAACCCATACCCGCACCGGTATGCCGTCTTCATTACGTTCGATGCGAGGCTCGAAATTGTCCAGCAGATCGATTTTGTTGAACACCTGCAACACAGGAATTTCGTCCGCCCCGATTTCTGCCAACACCTCTTCCACCTGCTCCATGTTCTCATCCCGCCGATTGTCGTGGCAGTCAATGATATGGAGCAGAAGGGACGCTTGCGTCGTCTCTTCCAGTGTGGCGCGGAAGGCTTCAACAAGCTTGTGAGGCAGATGGCGGATAAACCCCACAGTATCGGCCATTACGACCGGCCCGATATCCGGAAGTTCCAGGCGTCTCAACGTGGGATCCAGAGTAGCGAATAGCTGGTCAGCCGCATACACGGTAGAGGTAGTAACGCGGTTGAAGAGCGTGGACTTCCCCGCGTTGGTGTACCCTACCAGGGAAACAGTGGGAATATCGGCACGTTTACGGGCCCTGCGCCCCTGATTTCGCTGCTTGCGGACCTTTTCCAGCCGGCGATGGATGGACTTGATCCGCTCCCTCAGCAGGCGTCTGTCGGTTTCCAGCTGGGTTTCACCCGGGCCGCGCAGGCCGATACCGCCCTTCTGCCGCTCCAGGTGGGTCCAGCCCCGCACCAGGCGAGTGGACATGTGTTCCAGCTGCGCCAGTTCCACCTGGAGCTTGCCTTCGTGGGTACGGGCACGCTGAGCAAAAATATCCAGGATGACACCGGTGCGGTCAAGTACACGACACTGGAGTTCCCGTTCGATATTACGCTCCTGGCTTGGACTGAGAGCATGATTGAACAGAACTACATCGGCTTCGTTAGCCGCAGCCGCATCACGAATTTCTTCCAGTTTGCCCTCGCCCACAAACAAACGCGGACTGGGCTGCTTCCGGGAGCCGGTTACCACTCCCACCGGCTCAACTCCGGCCGACCAGACCAGTTCGCGAAACTCGCCCAGATCCTCGGATTCTTCATGGGAGGAAAACTCAATGTGAACGAGAATCGCCCGCTCACCAACATCGGGACGCTCAAACAAGTATTAAAAACTCCGGATCAATCAGGTGGTAACAGTCAGCAAAACCTTCAAAACAAACACCCGCGGCCCTCAGGGCCGGTTCGGGCCCATCGGGAGCGCGGGTGGTCATACCGGCATTACCGTGTAGATCAGTCCTCAGATTCTTCCCCACCAGGCGCCTGTGGCGGAATGCGGACATTCCGTGCAGGAACCACTGTGGAAATGGCGTGCTTGTAGACCATCTGGCTGACAGTGTTTTTCAGCAAAATCACGAACTGGTCGAAAGACTCAATCTGGCCCTGAAGCTTGATGCCATTAACCAGAAAGATGGAAACCGGAATGCGTTCCTTGCGCAATGCATTTAGGTAAGGGTCTTGTAGAGAGTGCCCTTTTGACATGTGTTTTCTCCTGTTTATAAGTAAAGACAGATCGTCATTTTCAATATTTAAATGTGGTGCGATATTCAATGATTTTCAAGGCAGTATCTGACATAAGTTCGTCGCCACTGTCCAGCCAGTCCAGATCGGACCATTTTCGCAACCAAGTCAGCTGCCGCTTGGCGAGCTGCCGGGTAGCGGCAGCACCCTTCTCCACCAGGGTGCTGTAATCATAATCACCCGCCAGATGGGCCCATGCCTGTCGATACCCGACACAACGCATGGAAGGCAGGCCGGGATGCAGATCGTCTCTGGCCATCAAAGCCCTGACCTCATCCAGAAAACCGGCGTCCAGCATCGCCTGAAATCGCCGGTTAATTCTTTCATGGAGCACCCGCCTGTTGACTGGCGCCATCGCAAGCTGCACTACAGTATACGGAACAGACGGCGATTCGTCTGCCTGCCATCGGGTGAAATAGGTGTAATCCTCGACACCGTCCTGGCTGCCGGCTATGGCCCGGGGGGCACCACCGGGTTTGTCCTGCCATATTGCAGAGATCGGACGCCCGGTGATACGAATGACCTCTAGTGCACGGATCAGTCTTTGCCGGTTATTCTGGTGAATAAGCCCGGCCGCAACCGGATCCAGCCGCTCCAGCTCGCGATGCAGGGCGCCCCAGCCCTTCTCCCGCGCCTCATACTCCAGGGCTCGCCGAATGTCGGCATCGGCGGGAGGGAGGTTCGACATGCCATGGAGCAGGGCCTTGAAATACATCATGGTCCCGCCAACCAACAGGGGGATCCGGCCCGCCGCCGTGATTGCCGCCATTTCCTCCAGGGCATCACGGCGAAAGTCCGCTGCGGAATAAGTCTCAGCAGGATCACAGATGTCAATCAGGCGATGTGGGGCCCGGGCAAGCTCCGCCGACGACGGTTTCGCGGTGCCGATATCCATACCCCGGTAGATCATTGCAGAGTCAACACTAATGATGTCGCAAGGCAGACGCCGGCACAGGTCTATAGCGAGATCTGTTTTGCCGGAGGCGGTGGGGCCCATCAGACATATTGCGGGGGGCCTGGCATCGTCAGTGGAGGTGGCCATCATAAAAGGCCTCAACGCCCCCGCAGGAACAATTTGTCCAGCTCGGACAGCGTAACGATCGTCCAGGTGGGGCGGCCGTGGTTACACTGGCCACTTCGCTCTGTCGCCTCCATGTCCCGCAGCAAGGTGTTCATTTCGGGAATGGTCAACTGCCGGTTTGCCCTCACGGATCCATGACAGGCCATGGTGCCAAGCAGCTCATGGGTGACGGCCTCGACACGGTCGCTTTCGCCGTTCTCGATCAGGTCCGACAACACATCCCTCACCAACTGCTCGGTGTCTGCACCCCGTAACAACGCCGGCACCTGGCGCACCGCCAGGGTTTCAGGGCCGATTCGTTCAACCCCCAACCCCAACTGCAGAAGCTCTGCACCATGACTTTCCGCCAGTAACGCCTCCTTCTGGCTGACGGCAAGAGACACCGGCACCAGGAGCGGCTGACTTTTCAGGTCTTGCGCCTCCAGGGCCCGCTTCATGCGCTCATAGGTAATGCGTTCGTGTGCGGCATGCATATCAACCACGATCATGCCCTGGCGGCTTTGGGCAAGAATATAAATGCCATGCAACTGGGCAATGGCATACCCCAGCGGTGGTTCGTCGGCGCTGTCCTGTGGCGGTGTCGGGGAGGCTACCGCTATATCACCGGTTTCTGCCATGGCTGCGTGACCGCTTACGCCTCCCCCCTGGTTCAGTGACTGGTAGAACGCCATCTGGTCACGGGCCTGCCACTCATGCTGCGCCGGCTGCTGACCGCCGGAATAGCCAGCCGACTGCTGACCGGCGGATGCAGCGAACGGATCGGGAGTTGGCTGCTGGCTCACCCCGGGCATTGCGGCCTGGGTACCATAGCCGTCATAGGTGCCGCCAGATTCACGCCCATGAGATTGTGCCACCGCGCCCCTAAGGTGATCGTCCGGCCGCACATCTGCCAGCGCCTTATGAAGAGTACGGAAGATAAAATCATGAACCAGGCGGCCGTCACGGAACCGAACCTCGTGCTTGGTGGGGTGAACATTCACATCCACATTGGCGGGGTCTACTTCCAGATACAGTACGAAAGCCGGGTGCCGGTTGTTGTAGAGCACATCCCGATAGGCCTGGCGCACTGCATGGGCCACCAACCGGTCGCGGATCACGCGCCCATTCACGAAAAAGTACTGAAGATCGGCCTGACTGCGGGAAAAAGTTGGCAACGCTACCCAGCCCCAGAGCTTCAACCCTGTCGCTTCGGCATCAATCAAAACGGCATTGTCGACGAACTGCTGGCCACAAAGGGAGCCAATCCGGCGCTCACGATCCAGGGGGTTTTCAGCCGGTCGAAGGCTCTGGACCACTCGCTGATTATGGCGGAGCGTGAATCCGGTATCAAAACGGCTCAGGGCCTGGCGCCGGATACATTCGTCCACATGATTGAATTCGGTTTTTTCAGTGCGCAGAAACTTGCGCCGGGCCGGAGTATTGAAGAACAGGTCCCGCACCTCGACCGTGGTTCCTACCGGATGGGCGGCCGGCGAGATGCTGGCATCCATGTCCCGCCCTTCCACCTCCACCCTGGAAGCCGCTTCCTGGCCTTCCGTGCGCGAGGTCAACGCCAGGCGGGAGACCGAACTGATACTCGCCAGGGCTTCACCCCGGAAGCCCAGGGAAGCAACCGCTTCAAGATCATCGAGGTTCTCGATCTTGCTGGTGGCGTGCCGGCTGAGGGCCAGTGGCAGGTCTGCCTCATCGATACCGCTGCCGTCATCACGAACCCGGATCAGCTTGACACCACCCTGCTCGATTTCAATGTCGACCCGGCGGGCGCCGGCGTCAAGCGCGTTTTCTACCAGTTCCTTCACGACCGAAGCGGGACGCTCAACCACCTCGCCGGCAGCAATCTGATTTGCCAGGCGCGGAGTCAGTAATCGAATAGGGGGCATGCTACCAGAAGACCTCGTTTCAGGATGCGGGAATACGAATGGTTTGCCCTACCATAACACGGTCATCATTGAGGTCGTTATACTGCATCAGTTCACTGACGCTTGTCTGATTTTCTTTGGCAACACCAGAGAGGGTATCCCCCCGGCGTATACGATACTGGCTGACACTGCCGACATCCTGCCGGTTCTGCTTCTGCCATGCCAACAGTGTCCCTGGCGGTGGCGTTTTCTGAAAATAGTCATCAATCCCTTCGAAAACCGCCCTGGAGAGTTTATCCCGGTACCAGGCACTGGACAGATTCTGTTCTTCCTTGGGATTGGATATGAATCCGGCTTCAACCAGGATCGACGGAATATCCGGCGATTTCAGAACTGCGAATGCCGCTTGCTCAACACCCCTCTTGTGGAGTTTGGCAACATCGCCAAGCCTGCCAAGGATGGAATCTCCGACACCAAGGCTCGAGTTGATGCTGGCGGTCATCGACAGGTCCAGCAGAACACCCGCCAGCATTTCGTCACGTCCTTCCAGCGATACACCGCCGGCACCACCAATCAGGTCTGAACTGTTTTCACTTTTGGCGAGCCAGCGGGCCGTCTCACTGGTGGCTCCCCGTTGCGACAGCGCGAATACGGAAGCGCCCCGGGGTTGCGGGGTGCGGAATGCATCCGCATGAACGGAGACAAACAGATCTGCGTTGTGCTTGCGGGCGAGCAGGGTGCGGCTGCGCAAGTCGATGTAATAGTCCCCGTTACGGGTGAGCTTGGCGGTGTAACCGGGCCTGGCCTCAATCAGCTCCGCCAGGGTTTTCGCCATATTAAGCACCACGTCTTTCTCGCGTGTGCCGCGCGGGCCGGTAGCGCCCGGGTCTTCACCACCATGGCCGGCATCCACTACCACAATAATGTCGCGTTTGCCGTTACTGTTCTCGGATACAG
This sequence comes from Marinobacter sp., assembly GCA_046260345.1. GTDB lineage: Bacteria > Pseudomonadota > Gammaproteobacteria > Pseudomonadales > Oleiphilaceae > Marinobacter. The sequence continues at coordinate 4,504 of JBHEPI010000213.1, read as the reverse complement.
TCGGCTCGGAAGGCTTGCGGGCCTTCAGGCCACCCTCATCAATCAGGTCCACGACCAGTCTGTGGCCGTATTTTTCATTCGGTTCCAGCTGGAAGCTTCGGGGCTTGATGTCACTTTTCAGGTCCAGTACCACTCGCAGGTCATTGCCGTTTCTGGGGGCACTGCGAATGCGGCTGACCGGGCTGTCGGACAGATCGAGCTTTTCGAGATCGGCTTTCAGACTGACATTTTTCAGGTCTATTACCAGCCGGGCCGGACTCGAGAGAGCAAACACTTTGTGCTCGACCTTGTTGCCGATGTCCAGCACCAGGCGCGTGTGATCCGGTGCCGGCCAGATCCGTGCACTTTCCACACTGATGCCTGCCATCGCCGTCACCGAAAACATCAGTAACGCCAGGCCCCCGGCAAAAAACCATCCGTAGAACGTTTTTATACTCATCATCCTGCACACCTGCGCTGATCACTCACGATTACTGTCTCTGTTCCGGGGCCATTGTCTGCCAACCCGGGCAAGCAAACTGACACCACGGGTTGTTGGCGCCGAAACCCGGGCACTACGTCCATCGCCACGGTTCCCCAGACGAATCCGCAAATCCGGCTCGGGAAGAATACCCTGGCCGCGTTCGGGCCACTCGATAACGCACAGATTCTGGCCCTGGAAATAATCCCGGATACCCATGTATTCAAGTTCTTCCGCATCCCCAAGCCGGTAAAGGTCAAAGTGATAGGCCGGTGGGTTCAGATGCTCATAGGGCTCAACGATGGTATACGTTGGGCTTTTGACTGCACCCTGGTGACCAAGGCCGCGCATAATCCCCCGGCTCAGAGTTGTCTTTCCCATACCGAGATCCCCCTCAAGAAACACCACCAATCCCAGGCCACTCTCGCTTACCAGGCCGGCCAGGATATGACCCAATTTTTCCGTCTCCGGCTCATCTTTCAGGTACAGGGTAAGCTCGTCAGTAGCAGTGTTCATTATTCTCCAGTCACTCCTTTTATACCCTGGCCAACCGCAGCCACCCGCTCCGATTCCACCAACATCTGCGGCAGTGCGTTAATCACATCCATGGGCAGCAGCCCCATGTAGCCCCGGGTTTCGGATGCCCGGTTTGCCGCCGCCAGGTGAAGGGCAGCGGCTGCAGAGGCCGAAAGCCGGGCGTTTCCAAACTGTGCATAAAAACTGCCGAGTATGCCGGACAATACATCGCCCATACCACCGGTCGCCATTCCGGGATTACTGCCACTGATGATGTCCGGCAGCGCATCTCCGGAAGCCACAATGGTGCCTGCCCCCTTGAGCAGGACCACGCCGCCGAATAGCTCGCAAATCTGTTCAGCCGCCCGAATCCGGTCACTCTCAACTTCAGCCACCCCGCATTCCAGCAGCCGGGCCGCCTCTCCGGGATGCGGCGTCAGAATATGATTGTCTGCCGGCTGCGCAACCCGTGACGCCATCAGGTTCAGCGCGTCTGCATCCAGTACCCGCGGTTTGCCACTGGCCACCACCTGCTGCAGCATCTGCTGCCCCCAGGCGCCCTGGCCGATGCCGGGGCCGCAGACAATCACATCGGCTGCACTGATCAACGGCGGCAATTCAGACCCGTGAATCAGCCCCTGAACCATGACCGATGGGCAGCGGGCCAATGCTGGTGCCACGTATTCCGGACGTGTTGCCAGCGTCACCATACCAGCGCCGGATCTGGAAGCGGCCTCTGCCGCCATCATGCCTGCACCGCCAAATCCGCGGTCTCCGGCAACAATCAACACATGCCCGAAACGGCCTTTGTGGGCGGCCTTAGGGCGCCGGGGTATCGCGTCGCGGATTCCCGGCCAGTCCACGCGCCGGGCCAGCGGCCGCTGCCCGCTTTCTGAGGCCCAGTCGTCGGTATCCAGGGATTCAAATACCACAGTGCCGGCAAACTCCGGGCCCTGGCCGGTAAAAAGGCCCAACTTGAGGCCGATAAAGGTTACCGTTGCATCCGCCCGCACCGCTTCGCCCGCCACCGTTCCAGTGGTGGCATTCAGCCCCGAAGGCAGGTCAATACCCAATACTGCTGCGGCAGCCGCATTGCACTGGCGAATCATGGCAGCAAAGGGTTCCCGGGGCGCCCCTGTAACACCGGTGCCCAGCATGGCATCGACAATCAGCCCGGCGCTGGCAAAGCATTCGCTGACCTCACCGCCGGTAACGTCTGCCAATTCTCTTACATGAACCCCGTCTTCGACGGCTTTCTTCCATGCCTTGCGGGCATCGCCGGACAGTTTTTCTGTAGGCGCTACCGCAAGACAGTCCACATTCAGACCATGACGAACGGCATTGGCAGCAACCAGATAACCGTCGCCACCATTGTTACCGGCGCCACACAGCACCAGGATCCGACCCGGCTCCGGCCACAAACGCACCAGCCGCCGGAAGGCACTGGCTGCTGCAGCCTGCATCAGCTCAAATCCGTCAACCCCTTGTTGATCAATTACATAGCGATCAATCTCTCGCACCGCATCGGCGGAGTGGAGGTCTTCTGGTAAACTGTGACCATCGGACAGGGGCATGAAAGTCCGCTCCCGTTACAGAATTCGGATTAAGAAAAACGGCCAGATATCTGTAAAGAATAGCAAAACAGTGGAAAAGGTCATAACTTAATCAAATTAAACTTCGTTACTGGCATTCAATGACCGATCCAACCGACCAAACACTGAGTGATCTGCCGCGACAGATTCGCATCTGGGCCGATGAGCTGGGCTTCGCCGATGCCGGTATCACACTGCCGGATACCGGCGTTCATGGGGAGCGACTGAAGAACTGGCTGAACGAGGGGCTTCACGGTGAAATGTCGTACATGGCAGACCATGGTAACAAGCGTTACACCCCGACTTCCCTGGTAGAAGGGACTAAACGGGTAATTTCCGTACGGCTGGACTACCTGCCCTCACCGGACAACCCAGGGCAGGTACTCACTGACCGGGAGAAGGCCTACATCACCCGCTACGCCACCGGCCGGGACTACCACAAGCTGATGCGAAAACGCCTGGCCACCCTGGCAAAATGGATTGATGAAGCGGTATCCGGGTACGATTACCGGGCGTTTGTGGACAGCGCACCAGTGCTGGAACGCGCACTGGCCCAGCGTGCCGGGCTTGGCTGGATCGGCAAGAACAACATGCTGATTCACCCCAAATCCGGATCTTTTTTCTTTCTTGGGGAAATCTTCACCAGCGCGCCATTACCACTCGATGAACCTTTCGAGAAAGACCACTGTGGCACCTGTGCCGCCTGCCTGGACATCTGCCCCACCGACGCCTTCGAAGGGGCCCACAAACTCGATGCCCGCAAGTGCATCAGTTACCTTACAATCGAACTCAAAGGCAGCATTCCGGAAGATTTGCGAGCGAAAATGGGTAATCGTGTCTTTGGTTGCGACGATTGTCAGTTGATCTGCCCCTGGAACAAGTTCAGCAAACCGACCGCAGAAAAAGATTTCCAGCCCCGCCACGGCCTGGACAACAGCGAACTGGCGACCCTTTTCCAGTGGACGGAGGAGGAATTCCTCAAGCGCACCGAAGGCTCGGCCATCCGCCGCACCGGCTATGAAGGCTGGCTGCGAAACCTCGCCGTGGGCCTGGGCAATGCGCCCTCAACCATTCCGGTCATCGAGGCCCTTAAAAAGCGAGCCGACCACCCGTCGGACATGGTCCGGGAACATGTACACTGGGCCCTGCGCCGGCATGGCTTATAATTTGAAGAAATGCTCACGGTAATGGCGAAGTTCGTCTATCGAGTCACGAATGTCGTCCAGAGCCAGGTGGCTGCCCTTCTTCCTGACTCCGTCCAGCACATCCGGCCGCCAGCGCCTGGCCAGCTCCTTGATGGTGCTGACATCCAGATTACGGTAATGGAAGAAGGCTTCCAGCTCCGGCATATACTTCACCAGGAAACGTCGGTCCTGACCGATGCTGTTACCACAAAGGGGCGATTGGCCGGGTTCGAGGTAACGCTGCAGGAATTCGAGGGTTTTCTGTTCGGCATCAATCTCGCTGAACTTGCTGTCTTTCACCCGCTGTGTCAGCCCGCTTTCGCCATGGGTACGGGTACACCATTCGTCCATCTCTTCCAGCAGCTTGTCTGACTGGTGTACAGCAATGACCGGCCCCTCTTCGACGGTATTCAGTTCGGAATCGGTAACAATCGTCGCTATCTCGATGATCCGTTCTTTCTCCGGGTCCAGCCCGGTCATTTCCAGGTCAATCCAGACAAGATAATTGGCTTCTGGCATTCAGTACTCTCCAGCGGTTAACTCGTGATTCGGACACTGGTCGGGCAGGGCTTCCCGGGAGTGTCTGAAGCCATGGATGGCTTCAGTCAAGCGCACATGGACGTGCTCGTAGCGTCTCCCGGGAAGCCCTGCCCGACCGGTGCTGCACATAGTCTGCCTATTGTGGATGAATCACGTATGATGTTACAGCAATCAACATTCTCCAGCAGGAAATAACCGACCCGGAATATGGC
>JBHEPI010000201.1:0-12917 GCA_046260345.1 Marinobacter sp. | reverse complement strand
TAAATGGCTGTGATAAACTCTTTATGCATTCCCCTGTTCAGAGAGCCTTTATGGATTTTCAGGTTCCCAATACCCTTGCCGAGCAAATCGCCAATTACCTGGCCCAGCGCATCATGACCGGCCAGATCCGCCCTGGTGAGCGTTTGCATGAGGCCACCACCGCCAATGAGTTGAAGGTTAGCCGGGCATCGGTGAAGGAGGCGCTGTATACCCTGGAACGCTGGCACCTGATCGAGATCACTCCGCGCAAGGGTGCTTCCGCCACCAAACTGGACGCGGGCCATGCCTCCGAGCTTTATGATGTATACATGCATCTGCTGATCATGCTGGCGCGGCGATTGTGTGAGCGTTGGCAGGAGACGGACAAAGCGGAGTTGTTGCAGGCGGTCGAGAAGGTGACCAGCCAGATGCAACGGAAGGACGCCAATATCACCGCGATTGTGGAGGCCAGTTTCGGGGTGATGGAGGTGTGCTGTGAGGTGGTGGGCAATCCCTACCTCACTGAAGCGCTGACCAACTTCAAGCCCGCGGTCAGCCGGGCCTACTACCTCAGTGCCGATCACTACCGGCAGGACCTGGACCGCACGGGGCTGTTCTTTACCCGCCTGACCAGGGCAATTCTGGAACGGAATGCCGATGAATCCGAGGCACTGGTCGCGGAATTTGGCGCACACCAGAAAGAACTGATCCAGCAGGCACTGGCCTCCTCGGCCTGACCTGGTCTGTGCGTTGAATCACAGAATTCTGTGCCTGCCCCGCCTATCGTAACAGTCTGTAACAATAATAATCGGGGCCACCATGACACGTCGAAATGCCCGCAAGCGCCAGGAACAACACATGCCTGCCATCGGCAGGTTTTTCACCCTGAGCCTTGCCGCCAGCCTGACACTGCCTGTGATGGCGGATTTCAGGCCTCTGAACGACAGCACCCTGGGTGAGGTCACCGGCCAGACCGGTGTCACCATCGAGATGGAAACCAAGGTAGAGATGGACCGCCTGAGCTGGACCGACAAAGGCTCGCTCAACGTGGATGGCGTACGCCTCTCCGGCCATAACGACACGGTGCTGGACAACCTCAAGTTCACCCTGGATATCGCCGGGCAGGACGAGGTGCTGGCCCACGGCTTCTCTGAAATTGCCCGCCGTGCCGATGCCGGCCTGCTGGACACCTCCAATCCGGATGTTGCCGACGCCCTGGCCCGCTATGCGGTCGGTGGCAGTTACGGCAAGCAGTTCGACAGCGGTGACCTGGTGATTCACCTGGGGGCTACGGATTATGGCGACCCCACCAATCTGGATGATTACCTGCAGGCGGTGGACTTCGAACTGGCGGTAGACAGTGTGGAGGCCACTGGGTCCGGCGGCACCGCCAGCCTATTCTCCAATGTCATGCTGCAGGGCTATCTCGGCCCTACCGACCTGGTTATCCGCAACCAGGGTGACAACACCCGCTCCCTGGCCAACGGCAACGAAGTCTCGGGCTCGGAACTGCAGATCGATACCCACTTCGAAATCACTGACGGCAGCCTGGACTGGGATGCAGCCGATGTAATCCTGCTGTTCAACTTTGCCGCGGTTGGCATCGAGGGGCTGCAGATTCACAACCGTCGGGGCGATGACACCCTGGGGCACTTCGGCATGGCCAGCGCCACGGCCAAACTCTCCCGGGGCACCAGCGCCGCTTCCGGCAAGGAAGGCCTGTCTATCCATGAGGTGGACTTCCGCGCTGACATCGATATGCCGGTATTCAAGATTGGCGGCACCAGTATCGGTTCGGTACAGTTCACAGACTTTGCCATCAAAAACACCACCATGATGGTGTATGGCCACTAGCACAACACTGGACAAGCCCCCCGCTATCGACAGTAAACTGCCCGTCTCCTGATGGCGGGCAGTCCATGACGAACAGACCGGATCAAGCATATCAACAGCGCGCGTCCTGGCGCAGGCTGACGGTTTTCAGCCTGATATTCTTTGCCATGACGGCCGCCGGGCTCTATGCCGTCTACGACCACTTTGCCGGCCGCAGCGTTACCTTTGACCAGCGCCTGCTTGCTCCCGAAACCGTAATTTCAGTCATCGCCCTGCTGGCCGTTTACTTCGGGGCCGATGGTCTGAGGCTGCACTTCACCCTGCGGGCACTGGGGCACCGCTTACCCTTCGCCGTGATCTTCCGGCTGGTATTCATCAACCTGTTTTTCTCCAATATTACGCCCATGGCAACCGGGGGCGGCTTCGCCCAGATATGGTACCTGCAGCACCACGGGGTGCCCGTTGGCCGGGCAACCGCAGCGACAACCATCCGCACTGTCATAGCTGTGATCTTTATTTTTTCCCTTACGCCGGTCTTCCTGCTTACCCTCGACGCCCTCAACAACCAGCCCCTGGCGGGGGAGCTGGGGCCGATACTGGCTGTGCTGATCTTTCTCTATCTGGGGTTCTTCATGGTGGTGCTGTTCCGCACCCGGTGGCTGATCGCACCACTTGGATGGCTTCTGCGCAATCTCCATCATTTCCATCTGCTGGGTGAGCACCGGCATCGCCGATGGCAGTTCAAGGCAAAACGCGAAATGCTGCGCTTTTCCCGCAGTTTTGGCGACTACCTTAGGGGCCCGAAAAAGTTCGTTGTGCTCTCAGTTCTGTTTACCTTTGTATTTCTGCTCAGCCTGTTCAGTTTTCCGGCATTGCTGATCTCTGCACTGGATTACGAGGTAGACTATCTGGTGAGCACAGGCCTGCTGGTGGTGACCACCTTTGTGATGTATTTTTCACCGACACCCGGGGCGTCGGGCATTTCAGAGGGAGTCTTCGGCAGTTTCTTCCGGGACATACTCACCGCCAACCACCTGCTACTGGTAACCCTCAGTTGGCGGTTCATCACCATTTACCTGGGTATGCTGGCGGGCCTGGTAATATTGCAGCGGGAACTGATGAGGCAGCGAAGGGAAGCCCAATGACACGACGTCATCCGTTAAAAGCCCTGTTCTACATCAATCTTGCGATTGTCGTGCTGCTGATCGGGTACAAGGGCTACCTGAACTTTTTCGAGCCGGAGTTCGAGGCTCTGCACACGGAACAGGTAGCACGCATCAGTGACAGCCTGTCCGGTGCCGATGGTTTCAGTTTTGCCGTTGTGGGCAACATCAACAATTCTGTCGGCATCTTTGAAGAACGCATGATTCCGGCCCTCAACGAGGCGGGGCTGGACTTTATGGTGTCTGCCGGCAATGCCGTCAGCGGAGGCAGTGAAGACAAGTACCGGGCCATCCAGGGCACCCTGTCCCACCTGAAGATTCCCTACCTGCTGACATTCGGCGAGAACGAGTACGAGAATTTCGGCAGTTACCGGTTCTACGACCACTTCGGCCCGCACTTTTTCAGTATCAAAGCGGGCAACGCCCGGCTGATCTTCCTGGACAGTACCGGCAAGACGCCCTGGCAGTGGCAAATCCGCTGGCTGAATGATCTGCTGGACCAGGAGGATAACCAGCTACGTTTTCTGTTCGTTGGCCACCCGCTGCTGGAGCCGGATCAGGAAGCCCCTTTCGAGGAGGAGGACGATTATCTGCAACCTCCCGGGTTCCGGGACGCGCTGCTTGATGCCATCAACAGGCACAATGTGGACATGGTTTTCTCCGCGAACCTGTCACTGTATTCAGACCAGGCCCGGAACAATACACGCTTTATCACCACCGGTGGAGCCGGCGGCCTGGTGCTGAACGACGACACCAGTTTTTATCACTACGTGCGGGTGGATGTGACCGGGGATGGTGACATCAGCCACTCAATGGAACGCCTGGAGGCCGGGCAGAATCCGATACTGAGTACGCTGGAAGCCCTCTGGTTCTTCATTTACTCGCTGTTCTATGTCGGTTATGTAAACTTCATCCTGCTTGTAAGCGTGTTTGTGCTGATCAGCATCAAGCTCTACACCGCCATTTTCGTGGCAAAGGATTACTACCCGGATTACGATCTGGACCCTCAGCCGTGGCTGTCCCGGCCGTTAAGGGTTGCCATGTTCACCAACAACTACCTGCCGTTTATCGGCGGAGTGCCCATCTCCATCGAACGCCTCAGGAAAGGGCTGGAAACCCTGGGAGATGTCATCCTTGTTGTGTGTCCACGCTATCGCGACCAGCCAAGCCAGGAGACCAACGTGGTCCGTGTTCCTTCCCTGCTGTCCATGGGCGAGAAACGGGAATTTCGCATGGCCAATATCTTCCTGGCGAGGGTCCGCCGGCGTGTCAGGGCATTCAGGCCTGATATCATCCACCTGCACCACCCCTTCTGGCTTGGCTGGCTGGGGCTGTTTATCGCCCGACGCCTGAAAGTGCCGGCGGTTTACACTTACCACACCCGCCTGGAGCACTATGCACATTTTGTCCCTCTGCCGGGTAACCTGTTCCGCAACCTGATCTCCCATGAACTGGTCAAACGCTTCGCCAACCGGTGCGACGGCGTGATCGTGCCTACTTACTCCACCGAAGAGTACCTGCGGATGATCGGCGTCAAGAGCCCGGTGTTCGTGCAGCCGACCGGTATTGAATACCAGCGGTTCCAGAAGATCGATGATGAGGAGGTCCGCAAGCTGCGGGAGTCCCTGGATATTGGCGATGAAACCGTATTTGTCAGTGTGTCGCGGCTTTCCAACGAGAAGAACATCTATTTCATGATTGATGCGATTGCCGAACTGCGCCGGCGCAGCGAGCGCCCGTTCCGCTTCCTGATGATTGGTGACGGCCACCAGCATGAGCGTCTGCAGCAACGCATCGACGAACTGGGACTGCAGGACTGCTTTACACTGGTCGGTTCTATCCCGCCAGACGAAATGGCTATCTGGTACCACCTGGGTGATGCCTTCCTGTTTGCCTCAAAGTCGGAAACCCAGGGCATGGTCATTCTGGAAGCCATGGCGGCAGGCCTGCCCGTGGTGGCAGTGCGCTCAAGCGGTATTGATGATGTGGTTCGGCACGGATTCAACGGATTCAAAACGCCGGAGAAACAGGACCAGTGGTGTGAATGCGTCAGGCAACTGCTGGAAGATGACGCCTTGCGCAGGGAACTGGCAGCCCACGCCCTGGAGTTTGCGGCGGATTATTCGGTAGAGCAGTTCGCTCAGGATGTGCGTGAAATCTACGCCCTGACCCTGGCGCAATTCGCTTCCCGGTGAGCGATTCAACGCATCACTTTTATCACCGGCATGATCGGTTTAGACTGGAAAAACGTACTTGATAAGTACTTTTTCAGACCGGAGATAGACTGTGACAGGCATTCCCGTTGGAATCAGCACCTGCCTGTTGGGCAAGGAAGTCCGCCATGACGGTGGGCACAAGCATTCCCGCTTCTGTACCCAGGTGCTTGCACGGCATTTTGATTTCCGTTCCATATGTCCGGAACTGGAAGCAGGCCTTGGCGTTCCCAGGCCGGCGATTCACCTCCGGGAATATCAGGATGGCCTGAAGTTGATAGAAACCAAAGGCACCGCAGACCACACCGATACCATGCAGAGCTTTATCGACCAGGTAATGCCTACCCTGGCCGACCTGCGGGGCTATATCCTGATGGCAAAATCCCCCAGCTGCGGCATGGAGCGGATAAAGGTTCACAATGAACACGGCAATGTCACCCGCCGCGATGGCCGGGGGCTGTTTGCCGAAGCCCTGATGCGCCACTACCCGCTAATGCCGGTGGAGGAAGAAGGCCGGCTGAACGATGACACGCTACGGGAAAACTTCATTGAACGGGTATTTGCCTACGACGACTGGATGCAGAACGTGGCCGGGGGAAACCTGACCGCGAAGGCTCTGATCGGGTTCCATACACGCCACAAGTTCCAGCTTCTGGCCCATTCCGAGAAAATCTACCGCCAGTTAGGCCCCATGCTGGGGGATCTGAAATCGGTGCCATTGCATGACATTGCCGAGCGTTACATTGCGTCCTTCATGGAGGCCATGACCCGGAGAGTGAGCCGGGGCTCCCATGTGAATGCCATGCAGCATCTGATGGGCTACCTGAGGGATTCCATGGGGGAAGAAGACAGAAAAGTACTGATGGAGCAGATCGAGGCTTACCACCGCGGAGAAATTCCCCTGGTGGTGCCCATGACTCTGCTGCGGATGGCCCAGCGGCGGGAGCCGGTGGACTATCTCCACAGCCAGAAGTACCTGACCCCCTACCCGGACGAGCTGGGGCTCAGGAACCGGGTCTGACTTTCTGATTCAAAACCCCGAATCAGAAACCGTACAGCAACGACAACGAGGTTTCGGTATCCGTGTCGTCCGATCCTGCGGGCTGGTCGGACACATGCTGAACACGATAGGCTGCTTTCAGTGAAACAGTACCCACCACCGTAGCCTGCACCGAGGTCTCAGATTCGGTAATGGTGTTGTTTTCATCGAGGCCGACCTCAGTGCTTAGCTTCTGGCGAAACAGGGCGTTTTCAGACAGCGCGTAATCGAATTGGCCGGCCAGCCGGCCAATGGCTTCGTCCTCATCCCGGTTACCCTCGGAATCCGGCTCTTCCAGCTTGTTGAACCGATAACCAACGCCGGCCGACAGGTCGAGGAAGGAACGCTCCCCAACCTGCCACACACGGTTACCGTAACCGGTGGTGAGTGACGACTGGAAGTCGTAACCGGAGAAGCGGTCGTCCTCGTAGGAGCCACGGAGAAACAGGTATTGGCTGCCCTCAAACTTGTAGTCAGACTGCAAGGCCGCCTGGTATTTCTCGGCAGTGGTGTTATCGTCGGTTTCGGAATAGGCAGAGCGAAACTCGCCGGTGTTACGCCATTCCGCTATCTCGTGAATAACACCGAGACGCGCATTGATGTTGGTCTCCTCGGAATTGCCGGAAGTGATCAGAACGCCAAGTTCGGACTCTCCCTCCCAGTCCTCGAAGTCTTGGCCAGATACTATTGGTGACATGGCCAGTGAGACAATGGCAAGGGTTGTTCTGAACTGCATGAAATCTCCTTGTTTAAACGGTCAGGATTTCGCTCGACGCTCTCCCATCGCGCTTTTGCGGGCCTGCAGTTCACGCTCTTCCCTTTTGCGGGCCTTGCGCTCTGCAATAATGCGCGCCGCTTCGCCACCTACGTGGGCTTCGCCACGCTGTTCCGCCAAACGCATCTGCCGCTCACGCTCGGCAAACCGGGCCTTCTGCTCCTCAGTCAGAGAATCAATACATCGATGACAACTCACCCCCTGCTCATATTCAGGACGTTGCTTGTCTTCCTCCGTAATCGGACGGCGGCAGGCATGACACTGATCGTACTCGCCCCGCTCCAGGCTGTGGTTCACCGTTACCCGGTCATCGAATACGAAGCACTCACCCTGCCACAGGCTCTGTGATTCCGGAACTTCTTCCAGGTATCGGAGAATGCCACCCTTCAGGTGGTACACTTCATCAAAGCCCTGCTCTTTCAGAAACGCCGTGGACTTCTCACAGCGGATACCACCGGTGCAGAACATGGCTACCTTCTTGTGCTTCGAAGGGTCCAGATTTTCCTTCACGTACTCCGGAAACTCCCGAAACGTATCCGTAGCCGGGTTTCTGGCATTCGTGAACGTTCCGATCTCCACTTCGTATTGGTTGCGGGTATCCACGACGGTTACGTCCGGATCAGAGATCAGATCATTCCACGCTTTCGGGTCCACATAAGTGCCCACGATCCGTTTCGGATCGATGCCTTCCACGCCCATGGTGACAATCTCTTTCTTCAGCTTCACCTTGGTGCGTTTGAATGGCTGGATATCCACGAAGGATTCCTTGTAATCAATGCCCTCAAACCGCTCATCCGCATCCAGCCAGCTCCTGATGGCATCCACGCCCTGACGGCTGCCGGCAATCGTGCCGTTGATGCCCTCGCGGGCCAGCAGCAAGGTGCCGTGCACGTCATTTTCCAGCATCAGGTCGAGCAATGGCTGGCGAAGTTCTTTGTAATCGTTCAGGACTGCGAACTTGTAAAGTGCGCAGACAACAACATCCTGGCTCATGGGTCTGGTTTCTCCTGCGGGCCGGATCGTAAATCCGGAGCATGTTAATGTTCACAAAATACACAAGGCCGCCATTCTAACGAATCTGGCGGGAGGAGAGTATTACGGGGTGTTAGAATGCTTAGTCAGCCAACTCACGCTCAACTACGGCTGACAGTTGCCCCCAACCGGGTCTGGTCAGGCGGATGTTGTCGACCAGTATCGTGGGTGTGCTGGTCACCTTTAGGCGCATGGCCACACGGCGGCTTTCCTCGATGTCGTCAACGTGCAGATCGGTGCTCATGCAACGGCGAAAGCGGCGCTCATCCAGACCCAGATCGTCAGCGTACCGGCTGAAGGTATCAAGTGGGCTGTCAGACCCGCTCCACTCTGTTTGCATGTCGAAAAGCTCATCGTGCATCTCCCAATAGGCGCCCTGATCGCCGGCGCAGCGTGCGGCATGGGCGGCAGGCATGGCGTTGTCGTGCTGTTGGAGTGGCAGGTCGAAATACACAAAACGCACCTGGCCGGACTCAACGTATTCCCGCTTCAATTGCTGGCTGGCATCCAGAAAGCGGGCGCAGGCGGGACACTGGTAATCTGCGAATTCCCGAACGACGACAGGGGCATCCTCGTCACCAATGGATACTCCATAACGGTCAAGTTCAGCAGGAAACGGATCTGCGTCCGCCTCAGCCACAGGTAAATCATCCGAGGTTGGAGTGGGGCTGGCGGTCAGGAAAAAAACGCCGGCGGCGACAAAAACCAGGATTACAACCCCAAGGCCGATGTACAACGGCTTGCGGTTTTTTTTCCCTCGGGGCGATGGTGTACCGGTTTCTTTTCTTCTTTTCGCTTCGCCCATGATGGAGCTCCTTGTTGTTTATTCGTTCTTGATCATTTTCAGGCGTTAATGAGCACGCTAAGATCCTTTATATCCTACAAAAGTTCCAACTAAAATTAAGGAATTCTCATGGCATTACCTGAATCACTGAAGAACTCGCTGGAGCTTCCCCTTGTGGCAGCCCCCATGTTCCTGATCTCCGGGCCGGAAATGGCGCTGGCCTGCTGCAAGGAGGGTATCATTGGCAGTTTTCCCGCCCTGAACCAGCGCACCAGCGACGATTTCGAGCAATGGGTGATTCAGATGAACCAGGGGCTGGACGACTTCCGCAAAACCCATCCGGACAAGAAAGCAGCCCCCTACGCCGTCAACCTGATCGTTCACCGCACCAACCCGCGGTGGGAAGCGGACCTGGAGCTTTGCGTAAAACATCAGGTGCCCATTGTGATTACTTCGCTTGGCGCCGCTACCCGTGTGACTGAAGCAGTACACAGCTACGGTGGCCTGGTGTTTCACGACGTAACGAACCAGAAGCACGCCCGCAAAGCGGCGGAAGCCGGGGTGGATGGCATTATCGCGGTATCCGCCGGCGCCGGTGGCCATGCCGGCACCATCAATCCATTCGTACTGGTACACGAGATTCGCGAAGTGTTTGACGGGGTAATCCTGTTGGCAGGCGGGCTGTCAAAGGGCGAGGACATACTCGCGGCCCAGGCCATGGGCGCAGATCTTTGCTACATGGGCACACGCTTTATCAACACCACCGAATCCAAAGCGGAAGCTGCCTACCAGAACATGATCATCGAGGCGGTATCCGGCGACATCATTCACACCCCAGCTGTATCAGGCATCCCCGCCAACTTCATGCGCCAGAGCCTGGAAGCGGCGGGTTATCCGATGGACAAACTGAATCAGGCCGGTGAGCTTGATTACGGCGAGAAACTGAAGCCGGTGGACGACGAGGCCAAGGCCTGGAAGACCGTGTGGTCTGCTGGCCAGGGGGTGAGTCAGATTCATGATGTGGTGGCTGTCAGTGAGCTGGTGGAGCGCATCGGCCACGAGTATCGTGAAGCCCGCGCCCGGCTCGTCGACTAATCGCCACATTCAATTTCTTCGGCACGATATTCGTTCGGGCTCAGCCGTTCATAGCCCACCTCAAGATACTGGCAGTCATAGACACTGCCTTCGTCATCGTCCTCATCTTTGATGGCACCTGGGGCTATACTCATCGTCAATCCGAGCATCGTCAGACTGGGGGAAGAGGGGAAGAAGCTTTCAGGCCTGACTCTCCCCTGCAACTCAAATTCATCCTCCGACTCCTCTTCAATTTCAATGTCGAGTGCCTCAACGTAAATCACGCCATCATCTGTTTCGCGCTCTATACCCTCAACTTCAAGATAAGAGCCAACCGAAATCTTTTCAGACGAGTCATCGTCCGCGTCAATTAACGTAAAGCTGGTTACGACAACGGTAACGCCGCCCACTACCCAACTATTGGGCAGATTCCCCTCACTAGTCACATCTGCTTCTACCTCAGCATCACCCTCAAGGAGCTCAACTTCTTCTGCAACAACCACTCCGTTCACAAATTCGCCTTCCACTTGAATGAGAAGGCCATCTTCAATACGGCTTCTCGAAAAGTCATCAAATTCTGTGTTATCAGTCAGAACAACAGTTACACCATTGATCAGAAATTCGGAGCTAGTCGTGCTGTAGTTCTCCACTGGCCCTGAGAGCTCCAGATCTTCGTTTTCCTGGCCCAGAAAGCGCCGGCTATCGGCTCGCCTGATGGTGCGGGCTGTAACGGTACCATTTATCTCGTCACCCTCAACCTCGACAAAAATAGTGCCGCTCTCGAGCAATAACTTGTCGATATCATCCACGAAGACGTCATCGCTAACGTAATTGATTACCTGGGTGCCGATCTGGAATTGTCTGTCAACCGGATCGAATTCAGTCACTGGCCCTTCCAGTTCAACCCAGTCCTCGGATAGGGGCTTAATTTCGCCGATGAAACTCGCGCGATAATTGTTACCATTCCGCCACGCACTGACCCTGATTAGCTTTCCGTCAAGAACCGGCTCGGCCCCGGATTCAGCCTCCAGACGGATGACGGATCTTCTGTCAAAGGTCACTAGCTGGCCAAGAATAGTAAGGTTCCCAGCAACTGGCTCCCCGCTAGACGTCTTCTCTTCAACGATAACGTTCGTGGCGACACCTCTGAATGTGTCGTCGTACTCAAGGGCGCCCGCTTCGCCCGTACCGTCTTCACGCCACTCACCGTCGACCCGAAGAATCATGCCCTTCTGCAAACGATTTTCGCATCCTCGCTCACATTCGATGCCGTCGTTGCTTTCAACTTGCCCGTTAAGAATCTGGTCTGTATCAAACGTTATGCCATTAACGATTACACTCCCGAACCCGGAAACCGGCCCGACGCTGGACCCCGTTCCGCGAATGCCACCATCTGCAACACCAATATTCCCGCTGCTGCCGCCGCCTCCGCCACAGGCGGCCAGAATGCCGATCGCCAGGACGCTCAATGAATACCGGGTGGCTGACTGGATGGATTTCGGGTTCATGTGCAATTCTCCCTGGCCGGTAACGCGGGCCATTACGATTTATATCAGGTCGTTACGGCGCCTGCGGGGGGCCGCCATGAAATCTTCCACCACAGGGGCTCCATCACCCCTGTGCGGCAAATCCGGAACATAGGCACTTCGGCGCAATAACAGGCAGCCGCTTTCATGCTGTTCAACGATTCCCTTGCGAAGCAACTCGTTAAAGATTACCGCCGGCGCCAGGTCACGGTTTACCTGGCTGACAAGGGCATTGAAGCCCGTTTCGTCGGAGCTCGCCATGGGCAACAGAGTGGGTTCGTTGCTTGCATCCAGAAACCGGTTGCAGCTGATCCAGTGCCGGACCACTTCCCTGGCACTGGCAGACAGCAAGGTGGTGACCAGTTCGGTTGGCTGCCAGCAGTTTCCGGTTCGTGAACAGACGTCAGGGTTGGTCATTTCTGTTCTCCATTGATATCTGGCTGAACCGGCTCTTCAAAGTAGAAAATGCCCACGCCGGTTCTTACCGCATCCCCCTCGGCCTTGCCTTCGCCATGGCTGGCGATATCCCGATCGTGGGGGCCTAGCCACCTGTCCAGCTGTTCAAGCATGGCCTGGGACTGTTGCGCCGCATACTGGCGCCAGCGTGCCATGACGTCCGGAGGTATGTTGTTGTATACCAGTGTTCTCTGAAACAGGGGCTGGCTTTCCGCCTCGTCCCCTGTGAGATTGTGATCAATGGTCGCTATAAGATCTGATACGTCTTCGCCGAAAATCTGGAGCATTTCTTCGCTGTCACCGGTGGGCACATAGGCCCTTTGGCGCAACGCCAGGGTTCCCGAAGCCTCTGTTGCCACAACACCTACCCGGACCAGTTCCTCCAGCACCGCTCTTGGCGTCATATCGCCGCTGTAGCGCTTTACCAGTTCGCCGAAGCTGAGCGGCCCATCAAAGGGCAGTTCTGCCGGTTCGCCTTCGCGGGTTTGAAACGCCGGGTCATGGACCCAGCCGGACACCACCCGGGAGGCACGGTTTTCCTGCCTTTTGCCCGGTGTTCCGTGATGTTCCCCCGCCAGGATTTCCCTCTGTTTTTTCACTTCCTTGCGCGTGAGACCGGTCATCACCGCAGCGCGGGAATCCGTCGGTTTCTTACGCTGGTCGGAGAAATCTTCCATGGCAGCGTCCACATAGGCACGTTTGACCAGCTCCGCAAACTCGGCAAACGGAATGCCGTTGCGGAGCAGTAGGCGTGCCATGGGGCGAAGAATGCGATACAGCGCCCGATGCAGGGGATTGGTGTTGGAATCTTTCATGTTTGGGATTGTATTCCCATAGCGACGTCGAAAGCCAGAAACAGGCCGTATTACCCGGCCTGTTTCTGGCAGCCTACTGATCAATCATCATCGTCGTCGTCATCATCGTCGTCTTCGACGTCGACGTTGTCGGTCAGCTCGTACTCACCACCGCTGGTCTCGCGATACTCCACTTCAACTTCTTCACCGACCCCGGCGCCGGAGGTGCTGAATTCGCCCCGAAGAATC
>JBHEPI010000200.1:0-6130 GCA_046260345.1 Marinobacter sp. | reverse complement strand
ATCTGTGGTGAGCTGGCAGGGGATCCGGGTGGTGCCCTGTTGCTGATGGCGATGGGGTATGACTCTCTGTCGATGAACGCGGCCAGCCTGCCCAAGGTGAAGTCCGTTATCCGCAGTGTCAGCCGTGAGTGGGCGTCCCTGTTACTTGAGGATGTGTTGTTACTGGACTCCCCCCACGTTATCAAGAGCTGCGTGGATCTGGCGCTGCGCAATGCTGGTTTTGGGCGCTACCTTCGCCCGGGCAAGTCAACGTCCATAGCCCATGCCGAAAAGGCCCTTTCCTGATGGTTTGTTACCTGAGCATCCATATAGGGTGTGCACTCTAAAATGGACTGTTAGCGTAAAGGCATTAGCCAACAGTACCCGTAAGGGGATAGCGAATAATGGCAACGACGACAGCAATCAAGCCTCGCCCCCGTATCGGCCTGGCACTGGGGGGCGGTGGCCCTCTGGGTGGGATCTACGAGATCGGGGCATTGCGTGCGCTCGATGAAGCGCTGGACGGGCTCGATTTCAACGACATTGATGTGTATGTGGGTGTGAATGCCGGGTCTTTTGTGGCTGCCAACCTGGCAAACCAGATGACGACGGCCCAGTTGTGCCGGATTTTTGTGCGTAACGAGGCTGAAGTCCATCCGTTCCATCCCGAGGTTTTTTATCGCCCGGCATTCCGCGAGCTGGGCAGCCGGCTACTGGCGGTGCCTGGTCTGATGACCACCGCGGTACGTCGGTTCGTGAATAACCCCTATGACCAAAGCTTGCTGGAAGCCATGACCATTCTGGCGCAGGCAGCGCCGGCCGGGCTGTTCGACAACGAGGGCCTGCATGAATACCTGCAGCGCGCCTTTACCATGCTCGGCCGCACCAATGACTTCCGGCAGCTTCGCCGCAGCTTATATATTGTCGCTGCGGATGTGGAAAGCACCGAAGCCGTCTGTTTCGGGGCCCCGGGCTTTGACCATGTGCCCATTTCCAGGGCGATCCAGGCCAGCATGTCCTCTCCGGGCATCTATGTGCCGGTCACCATCGATGGGCGTTACTATGTCGACGGCACCCTGAGAAAAGGCCTGCATGCGTCTGTGGCCTTTGAAGACGGCGCCGATCTGGTGTTTGCGGTTAATCCTCAGGTGCCAATCGATGCCAGTGCGGCAGTGCGAGCCGGCACCATGGCGCCGGGGGAGTTGACCCGCTCCGGCATGCCTCATTTGCTGTCCCAGATGTTCCGCACCATGGTTTATTCCCGCATGCAGTCCGGTATTGCACAGTATGCGCGGGATTATCCCGACAAGGACATCCTGCTGTTTGAGCCTACCCGGGACGATGCCAAACTGTTTTTCTCGAACGTATTCAGCTTCCAGTCACGTCGCATGGTGTGTGAGCACGCTTACCAGATGACACGACGTGACCTGCTCAATCGCGCGGATGACCTGGAGCCCAGGCTGGCCAGATACGGTATTCGCTTGCGCAGAGATCGGCTGGAGGATGAACAGCGCACCATCAGCACCAGTCTGTATGGTGAGATGTTGCCGCTATATGTCGCGAAGGGGCGCAAGAAGAAAGCTCAGAAGGGGCGTCTGGCAACAGGGCTTGATAACGTGACAGAGCTTTTCAACAAGGCACTATAGGCGCTCTGGAAGGAGCAGGGGCAACAGGGCGCCCGGAAGGCACGCCCTGTGTTGAGGAAGTCCGCGTCAGAGGATATAGCGGCTCAGATCCTCGTCTTCAGCCAGTTCACCCAGTTTTTCATCCACGAACTCCGCAGTAACCTCGAAGCTGTCGGTGACCTGGTCACCGGCCTCGTACGAGAGGCTTTCCAGTAGCCGTTCCAGCACGGTATGCAGGCGCCGGGCACCAATATTCTCAGTGGTCTCGTTGACCTTGCAGGCTACTTCCGCGATACGCGCAATGGCGTCCTCTGTGAAGGTCAGCGTGACGCCCTCGGTACCCATCAGCGCTTCGTACTGCTGCACCAGCGAGGCATCCGGCTCGGTCAGGATGCGCTTGAAGTCGTCTGGAGTCAGCGCCTGAAGTTCCACGCGAATTGGCAGGCGGCCCTGCAGTTCCGGGATCAGGTCAGACGGCTTGGACAGGTGGAAAGCGCCAGAGGCGATGAACAGAATATGATCCGTTCGCACAGCGCCATACTTGGTACTGATGGTGCTACCCTCGATCAGTGGCAGCAGGTCCCGTTGCACACCTTCCCGGGAAACATCTGAAGAGGTATTTTCCGAGCGCTTGGCTACCTTGTCGATTTCATCGAGAAAGACAATGCCGTTCTGTTCAACGCTCAGGATGGCCTTCTGCTTGATTTCTTCTTCGTTGACCAGCTTGGCTGCTTCCTCGTCGCGTACATGCTTCATGGCATCCGCCACTTTCATCTTGCGGGTTTTACGCTTGTCGGAAGACATGCTGGAGAACATGTTCTGCAACTGGCTGGTCATCTCCTCCATGCCGGGAGGCGCCATGATTTCAACGCCTGCGCCGCTGTTACGCAGGTCAATTTCGATTTCCTTGTCGTCCAGTTGACCCTCACGCAGTTTCTTGCGGAACAGCTGGCGGGTAGAGGAGTCGTCGGTTTTCTGGCTGTCCTCCTTGAAGTCCCGGGGCGGTGGTAGCAGGGCGTCCAGAATGCGCTCTTCTGCAGCGTCCATGGCACGATCCTCATGACGCTTCATCTCCTTCTCGCGCAGCATCTTGATGGCCATATCCGTCAGGTCGCGGATGATGGACTCTACGTCCCGGCCCACGTAGCCAACCTCGGTAAACTTGGTGGCCTCCACTTTCAGAAAGGGGGCGTCTGCCAGTTTCGCCAACCGTCTGGCGATCTCGGTTTTACCCACACCGGTGGGACCGATCATCAGAATATTCTTGGGGGTAATCTCATCACGCAGCCCACTTTCCAGCTGCATCCTGCGCCAGCGGTTGCGCAGGGCAATAGCGACGGAACGTTTGGCCTCATCCTGGCCCACGATGTGTTTGTTGAGCTCGTGGACAATCTCACGGGGGGTCATTGCAGACATGCTAGCTCCGGATTAATCGTTGGCTGACAGCACTTCAAGGGTGCGATTGTGGTTGGTGTAGATGCAGATATCGGCGGCGATATCCAGGCCCTTCTCCACAATCTCGCTGGCCTTCAGGTCGGTATTTTCCAGCAGGGCCCGGGCGGATGCCTGGGCAAATGGGCCGCCGGAGCCAATGGCGATCAGCCCCTGTTCCGGTTCGATAACATCACCGTTGCCAGTGATGATCAGTGATGCCGTCTTGTCGGCAACCGCCAACAGGGCTTCCAGCCGGCGCAGGGCCCGGTCCGTTCGCCAGTCTTTCGCCAGCTCCACCGCGGCGCGTGTCAGGTTGCCCTGGTGTTTCTCCAGCTGGGCCTCGAAGCGCTCGAACAGCGTGAAAGCATCGGCTGTGCCGCCGGCAAATCCGGCCAGCACCTTGTCATTATAGAGTCGGCGAACCTTGCGGGCATTACCCTTCATTACGGTATTGCCAAGGGAGACCTGGCCGTCGCCACCCATGGCAACTTCGTTGTCACGCCTGACAGAAAGTATGGTAGTCATTCTGGCTCCACTTGCCTGATAGAAAACAGTATTCAGAAGTTATGGAGGCGGGTGCCCGGTTTTCAAGGGCGAGAACGAAGAGAGAGTCCGGAGGGCTGTTCAGCCCTCCTTGGGGATCTTCCTGACCAGCGGCTGGATATTCAGGTTCACCAGCTTGTCGATGGCTGCGTTCATCTGGCTGCGGGAGGTAAAGGGGCCCACGTTGACACGATACCAGGTACTGCCAGTGTCAATGTCGATGCGTTTGACCTTGGCTCGCAGACCCTGGAACGCGATCTCGGCCCGCTGCCTTTCCGCGTCTTCCTGCTTGCGGAAGGAGCCGGTTTGCACCAGGTAATCGAAAGTCTGCTGGTTCGGCCCCGGGGTATATTCTTCCACGTCTGGCGGAATAACTTCGGAGTCGGGCAGCATGTCGTAGAAGCGGAAGCCCGGTTCTTCATCACTGGCGGAGGTTTCCGGCACCTGTTCTTCGGTCACCGGTGGCTGAGCCGGCGCCGTGTTTGATGTCTGCTGATCGGTTACTGGCAGCGAATTCAGGTAGGCAATAAAGCCGATGAATCCACCAACCGCAGCCAGGGACAATATCCAGCGCAAAGACAGCCCGCCATGCTGGGACTTTGCCGCTGCCGGGCGTTTTGCCGGCTTTTTTGGCTTCCGGACCGGTTTGGCGGCTTTTGTCGGTGTGGCCGACTTGCTGGCCGGTCTGGGTTTGCGGGCGTAATCTCTGGACATGGACGGGTCGGTTCCTGTTGCTTGTCTGGATGTTCAGCCTGGTAATGCCGTGCCGCTACCGCTACATTTCTTCCGGGGCGTCAACCCCAAGCAGGTCGAGGCCATTGGCGATCACCTGTCTGATGGCCAGATACAAGGATACCCGGGCGTCCCGCACCGCCGTATCTTCGATCAGCACCTTGTGGGCGTTGTAATAGGTGTGAAACTGCCCGGCAAGATCCCGCAGATAGTGAGTCAGATGGTGAGGCTCTCGTAGCTTGGCGGAGCTTTCGATCAGCTCGGGGAATTTCGCCAGCTGGTTTGCCAGATCCTTTTCTTCGTCGAGCGTAAGCAGAGACAGGTCACCAACACACTCGTTCAGCCCGCGTTCAACCCCTTCTTCCTTCAGCTTTCTCAGCACACTGCAAATGCGCGCGTGGGCATACTGAATGTAATAGACCGGGTTTTCATTGGTCTGAGAGCGGGCAAGGTCGATATCGAAGGTCAACTGGGAGTCCACCCGGCGTGCAGCGAGGAAAAAGCGGGTAGCGTCACGGCCTACTTCGTCGATAAGGTCGCGAACAGTCACGTAGCTGCCGGCACGCTTGGAAATTTTCACTTCCTGGCCGGAACGGGTCACCATCACCATCTGGTGCAGTACGTAGTCGGGCCACCCCTTCGGAATGCCGGCGTCCAGTGCCTGCAGACCGGCGCGAACGCGGGTAATAGTGGAGTGATGATCCGCACCCTGTTCGTTAATAACCGTGGTGAATCCCCGCTGCCACTTGTCCAGATGGTAGGCAACATCAGGCAGAAAGTAGGTATAGCCGCCGTCGTTCTTACGCATCACACGGTCTTTGTCATCACCGAATTCGGTGGTTTTCAACCACATGGCGCCTTCATGTTCGTAGGTATAGCCGTTTTCCTGCAGGCGCTTGACGGTCTGCTCCACCTTGCCATCCTCGTACAGGGATGACTCGAGGAAATACACGTCGAATTCCACACCAAAGGCTTTCAGGTCCAGATCCTGCTCACGGCGCAGGTAGGCAACGGCAAAGTCGCGGATGGCTTGCTGGTCCTCCGGGTCGGCCTTGCCGGTGACTTCCCGGTCATCGGCGGTGACGGTTTCCCCGGCCATGTAGGCATTGGCAACGTCGGTGATGTAGGCACCCCGGTAGCCATCAGCGGGCCAGTTCTCGTCTTCCGGCGTCAGCCCTTTTACCCGCGACTGAACGGAAAGTGCCAGATTGTTGATCTGGGCGCCGGCGTCGTTGTAGTAAAACTCCCGGGTAACATCGTAGCCATTGGCTTCCAGCAGGCGACTGAGGCAGTCACCGATGGCCGCACCACGGCCATGACCAACGTGTAGGGGGCCAGTAGGGTTGGCAGACACAAACTCTACCTGAACCTTTTCATTCCTGCCGTTATGGTTGCGGCCGTACTGGCCGGCCTCGTCAAGAATGGTGTTGACCACCTCGAAGGCACTGGCGGTACTCATGAAAAAATTGATAAAGCCGGGCCCTGCAATCTCCACCTTCTCCACAGCTGAACTTTTCGGCAGCCTTTCCACCAGGGCCTCTGCCAGCTGTCGCGGCGGGCAACCCGCTGCCTTGGACGCTACCAGGGCAATGTTGCAGGCATAGTCACCATGGGATTTGTCCTTGGTGTTGCCTATTTGCGGTGTAAAAGTCTGGCCTGCGGGCAGGGTGCCTTCGGACTGAAGGGTTGCCAGCGCAGACTGGAGTAGCTCGGATACGGTCTCTTTCATGCTGTCGGATGACTCGGTTTACAAGAGAATTGGGGTTCGGCGGCAAAGGGTTCTGCCGTTGAATCGAAGGGCGCTATTATCGCGGAAA
>JBHEPI010000202.1:0-3728 GCA_046260345.1 Marinobacter sp. | reverse complement strand
TGCCGCTCACTTTCGTCCAGAATCTGGTGGATTTCAGTGGCTGTGAGTGTTTCCCTGGCCAATACAGCTTCCGCGAGGGCCTCCAGCTGCTGACGATGATCTGACAGGAAGGTTACGGTCGTTTTCTCAAGCTCGAGCAGTCTTGCCTGAACCTCGGTATCGATCAGCTCCGCCATATGCTCGCTGTACTCCCGGGGCTGCCCCATCTCGCGACCCAGGAAAACATGCTCCTCACCAATACCCAGTCCCAGCGGGCCAATTTTTTCGCTCATGCCCCACTGACCGAACATGCGCCTTAAAAGTTTGGTCGCTTCCTTGAGGTCATTCTGTGCGCCTGTGCTTACTTCACCATAGATCAGTTTCTCTGAAGAACGACCGCCCAGCATGACCTTGATACGGTCGGTCAGGTAGCTTTCGGTGTAGTTATAGCGGTCTTCTTTGGGCGTTTGTTCGGTGACACCCATCGCCATACCGTGAGGGATAATGGTCACTCTGGTAAGTGGGTCGGCCTTGGGCATGTAATAGGCCATGATGGCGTGCCCGCATTCGTGATAAGCCACCACCTCTTTTTCTTCATGGCTCAGTTCTGCGTCACGTTCCTCTCCCAGCACAATGCGGTCGCGAGCGTGCTCGAAGCACTCGTTGTTGACCTTTTCCAGGTTCAGCCTGGCGGCTGTGAGGGCCGCCTCATTGACCAGATTTTTCAGGTCGGCACCGGCAAATCCAATGGTGCGGGCGGCAATTTCCCCGAGCTCAACATCGCTGTCCAGGGGGACTTTCCGGACATGGACCTCGAGAATGGCTTTGCGGGCCTCCTTGTGAGGCAGTTCCAGCGTCACTTTGCGATCAAAACGGCCCGGGCGCAGCAGGGCACTGTCGAGCACATCCGGGCGGTTGGTGGCGGCCAGGACAACCACATTTTCGTGGCCTTCAAAGCCATCCATTTCCGTCAGGATCTGGTTGAGAGTCTGCTCCCGTTCATCGTGGCCGCCACCGAATCCGGCCCCCCGGGAGCGGCCAATGGCATCGAGCTCATCAATAAAGATCAATGCAGGCGCTTCTTTCCGGGCGGTGTCGAACATGTCCCGCACCCGAGCCGCGCCAACGCCCACGAACATCTCTATAAATTCGGACGCACTGACGCTGAAAAAGGGCACTTCGGCCTCCCCGGCAATGGCCTTGGCCAGCAGGGTCTTGCCGGTTCCCGGGGGGCCAACCAGAAGAATGCCTGTTGGCATGTCCGCGCCCAGCGCCTTGTATTTCTCCGGGGTGGTCAGGAAGTCAATGATCTCCGTGATATCGCGCTTCGCGGATTCAATCCCTGCCACGTCCGATAGCCTGGTTTTGGAAAACTGTTTCTCAACGCGACGGGCTTTTGACCGGTTGAAACTCAGTGCCCCGCCGCCTTGCATCATGCGCCGCTGGGCATAGGACCAGAACCAGAACATCAGCCCCAGGAACAGCAACCAGGGCAGGACATTGCTAAGCATCTGTTGCCAGGCTGGTGGATCTGCCGGTTTCGCACTGATGATGACCCCATGGGACTCCAGAAGCGGAAGCAATTCCGGGTCCTCAATCGGGGGGCGAATGCTATGGAAGCTTACGGAATTGGTGTCTTCAGCCCAGGCGCTGCCTCCCTCTTCGGTCAGCTGGCCTTCGATGTGGTCCGCCCGAAGAGTGACTTCTTCTACGTGGTCGTCAGCGACGGCCTCCTTGAACTGTGAGTAGGGTAGCTCAGTAACCGTTGGCTGCTGCCCGTCCTGGAGCCAGAAAAACATAAGAATAATTGCAGCGCTCAGCCATAAAAACGAGTATTGGGCAGGTATTTGTGGGGTTTGAGGTTGTTCTGGCTGCTGAGGTTTTTGTGTCTGGGTCATGGTGTTCCGTCTTCAGGACTGTAAAATCTTCCACCAATGGTGTTTTACACCGCGACTGGTCAGGTGGCAAGGGATATAGCCATGTTCCCATGGGATTCAGAGAACTGGAGCCTGCTTCAGGGCAGCCTTGCGTTCTGCGCATGCGCCCTGGTTATTGCCGTGGCGGGCACGCGCATTACGCGAATTGTGGACCAGCTGGCTGATCGCACCGGTATAGGCGAAGCTGCAGCCGGGGCGGTGTTGCTGGGCGCTTCCACATCAATTGGTGGGTCCGTGCTGTCGGTGACGGCGGCATGGAATGGCCATGCCGAACTGGCGGTAAGCAACGCTCTGGGGGGAATTGCGGTGCAGACCTTCTTCCTGGCGGTTGCGGACATGGTGTACCGCCGCGCCAATCTGGAGCACGCTGCCGCCTCGGTACCAAACATGATGCAGAACGGGTTGCTGATCTGCCTGCTGTCACTGATCCTGTTCG
Organism: Marinobacter sp.; assembly: GCA_046260345.1. Taxonomy (GTDB): domain Bacteria; phylum Pseudomonadota; class Gammaproteobacteria; order Pseudomonadales; family Oleiphilaceae; genus Marinobacter. Next base: position 1,376 of record JBHEPI010000202.1, on the reverse strand, counting down.
CTCCCTATCTTCCTGAATTTACGATTGTCGGCATTCACCCGGTAACGCCGGTGCTGCTGGGTGTTTATATCTATGGCATCTACCTGGTACGAGGTGCATCGGAATCACCCATGTGGCGACCGTCCATTACCCGGGACACCCGGGAGGACGAGCCCGACGACGTAGTCGCTATGCCGCCAATGTTGCGGTTGTGGGCTGAATTCCTGGTGCTGATGGCAATACTGGGTGTTGCGGGCTGGGCCCTCGAGCCTGCCGCGACGGTGATCGCTGAGAGGACCCATCTGACCCAGACGGTGGTCGGGGTCATGCTGACCGCTATCAGTACATCGATTCCCGAACTGGTAACATCCATTGCCGCTGTTCGTCGCGGGGCGCTGACCCTGGCCGTGGGTGGCATCATCGGCGGTAATGCCTTCGATACCCTTTTTACTGCGGCGTCTGACATCGCCTACCGGGAAGGCTCGATCTATCACGCCATGCCGGAGGATTCGAAATTCTGGGCCGTTCTTACTCTGCTGATGTCCGGCGTGTTGATGATGGGCCTGATTCGCCGTGAGCGACACGGTATCGGCCAGATCGGTATGGAAAGCGTGGTGATTATGGTTCTTTATCTGTTGGGCGTGGTGCTGTTGCTGGCAGGCGGCTAGTGTCCAGCCGGGACACTAATCAAACCGCCTTGCCTGACTGAAACGGTCGCGCCAGTAGAAACCGTCCAGGGAGGAGTGAGTCACACCGACTGATGTGGAAGAGTGAATAAATCGGTTGTCGCCCACGTAGATGCCGGCATGCTGGTCCTTGCCCTTGATGCGGAAAAACACCAGGTCGCCGGCCTGGAGCTGATCCCGTGAAACCACATCGCCGGCTGCAAGCATCTGGGAGGTGGAGCGGGGTAGCTGGCGCCCCAGTGCTTCGTCAAAAGCGGTGGCGATAAACCCGGAACAGTCAAAGCCGCTGGCAGACATGCCACCATAGCGGTAGGGCGTGCCCTCGTAGCGTTCGAAGACCTGCCAGAGCCGGTCAACCGTTGCCGAGTCGCCAGTTTCGGCAGAAGGCTGCCAGCTGGTTTCGTTGGCGGAATCCAGATTCTGGTTGCTGGCGCAGCCGGCAAGGGCGAGAATCATCAGGATTGCAAACAACGAAGGCAAGGGGCGTCGATTCACTGGATATAACCTCGAATTGTTCGACATCCGGCCACTTTAAAAGCCCGGGGCTGGTTTGTCAGGTTAAAGATTGCTTCGATTTGTGTTTCCTCCAGAGCCACTTGACGGCTGGAGACTGTTTCGCGAACTATGGGTGAACGCCTTCAGCCTCAGAGGTTTCAATGAGTCCTCCGTTTTCTGTTCAGTGCCAGCGTCTTTATAATGAACGCAGGAACC
>JBHEPI010000158.1:0-7310 GCA_046260345.1 Marinobacter sp. | reverse complement strand
TTCAGCCGGCGCTGGATTTCCTTTAAAGCCCGGGGCTGGTGATGCATGACTTCGTCCGTGCGGTCGCCGCCGCGGAACAGGCTTACCTGGCCGCCGGCACGCTGGGCCAGGGTTTCCAGTTGGGCGATGTGGGCTTCGCCGCGGTACCAGCGCTGGGAGCCGGCCCAGTCAATCAGCCAGGGGCCGTCCAGGTCCGGGTTGACGGCGGTGGAGCCGACGGAGAAGCGCCATAGCGGTTCATCGCCGGCAAAGAATTCATGCTGCATGTGCTGCAGCTGCCGCCAGAAATCGTCCCCCTGCTCCATCACTTCGCCGGACCATTTTTCAGCGGTGGCTTCCACGGCGGATTTGGCGCCGGCGAGGCGGAGATAGACTTTGCCGTCCACCCAGGCAGCGCCGGTGATGGGTTTGGGTTCTTTGGCGCGGCTGTTCATGTGCTGGATAACGTCGTCCAGGGCCATGTCCTGTACCAGAGTCATGGACATGGCCGGCCTGGGCATGACTTTAAGGCTGATTTCGGTCATGGCCCCCAGGGTGCCCAGGGCGCCGGCCTGTAGCCGTGAGGTGTCGTAGCCGGCGACGTTTTTCATCACCTGGCCGCCGAAGCGCAGGTGTTCGCCCTTGCCGTTGAGCAGGCGAATGCCCAGTACCTGGTCCCTTACCGAGCCGGACCAGGGCCTGGCGGGGCCGGAGAGGTTGCAGGCCAGGGTGCCGCCCAGGGTGGAACTGTCACCGAACCTCGGGGGCTCGAAGTGCAGGCACTGGCCTTCTTCAGCCAGGGTGGCTTCGATTTCCGCCAGTGGGGTGCCGGCGCGCGCGGTCAGTATCAGCTCCACCGGGTGGTATTCAACAATACCGCTGTGCTCATCCAGCTTCAGGGTATCGGCATCGGTATTGGCAGCACGTCCCATAAAGGTTTTGGTGCCGCCACCTACGATGTTGAGTTTCTGGCCCGACTGCCGGGCCTGGAGAATCTGCTCTTTCAGCTTGTCAGCAATATCAGCCATGGGCAGCTTCCACCGTGTCGTGCTCGTGTTGTTTGTGTTCCAGGGATCGGTACTCCTGGCAGAACCGCAGCGCGGGAACACCCTTGCCCGGGTTGAGGATACCGGCCGGGTCAAAGGCGGCCTTCACGGCGTGGAACTGTTGCAGTTCTTCGTCGTTGAACTGCACCGCCATCTGGCGGATTTTTTCGACACCCACGCCATGCTCACCGGTGATGCAGCCGCCCACTTCGACACAGAGGTTGAGGATGCGACCACCAAAGGCTTCTGTGCGCTCGAACTCGCCGGGAACGTTGGCATCGAACAGGATCAACGGGTGCAGGTTGCCATCGCCAGCATGAAATACGTTGGCGACTCGAAGCCCGAATTCTTCGGACATCTTTTCCATTTCCAGCAGCACATGGGCCAGGTGCCGGCGGGGGATGGTGCCGTCCATGCAGTAATAGTCCGGCGAGATACGGCCAACCGCCGGAAACGCAGATTTGCGGCCTTTCCATAGCAGGGCCCGTTCTTCCTCGCTGCGGGAGGTTTTAACCGAGGTGGCGCCCAGTTTGCGGAAGACCTCTTCCGCTTCGGCAATGTGCTCGTGCACTTCCTCCTCGGTGCCATCCACCTCACACAGTAACAACGCCTTGGCCTCCCGCGGGTAACCGGCCTGGGCAAAATCGTCGGCGGCGATAATGGCGTGGCCGTCCATCATTTCCAGGCCGCCGGGAATAATACCGTGGGAGATGATGCCTCCCACCGCATCGCCGGCTTTCTGAACGCTGTCGAATCCTGCCATCACCACCTGGGCTACCTCCGGTTTGGGCAGCAGTTTTACCTTCACTTCGGTCACGATACCCAGCAAACCTTCCGAACCGGTCATCAGCGCCAGCAGGTCCATGCCACACACATCCAGGGCATCGCTGCCGATGGTTACCCGCTCGCCCTCGGCGGTAATCATTTCCACGCTGAGGATGTTATGCACCGTCAGGCCGTATTTCAGGCAGTGCACACCACCGGAGTTTTCAGCCACATTGCCACCGATGGTGCAGGCAATCTGAGAGGAAGGGTCAGGCCCGTAATAGAGACCAAACTCTGCAGCCTCGTCACTGATGGCCAGGTTACGAACGCCGGGCTGCAACCTGGCCGTTCGCGCCAGCGGGTCAATGTCCAGGATGCGGTTGAACTTGGCCAGCGACAATACCACCCCCTCTTTGTGGGGCATGGCGCCAGCACTGAGACCCGTGCCGGCACCGCGGGCCACTACGGGCACCTGGTGCTCATTACAGATGCGCATAACCCTCTGCACCTGCTCGGCGGTCTCCGGCAGCACCACGAGCATGGGCATCTCACAGTACATGGACATGCCGTCGCACTCGTAGGGCTTCATGGTTTCGTCATCGGTAATGACAAAGTCCGGGTCAATAAAGGTACGGAACTGGTCTGCCAGTTCCGCTCTGCTGATTTTCGGCGTGGTGGTCATATCAGCCTCTGGGCATGGATGGCTTCGGTTGTGACAGCCGTCAACCGCGTTTGGTTTCAAAATAATCGATACCGGCCTGGGCACAGTCCATATCCTGCTGGGGCGTGCCGGAGCTGATACCAATGCCACCCACAACCTCTCCATCAACAATCACCGGCAAGCCGCCCCCTACCGAACTTATACGGCCGCCCACCTCGGTATGGATTCCGAAGGCCAGCTTGCCAGGCACGTTGACAGCGTTGTAGTCGTGAGTTGCCTTCTTGGCAGCCGAGGCCGTAAATGATTTGTCCTGAGCGATAGTCACGCTGGTTATCTTGCCACCGTCCATACGCTCGAAGGCGATCAGATTGCCGGATTCGTCAGTGATGGCGATGCACATGGGCACGCCGATTTCGCGCGACTTTTCAGCAGCGCCTTCAATCAGAAGTCTTGCGTCAGCCAGATCCAGCCGTTTTACCGTCAACATAGTTCTCTACTCCTCTTGATTAGCCATAAACGAGATTGGGAAGCCAGGTGACAACACCCGGGATAAGTACACAGATAAACAAACCGAACGCCTGGATGGCAAGGAATACAAGAGACGACTTGAAGATAGTCCCCATGGTGATATCCGGCGGGCACACCCCCCGGATGTAGAAAAGTGCATACCCGAATGGCGGGCTGAGGAACGACATCTGCATATTCACCAGATACAGCACACCGAACCAGAGCACCACGTCGGACCCTTCCACGCCAGGCAGTCCGAGCAGCCCCGGGAATTCCAGTGCTTCCACGATAGGGATAAAAATAGGTACTGCCAGCAGCAGGATACCCACCCAATCCAGAAACATGCCCAGCACCACAAGAAGGACCATTAGCAGTAGAAGAACCATGTAGGGCGACAGACCGATACCCAGAATCGATTCGGTAATGAAGTCCTGGCCGCCCTGCAGGATATAGAATCCGACAAACACCGAGGCACCGAACATGATCCACAGCACCATTGCCGAAGCCTTGGCGGTGGTTACCGAGGCATCGCGCAGGGTGGCAATGGAAAACACCTTGTGCTTCATGGCCACCAGGATTGCCCCGAAGGAACCGATACCCGCCGCTTCCACCGGCGTAGCGATGCCGCCGAACAGCAGCCCGAGCACCAGGAACACCAGCACCAGCGGTGCGATAAGATCTTTCAGCAGCAGCAGCTTTTGCTTCAGACCGATCCGCTCGCTCTCCGGAACCGGCGGCCCGAGTTTCGGGTTTATCTTTGCGCGGATACCCACGTACAGGATATACAGGCTGGAAAGAATCAGGCCTGGCAATACTGACCCCAGGTAAAGCTCACCGACCGACTGCTGGGCCACTACCGCATACAGAATCGCGAGGATTGACGGCGGAATCAGAATGCCCAGGGTACCGCCGGCCATGATTGAACCAAGCGCTATCTTCTGGTCATAACCACGTTTGAGCATCGCCGGCAGCGCAATAATGCCCATGGTGACCACCGCCGCGCCGATAACCCCTACCATGGCGGCCAGAATGGTCGAGGCCAGAATGGTCGCAATGGCGAGGCCGCCACCAAGACCACCCATCCATTTGTAGACCACGTTGAACATCTCTTCGATCAGACCTGCCCTTTCAAGCATCGAAGCCATGAAGATAAACAGCGGTATCGCCGCCAGATCGGAGTTGGTCATCATCGGGAAGATGCGGCTGGGGATGATGTTCAGCATCATCGAGTCGCCCACCAGGTAGATGAACATCACACCCAGGCCACCGGTCACGAAGGCCAGCGGCAGGCCCATCATCAACAGCACGGCCAGCGAGCCGAACATGATGTAGGTCAGTGGTCCGATGCGGACATCCGACAGACTGCCCGAGAATTTGAACAGGAATTTCTCATCGCTGAATGGGTCGTAAAACAGGATGTTGATGACTTCCACCAGCATCACGAAAGCAAGAGCCACCGTGCCGATGATCATCAGCCATGTGCCGAGCTTGCCGGTCAGGGAGCCACGTCCCTGTGTGCTTGCGATATCTGTACTCATGCGTGTTGCTCCCGGCCAAGTTTGATAAACATGGAGATATCCTTCATAAGCTTGGCCAGGCCAGCCAGGAAGAGCAGTGCCGACCCCAGCAACATCACGCCTTTAACAGGCCAGTAGTGAATGCCCCAGGTTTCAACGGTTCGCTCATCCATCGAGTAGGAGTTCTCGAAAAAGGTCCAGGAGGTAATCATCAGTGCAATCGCAAACATGAAGAAGAACATGGACGTGAAAATATCCATGCCCACACGCCCCCGATCGGGCAGGAAGTTATAGACCACGTCGACCCGGACATGGGCGCCGTGAAGCAGCGCAAAGGCGCCGGCCAGCAGGTATTGCATGCCAAAAAGCAGAAAGCTGGCCTCGTGAACCCAGACGGTGGGCTGGTTGAAGGCATAGCGCATGACCACTTCGAAGAAGTAGAACACCACCGCGTTTACCGTCCAGAAGGAAATGAAGACACCGGATTTCTCGCTCATCCAGTCTACCGACCTGGTAAACCAGTTTTCGGCCTCGCTGTAATCGACGGATTTCGAAAGCTCCGCTTCAATCTGCTGAAGCTTTTCGTTGGCCTCGGCATTCTTGTCGACGGCTTCCACGCCACGCTGGGCCAGCCAACGGTCCAGCGCCATCATGATCAGCGGCATCACCGCGAGCCAGCCCCAATAGAACCAGTGAGGCATCACAAAGCCGAACGCACTCAGATCAGACATGTTGTTATCACCTTAATCACAGAGCGGGGAAGGAGAAGCGCGCCAACGGCCCGCTCCCTGCCCTTCCCCGTGATCAGTTTTGTTATGGTTATGAGGCTTACATGCCTTCGATGTCTTCCGGCTCCAGATAGCCAACCGTTTCGTTCATCATGTATTCAAGCTGGATGTCCAGAATTGCCCGGGCGTCGTCGTTCTTGCCTGCCCAGTTGAACCAGATGGGAATTGCGGCCTTTCGGAACTCATCCATATCGGCCTGGCTAAGGCGCGTGACCGTAGAACCATCTTCCTTGAACTTCGCCATGGCTTCGATGTTGCGTTCCTGAATGGTCAGGTAGTGCTTCTGGGAGTAGTTACGAACCTCGTCCTCGACCAGTTGCTGCAGCTCCGGGTCCAGTGCATTCCAGGCACGCAGGTTTACGGTCAGGTCCATCAGGTCTACCGGCTGGTAGATGGACATTACGCCGGGAGGTCCGAACATGATGTAGTCGGTCACCTGGGAGAAGCCCAGTTCGTAGTTCACCGCAGGGCCGACGAAGTCCGCCGCATCAATGGTGCCTTTCTCCAGAGCGGGGAAAATATCCGAGCCTGGCAGGCTGACCGTTGACACACCGAATTCCTGGAACACCTCGGCAACCATGCCGCCCGGTACGCGCATCTTCATGCCTTCCAGATCTTTCAGGCTGTTCACCGGCTTCTTGGAGTGAATGATGTTGGCATCGTGCTGAATCGGGCCAACATAGAACAGGCCAAACTTCTCGTAGATCTCGCGGGTTTTTTCCAGCATGCCCATGGAGTAGAACATGATGTCCCAATGGTGCGGCTGGTCAGGACCGGCCGGGTAGGAGGACAGGAAAACCGAAGCCGGAATCTTGCCGGACCAGTACAGGGTGAATGGGTTCATGCCCTGAAGAACGCCGTTGCGTACTGCTTCAAACAGGCCGTTGTTGTCGGCGGCAACCGACTTGGCGGGATACGGCTTGATGATCAGTTCGCCACCGGATTTCTCCTCGATACTGTCAGCCCATTCCTCGAACAGGTCGTAACCGACAGTGCCGGCATCCCATACGGACTGGACCTTCCAGGTGGTGGCAGCATGGGCCTGGCCCACACTCATGAACGTCGCGCCGCAGAAAGCGGCAGCCAGCGCTGTGGTTTTCAGAAAGCTGCGCCCGGGGACGACGGTTTGCACAATATTGTTGTTGGTATTCATCGACACATCTCCGTTGACGTTGTTGTTATCTGCGTCAGGTAAACACCGACAGATGCCGGCATTGAATCGATATTCGTAGCCCGGTCAGGTTTAGTCCAGAGGAATGCCGAGTGGTCTGACCAGTTTTGTAAATGCGCGATGGACGAATGCCCCGGAATGAGCCATATTTATTGATCCCGGAAGAATGTTCGCGATTAACCGGCAAACAAAAATAACTGGTCAGACCAGTACGCACTGGCAGGAACAAACATGGCAATCGCGCAGGACATTTCCTATCGGCTGGAACGGCTGATTCTCGACGGCGACCTGGCCCCTGGCCAGAAGATGCCCTCAGAGCGTCAGCTTGCGGCACGGCTTGGCGTGTCCCGTGCCATCATCCGTGAGGCATTGCATGAGCTGCAGGGCCGCGGTGTGATCGAGACCAAACACGGAAAAGGTTCCTTCGTGGCCCGCATCGTACCGGGTGGCGAAGGCGGTGACAGCCCGCTGCTGCAGATGTTCAACGGTCACCCCCGTACTCTCTATGACCTTCTGGAGATAAGGGAACAACTGGAAGGCCAGGCCGCCTATCTGGCTGCCAAGCGCGCCACCACCCTGGACCTTCACCGCATTACCAAGGCCTATGCCGCACTGGAGCAGACTGACCCGCTCACCAACGCCAGACCAGACCACAACTTTCACCAGGCTATTGTGGAGGCATCCCACAACCCGGTGCTGGTGCACGTTCTTAATGGCCTCAAGAACCTGATGTTACTGACCGTGCAGGCATCGGTGGCCAACCTGAATCCACGTGAGGAAATGCGTAACAAGATTTTCCGCCAGCACAAGCGCATTTATCAGGCAGTGATGGCAAGGAAACCAGAGGCTGCGCAACGTATTGCCATGGCCCACGTT
>JBHEPI010000110.1:0-22029 GCA_046260345.1 Marinobacter sp. | reverse complement strand
TCGGCACGGAGCATAATAGCGGTACCATGGGCATCATCCGCACAGACGTAGTAGCAGTTCTGGCCACGCATTTTCTGGTAGCGCACCCAGATATCAGTCTGAATGTATTCCAGCAGATGACCCAGGTGGATGGGGCCATTGGCATAAGGCAGGGCGCTGGTGACCAGGATATCGCGCTGTTGCTTTGAACTCGCTTGCGTCATGTTGGGGTCCGAACCTTCATTCGTCAGGATTTGGGCGTCTGTATTTGCAGGCCTTGCGACAGGTAAAGAGCGCTTATGGCCAGAAACGGGCACAAATGATACCTTCCGAGCAGATAATTTTCACCCGAAACACCTGTTTCAGCGCCAATAAATGCGCATGACGTTATTCCGGAGATCCCCATGACACAGATTTCGCAGCAAGCACTGGAAACCGCCGTACGACAGTACCGCGACCCTTACCTGGGCAAGGATCTTTACGAACTGGGTGCGGTGAAATCCCTCACAACCGATGAAGGCGGAAAAGTCACTGCCATGATCGAGTTGCCATACCCGTCCAAAGGCATTGCCGGCGCCCTGAAAGAACTGCTGACCAACGCCCTGGACGACGTGGATGGTGTTGAAAGCGTGGATGTGCACGTGGGCCAGCGCATCCACTCTCACAAGGGCCAGAAAGACATCCAGTCCGTCCCCGGGGTGAAAAACATCATCGCCGTCGCCTCCGGCAAGGGCGGCGTGGGCAAATCCACCACCGCCGTCAACCTGGCCCTGGCGCTACACGCCGAAGGCGCCCGCGTGGGCATCCTCGACGCCGACATCTACGGCCCCAGCATCGGCATGATGCTGGGCGTACCCGAAGGCAAGCGCCCGGAAACCCGCGAGAACAAATACTTCGTCCCCATGGAAGCCCACGGCCTGCAGGCCAACTCCATGGCCTTCGTGGTTACCGATAAAACCCCCATGGTCTGGCGCGGCCCCATGGTCAGCGGCGCTGTCATGCAGTTGCTGCAACAGACCCTGTGGAACGAACTGGACTACCTGATTATCGACATGCCCCCGGGCACCGGCGACATCCAGCTCACCATCGCCCAGAAAGTCCCCGTCACCGGCGCGGTCATCGTCACCACACCCCAGGACATCGCCCTGCTGGACGGCAAGAAAGGCATCGAAATGTTCCGCAAGGTCGAGATCCCCGTGCTGGGTGTGGTGGAAAACATGAGTGTCCACATCTGCAGCAACTGCGGCCACGAAGAACCCCTGTTCGGCCACGGCGGCGGCGAGCGCATCGCTGAAGAGTACGACACCACGCTACTCGGCCAACTCCCGTTGCACATGACCATCCGCGAACAGACAGACGGCGGCACCCCCTCGGTGGTGGCGGAGCCGGATTCGGAAGTGGCAAGACGGTACAAAGATATCGCACGGAGATTAGGCGCAGAGCTCTCCACCCGCGAGAGAAACCTGACCGGTTCTATTTCCAGCGTTTCTGTAACTGAGCACTAGGAATACGGAGAGCGCCACCGAAGCATGATCGCAAGTACGGGCAGGGCCTTCCGAAACTGTGAAAAACATGGATGTTTTTCTCAAGCCTACAGGGACGTATTTACGGCGTGTTTCGGAAGGCCCTGCCTGTACTTGCAGCCCCCCAAGCTAAAGGTCGCATTCCGAAGGCCAAAGCTTCGACAGACAAAAACCGAACAGGTAAACTACCGCCTCTCTTTTTTATGGATACGAGACACCACCCATGAGCATCAAGTCCGACAAGTGGATCCGCCGGATGTCCGAGGCGCAGGGCATGATCGAGCCCTTCGAATCCGGCCAGGTCCGTGAGTCCGAAAAAGGCCGTGTGATCTCCTACGGTACCTCCAGCTACGGCTACGACGTGCGCTGCAGTAACGAGTTCAAGATCTTCACCAACGTCCACTCCGCCACCGTGGACCCGAAGAACTTCGATGAAAACAGCTTCGTCAACTACACCGGCGACGTCTGCATCATCCCGCCGAACTCTTTTGCCCTGGCCCGCACTGTGGAATATTTCCGTATCCCCCGTAGCGTCCTGACCATCTGCCTGGGCAAATCCACATACGCCCGCTGCGGCATCATCGTCAACGTAACGCCGCTGGAGCCGGAATGGGAAGGGCAGGTAACCCTGGAATTTTCCAACACCACCAACCTGCCGGCGAAAATCTACGCGAACGAAGGCGTCGCACAGATGCTCTTCTTCGAGTCTGACGAAATCTGTGAAACCAGTTACAAAGACCGGGGCGGGAAATACTTCGGACAGACAGGTGTGACCCTGCCGCGGACATGACCGGCCTGGCCGTAAAAACGGTCCTGGCAAGCAATACCTTCAGGAGAGATCCAACGTGAATGCCAATCAGTTTCTGAAAGCGGTATCACAACTGCAGGGCTGGCGGGAATTCACCTTCCTGATGGCCCTGGCGGAGCGCTCTTTCCCCAACTACGCCCTGTTTGCGGATGCAGTTGAACTGAAAACAGGCGCGAAAATGCGTCATTTGCTGGATCTTGGCTGGGAAATGCTGCAAAAAGAGACATCTGAGGCAGCCATACCCCAGTTGCTGGCAAAGCTGGAAGCCCTGTCGCCGGACGTCAATGCCTACGACGCCTACGGCGTATACCCGGCCTTTGATTTCTGCCAGCTGCTGGAGCAGGCACTGCTGAACCGGCTGAACCCGGGCAAACATCGCGCAACCGATGCCTCGCAGATGGCGACGGCAACAGTGATGAAATTTGTCGAGCTTTCCGAGGGAGAAGAGCTTGAAGAAGATGAGCTGGTCCGACTTCTGGATCAGCACCCTCTGATGAAAGAGGACAAGGTATTCCAGCGTGATCTGATTCTTGCCCTGAAGCGTCAGCGCACGCCCACCAGCCAGTTTGTTGAGCGCATTCGTGAGGATGCAGTCAACGAAGGCGTAAGCAATCTTGGTATCTCCCTTAGCGACTGACCGGCACTGCTGCCGGCTCTGTCCTAAACTGGGTTTACAGTCTATTTGAAACCGGTACAGACAAGCACCATGAAACTCTCTTCGTTTGGGCGAAAATTTACCGCGGATGCGGGCATTACCTCCCTGATGGATGATCTGGGTAATGCGCTTGCATCCGGCGATGACATGATCATGATGGGCGGGGGCAATCCCGGCCATATTCCCGAAATTCAGGAACGGGTTCAGCAGATTCTGGCGGATATGGCCCGGAGCGACGGAGACACGCGGCGGCTGGTGGGCATCTACGATCCACCCCAGGGCGAGAAACAGTTCATTGCCTCGCTTGCGGAGCTGTTGAACCGTGAGTATGGCTGGGGCCTGAAGCCGGAAAATATCGCTTTGACCAATGGTAGCCAGGCCGCTTTCTTCATGTTGTTCAACATGTTCGGCGGTGATTACGGTGACGGTGTGCACAAGCACATTCTGCTGCCTCTGGCGCCGGAGTATATCGGTTATGCCGATGCGGGCATCGAGCCCGGGCTGTTCCATGCTGTGCAGCCGGATATCTCCTTTACCGATGCTCACGAATTCAAGTATCGCGTCGACTTCGATGCGGTTGAGGTTACCGGTGAAACCGGGGCTATCTGCGTCTCCCGCCCCACCAATCCGACGGGGAATGTGGTGACCGACGAAGAGCTCGCCGGGCTGGAAACCATGGCGCGCCAGCACAACATTCCACTGATCGTGGACGGGGCATACGGCACGCCGTTCCCGAATCTGTTGTTTGTTGACGCTACGCCGCACTGGAACGAGCAGGTGATTCTGTGCCTCAGCCTGTCCAAGTTTGGCTTGCCGGCGGTACGCACTGGCATCGTTATCGCTGCGGAGCCGGTTATCAAGGCCTTGTCAGGTATTAACGCCATCATGAACCTGGCCACCGGCAGTTTCGGAGCCATGCTCGCGGAGCCCCTGGTGCGTTCCGGAGAAATCCTGTCGCTGAGCCGGGATGTGGTTTGTCCCTTTTACAAGGCCAAGATGGAAAGGGCGGTTGCGGTGTTCCGGGACGCCATGGGCGAAGACAGTTGCCGCTGGTATGTCCACAAACCCGAGGGTGCCATGTTCCTGTGGTTGTGGTTCCCGGATCTGCCGATTACCAGCCTTGAGCTCTATCAGCGCCTGAAAGCAAGAGGTGTACTGGTTGTCTCCGGGCACTACTTCTTCCCGGGCCTGCCGGAGGATGGTTGGCGGCATCGCCATGAGTGTCTGCGGGTGACTTACTCACAGGATGACGAACGGGTTGCCGAGGGTTTGCGCATTATTGCTGATGAGGTAAAGGCGGTCTGGGCAGAGGCGCGGGCCCAGGCCTGAACCAGGCTAGCGATTGACCGTTGCCTCATTGATGGTCAGTTCGTACTCGCTGCCATCCGGCTCTACCTGCAGGAATCTGATCAGCAGGTGATCCTGTTCCGGGGCGAACCACATCAGTGATTGCCGCTTGCTGTCGCTGTCACGAACTTTCTCAGCCTTGAGCGTTCTGATTTCCTCCCCGTTAGCGCTCAGGGTTTCTTCATCCACAACGGCAAAGCGGTCGGTGTCGTAGTCGCCCTGGTCGATCACGCGGTATTCCATCTCACGCTTGCCTGCCTTGATGTCCTGGCTCAGCTGCAACTGGTAGCCCATGGGGTCCAGCGCGCCATCCTCCAGTTCCAGCGAGAACCGATCCCCTTCGTGATGGCCGCTTGCCACCTTGTTGTCCCAGTCAAAATCGATGGCTGCTTCCCGGTTCTTGATCAGGAATCCAGAAAGCTCGTAGCGATAACGAACAGGGATAACCCGGTTGTTTTCCCAGCGAAAGATCAGTGATTCGTCAATATCGGCAATAAATGAGTCCACATCAGTGCGGAAGCGCCAGGTGCCATCGTCCCGCTGCTCCAGGATGCGACGTGCACTGCCATTGAGTGAAATACCTTTCTCCATGGACGCGTTGTAGCTGAGCTCCATGGGGTGGAGGGGGACCTGTTCGGTATCTTCTTCTGCCTGTGCAGCGGAAGCACTGGAAAACAGGGCCCAGGCCAGCAGAGTGGGCAGCAGGAGTGCGGAGCTGTGTTTCAGGGGCATAGGAGTCCTCCGTTTGCGCATAGGCAGCTGTAACTATCCGTGGACAGTCTAACGTGCCTGATTGCCCCCGGAGATGACGATAAGTTTACTCAGGCCGTTGCTGCGGCGCCCTCGTCCGGAAGCACAAGGGGCCTGTTCAGGGGTTGGCCGTCAAAAATGACGTAGTCGGTGCCTAACTGAATGCGCCCCTCACAGAACCATCGAACGACAATAGGGTATAGCAGGTGTTCTTTCTGCTGGACCTTTTCGGCCAGGGATTCAGGGGTATCGTCGGGGTCTACACTCACCTCTGCCTGGGCAATGACGGGGCCGCCGTCGAGTTCCTCGGTAACAAAGTGGACTGATACGCCGTGTACCTTTTCCCCCGCATCCAATGCACGTTGGTAGGTGTTCAGTCCGGTGTATTTAGGTAGTAGTGAGGGGTGAATATTCAGCAGGGTCCCGCGCAGAGCCCGTACAAAATCGGTGGTGAGAATGCGCATGAATCCGGCCAGCACAATCAGGTCCGGGTTGTGGCGACGGATCTCTGCCATTAATGCACCGTCGAATTCTTCGCGGGACCCGTACCGGGTGTGATCCACCGTGAAGGTGTCGATATTGGCCTGAGCTGCCCGCTCTAACACGAAAGCCTTGGGGCGGTTGCAGCCAACGGCCACAATCTGCCCCGGGAAATCGCGCTCACGGCCGGCGTCGATCAGGGCCTGGAGGTTGGTTCCGCTGCCGGAGGCCAGAACTAGTATACGGGGTGCGGTCACTGAATCTGCCTTCATGCCGACAGCAGCCCCGGCGCATAGCGAACAGACGCTGAAGTGGACGGATCGTCCGCCGATTCAATAAGTCCGATTTGCCAGACCTTTTCCCCCAGGGCATTCAGAGTGTCCATCGCAAGTTCACGCTGGTTGGCCGGAACACAGACGATCATGCCAACGCCACAGTTGAAGGTGCGATACATCTCTTCACTGGTAACGCCACCGGCGTCTTTCAGCCACTGGAAAACTGGCGGCAGTGTCCAGCTTTCGGTGTCGATGGCAGCAACCATACCGTCGGGAAGGACCCGGGGAATGTTTTCCGGCAGGCCGCCACCGGTGATGTGCGAAAGTGCACGGACATCCACTTCGCGGGCCAGTTGCAGCAGATTCTTCACATAGATTCGGGTAGGTGCCATCAGGGCATCGGCGAGGGTAACGCCACCAACGGCCTGACTCAGGTTTGCGTTACTGATCTCCAGAATCTTGCGGATCAGTGAGTAGCCATTGGAGTGTGGCCCGGATGAGCCCAGCGCCAGCACCACATCGCCGGTCTGTAAACGGCTGCCATCAATGATTTCACTGCGCTCGGCAACACCGACACAGAAGCCGGCAAGATCATAGTCGTCACCTTCATACATTCCGGGCATTTCGGCGGTCTCTCCGCCCACCAGAGAGCAGCCGGCCTGCTCACAGCCAGCGCCGATGCCCTCGACCACCTGGGCTGCCACGTCCACGTTCAGTTTGCCGGTGGCATAGTAGTCGAGGAAGAACAGGGGCTCCGCACCGCCCACAACCAGGTCGTTGACACACATCGCAACAAGATCAATACCAATGGTGTCGTGCTTCTGGAGCTGCATGGCAAGCCGGAGCTTGGTGCCCACACCATCTGTGCCAGACACCAGAACTGGTTCGTTGTACCCCTGCGGGATGGCCACCATGGCGCCAAA
Organism: Marinobacter sp.; assembly: GCA_046260345.1. Lineage (GTDB taxonomy): Bacteria > Pseudomonadota > Gammaproteobacteria > Pseudomonadales > Oleiphilaceae > Marinobacter. Next base: position 15,289 of record JBHEPI010000110.1, on the reverse strand, counting down.
GCCGCCGAGGCCGCCGAGAACTTCCGGGCGACGTGTGCGTGCCGCCGTGTTCTTGATCCGGCTGACGAGTTCGTTTCCGGCGTCAATATCAACGCCGGCGTCACGATAGGTGAGGGGGGGCTTCTGTTCGCTCATGGTGTGCTTAACCGTTTGGACAGTGGGTCAGGCGCCGGATTTTAACAGGTGCGGAGTGGCGCTCCAAATGCAATTGCCATGTTTGCTGCCGTGTCGCGGTTAGCGGCCTGTATTGACTTTCTGCAATCCCGGTTAGCTACTCACACCATGGGGCTTGGTGTATCCTATGCGCCATTCAGACGAATTGCAGGGTGTTTCATGCCAGACTCAGGAAAAATCTCGATGCACGCAGCGCAGATAATCCGTCGGTCATTGGGATTATTCGGCCTTCTATTGCTGCTGGCTACCCCGGCAGCCGCGGTGACCGTTACCGGGCTTTACTCGGTAGAAATCCCGGTGGCGAGTTCCCAGCCGGAAGACCTGAAACAGGGCTATGCCGATGGCCTGAGCCAGGTTTTCGTGCGCGTATCCGGTACCCGGGATGTGCTGGATAACGAAGGTGTTGAAGCGTTGCTGGAAGATGCCGAATCGCTGCTGCAATCCTATCAGTTCCTGCGCTCAGACAAGGATGAGCACCGGCTGCGTATGTCGTTCGGCGCGGTTGGAGTCAACCGCGCCCTGGCGTCGGTTGATGCGCCGGTCTGGGGTGCCAATCGGCCGCTGACACTGGCGTGGATTGCAGTGGAAGAGAGCGGTCGCCGCACGCTTGTTCATGCTGATGATGAGAACAGTGACGGGGATGACCAGTGGCGGCAGATTTTTGAGGATGCGGCGGTCGACCGGGGTTTGCCGGTAAGCCTGCCACCGGCAGACTACCGCGAGGAACGGGAGCTGCTTTCCGATATCTGGGGGCAGTTTACATCCAGTGTCAGGAGCGAATCTGAAGATCTTGAGCATGACCTGATGTCACTGGTGCGGGTCAGCCGTTCGGGCTCCCAATGGCGTGCCGGCTGGGTTTTTGATGGCATGGGGCTGGACAGTACGGAACAATCGGTAACTGCCGATACCAGAGAGGAGTTGGCCGCCAGCGTTATCGGTCGCTGGGCGGAGATGTTTGCAGATCGTTATGCGGTGGCCGGTAGTGACGTAGACGAATCGCCTCAGGTGGAGATTGTCGTGCATGGTGTTACCAGCCTGACGGACTACGCCCGTGTGAGCGGTGTACTCAAGAACCTGTCTCCGGTAATTGAAGCCGGTGCTACCCAGGCGCGGGAAGACCAGTTGAAGCTGCGGGTTGTGTTTTCCGGGGAAATGGAGCAGTTGAAACAGTACATCGCCCTTGACCCACGCCTGGTGCCGTTGTCTGACGCGGAAGTGTCACGGATGCCGTCCGATGATGAGCGTGAGGCAGCGGAAGGAAGCAACGATGAGCCCGCATTACAGGCACCTGAAGGCGGCGTTGCCCTGGAAGAGGACAGTGCGGAAAATGGCAATTCTTCTGCTAACCCGCTGTTTGTGTATCAGCCGCTGTTGGTTGACGAAGAAGAGTCGGAGCAGGCGTTTGAATCGCTTTACCAGGTGCTGCATTATCGTTGGCAACCCGCCTCGATCATTGACGCAGAAAACGGAGAGTAATACCTCGGTGCCACAGGGAGAGGGAGGCGTGTCATGATGACGCAACGCTGGCGTTGGATTCCCAATGCGCTGACGTTTCTGCGGATAGTGATGATTGCTCCGTTTGCCGCAGCACTGATGGCCAAGGATTACCGGCTCGCGCTGGTAATCTTTTTCATTGCCTCTGCCACCGATGCCTTCGATGGCTTTCTTGCCCGTCATTTTAATTGGCGTACCAGGCTGGGCGCCATTGCGGACCCCCTGGCCGATAAGGCCCTGTTGATTACAGCTTACCTCATGCTTACCCTGACGGGCGTTCTGCCACCATGGCTGTTCTGGCTGGTGCTGGGCAGGGATATTCTGATTGTCTGTGGCGGGCTGGCTTTCCATTACGGCATCGGCAGGTTCGAGTTGCAGCCCAGTATTCCCGGTAAACTCAATACTCTGGTACAGATTGTGGTTGTCCTGGCGATTATTGTTCTGCTGGCGGGCCTGCCGATGCAGCCCTGGGCTATAGACGCTGGTATTATTCTGGTGGCGGTTTCCGCGTTGTTCAGCGGGGGGCACTATATCGCCGTCTGGAGTCTGAGGGCTTGGAGGGTCAAGAGGCAGTGAGTGCGTCACAACTGGTGCTGGGGGTCAAACTGCGTGATGATGCCCGTTTTGACAATTTTCACGGAGACAGGAACGCGGTCGCAGCGGCACGCCTGAAAGAAGTGTGTGAGCAACCGTCCCCGGTACCGGTTGTTGCCGTCTGTGGCGATGCTGATACGGGCAAAAGCCATCTCTTGCAGGCGGTATGTCACTTTGCGGAGCAGCGTGGACAAAGCGCAGTGTGTGTCAGTGTGGCGGAATTATTGCCGTTCGGCCCGGATGCGTTGGCCGGGTTGGATAATCAGTCGGTGATCTGTCTGGACGATCTGGATCTTATTGCCGGCATCGAAAGCTGGGAAGAAGCAGTCTTCCATCTGTACAATCGGGTTGGTGACCGTGGCGGCCTGTTGGTCGTCAGCCTTTCAGAAGTGCCGGGTGGATTGCCGTTCCTGTTGCCGGATCTGATGTCACGGCTGCGCCATGGGTTGACCATTCAGCTGGGCATAAATCGTGACGATGACCGGCTCAGGATTCTGATGGCCAGGGCAGAACAGAGAGGGCTGGTTCTTGGCGATGACGTGGCGACATTTATTCTCAGGCGTGCCCCGCGCAGGCTGGCAGATCTGCTGGCCATGCTGGATCGCCTGGACGAGAACTCATTGCGGGCCCAGCGCCGGCTGACGATACCGTTTGTGAAGTCGGTTATGGGCTGGTAGGTCAAACAACTACAGGGAAAAGGTCAGGGGAAAAGCAAACATGAGACGAGTAGTGTTCAATCAGAAAGGTGGTGTTGGCAAATCCAGTATTACCTGTAACCTGGCCGCTATAAGCGCTGCCAGGGGCAAGCGCACGCTGGTCGTCGATCTCGACCCCCAGGGTAACTCAACCCATTATCTGCTGGGTAAGCCGGCGGGTGAGCTCAAGGACACCATCGCTGACTATTTGGAGCAGACGGTGGCATTTACGGTGTTCAATCGCCGCGCGGACGAGTTTGTTCACGCCTCACCCTTCGACAACCTGTTCGTCATGCCTTCCAGCCCGGAGCTGGACTTTCTTGAGCGCAAGCTGGAAGCCAAGCACAAGATCTATAAATTGAGAGAAGCGCTCAAGAAACTGGGCGAATCGTTCGACGAGATCTATATCGATACGGCGCCGGCATTGAACTTTTATACCCGTTCGGCACTGATTGCGGCCCAACGGTGCCTTATTCCCTTCGATTGCGACGATTTTTCCCGGCAGGCGCTTTACAGCATTCTTCATGAAATCCAGGAACTGCAGGAAGACCATAACGAAGATCTGGTGGTGGAAGGTATTGTTGCCAACCAGTTCCAGCCCCGTGCCAGCCTGCCCAAAAAGCTGGTACGCGAGTTGATGGATGAGGGGCTGCCGATGCTGCCGGTGCGACTGTCCAGTTCGGTGAAGATGAAGGAGTCGCATCAGAGTCGTCAGCCGTTGATCCACATGGCGCCGAAACATCCGCTGACACGACAGTATGAAGACCTTTACCGGGTGCTTCACGGGGAAACTGTCGAACTGGAACCACTGGCCGACTGAGAACGAAGCATGGCAAGACAGTCCGACCATACCGCCCGCGTGGCGGACAGCCTTTTGCAGATCGAGCTTGAGTTACGGCAAATCGGTGCCTGGGAAAGCGATCCGCCTCCTGCTGAAGCGTTACAAAGCACGAAACCATTTGCGGTAGATACTCTGGAGTTTACCCAATGGCTTCAGTTTGTGTTTGTTCGCCGCATGAAGGTAATGCTCGAAAACGGGCGCCCGTTGCCCGACGTGTCGGGCATGGCCCCCATGGCTGAAGAGCATTTCCGGGGCCGGAGCGAGCCCGGTCACAGCCTGATTCGTGAGCTGAAGGAAATGGACCGCCTGCTTTCTGGCCAGTCCTGAGGTTTCAGCTGCCGGTTTCCAGTCGCATGGACAGGTCCACGGCCCGGACATCTTTGGTCAGCGCCCCGATTGAGATGTAATCCACGCCGGTTTCTGCCACCGGTACCAGTGTTTCATTATTGATGCCGCCGGAGGCTTCCAGTTTCGCTGCGCCGGCCGTTCGGCCAACCGCTTTCTTCATGTCAGCCAGTGGAAATTCGTCAAGCATAATGATGTCCGCGCCCGCGGCAAGAGCCTGCTCCAGTTCATCGGCGTTTTCGGTTTCCACTTCCACGGGGCGGCCAGGTGCGATTCGGCGAGCTTCTGTCACCGCGTTGGCAATCGAGCCACAAGCGGCAATATGGTTCTCCTTGATCAGGAATGCATCCCACAGGCCAATGCGGTGATTGTGGCAACCGCCGCAGGTAACCGCGTATTTCTGGGCCAGCCGCAAACCTGGGAGGGTTTTGCGGGTATCGAGCAGTTGCACACTGGTATGGGCGACCCGGCGTGAATAGGTGGCGCAGGCTGTGGCGACCCCGGATAGCATCTGCAGCCAGTTCAGCGCAGAGCGCTCTGCGGTAAGCAGGCTACGCGCCGGACCTTGCATCGTGAGCAGCAACTGGTCGGGACTCACTTCGTCCCCGTCGCTGACGCTCCACGTCAGGGTAACCCGTGGATCCACCTGTCTGAAGACCTCTTCAACCCAGGCGCGCCCGGCAACCGTTGCAGTCTCGCGGGTAATGACCCGCCCCCGGCTTAACCGGTCTTCCGGTATCAGCATGGCGGTGATATCGCCATCGCCGATATCTTCCCGCAGGCTTTGGGCGACGGTTTCGATACGGGACTGGCGAAGCATTTCAGCTGGGATCATGGTGGGGTTCCGGTCGGTTTACTGGGTCTGGGTAACGGATTCGATTCGGAGTATTGATTCTAAAGCCAGGCAAGGTATTCGCCAAACAGGAGTCGGTCACAATGCTAAACTGTGACCGTCATCACTTAAACACAAAAGGTGACAAATTCTGACACAAGGTGACGCCGCTAAGGCCTAAGATGTGCAATAACACATGTCTCCAGCCACTGTCCGGAGTAGCCGAATGGCGCAGGATAACAAAGTCGTGAGTCTCAAAAACCAGAAACTGCCGGACAGGTTTTCCCTGCCGGGTTCTCTGGTGCGCCTGCGTGACGTATCTGGGCAGTCCCTGAAGTCGGTGATGTCCGGTTTTTTTGACAAGGCCGACGATGCGCTTTTCGAGCTGGCAGACAAAGCCGGGACCAATCAGGACCAGACTGCGTACTTTGACGCGATGCGTGAGCTTCGGCTGCGGCGCAAGAATATAACTGTTTCGGTTCTGCAGTACGTTAGCCGTGCCTTCAATGAAATTGGTTCCTTTCGCCCGGGTGGCGGAAGCGGCAGCCTCGATGAAGTTGACCAGGACTCGCTGGAGTTGGTTGACCACTCCGATCTTGAGCAGCAGGTCGCCATCGACAACCTCATCAACAAGCTCCGCAACCAGCATGCGGAGGCAATTCGGCTGCTGAACGCGCGGGTTTCTCACCTGGTGCCCTCGGTAAAGCTTCAAGACAGCCAGATGCCCCTGAGCCCTGAAGTGATCTGCGGCGGTGTTGCAGAAGCCTGTTCAGACCTGGAAATCGACATTCGTGCCAAGCTGGTGGTGTTGAAACTGTTTGACCGTCTGCTGGTTGGGGTTCTGGGGGACGTATACAAAGATGCTAACAAAACGCTGATCGGCGAAGGTGTGCTGCCGGATATGCGTCGTCCTCCGACCGGGAGCCGTCCGTCTTCCGGAAGACCGGCTTCGGGTGCCGGTCATAGTGAAGGACTCCTTTCAGAGCGTGCGGAGTCAGACTCTGCGGGCCCGTTGACGGCCCCGGATGAGGATGTCCGGGCCACTTTCTCCGAGCTCAGTGCATTGCTGCATCAGGGCCAGGGCCAGAGTGGCGCCGGTGGTGGTATGCCATCCGGAGCGGCAGGGTTGCTGGATACCGGCACCCTGATGTCGCGCCTGAGCGATATTCAGACACAATCGATTCATTGGGGGCAGGGCGTAGTGGTGCCTTTGTCCGAGCAACTGCAGCCAGTATTTCAAGCGCAAACCGGTGGCAAGTTCAATGTTGGCCAGGTAGACAGCGATGTTATCAACCTGGTTTCCATGCTGTTTGATTTTATTCTTGAAGACCGCCAGCTTCACCCCGTCATGAAAGCTGTGATCGGCCGGTTGCAGATTCCGGTGCTCAAGGTGGCCCTGAGTGACAGGAATTTTTTCAACCGCGGCGGGCATCCGGTTAGGAAGCTGCTGAATGAGTTGGCCATGTCAGCCATTGGATGGACCGAGAAAAAATCCGGTCAGCGTGACCCCCTGCGGGAAAAGATTGAATCAGTGGTTGATCGTGTTCTGAATGAATTCACCGACAATGTGGAAATATTCAGCGAGCTGCTCAACGACTTCGGGCATTTCATGGACCTGGACCGGCGCCGGCGAGAACTTGTGGAGCAGCGGCTTCGTGATGCGGAAGAGGGCCGGGCCAAACAGGAAAGGGCATCCAGGGCAACGGAAACGCTACTGAGCGAACAGATGAGTGGCCGTGATCTTCCTTCTCAGCTGGTAACGCTGCTTAACGAGGCCTGGTCCAAGTACCTCCAGTGGGTGGTGCTGCGTGAAGGGGAAGACAGTGAGCGCTGGCAGGCTGCGTCGGTGTTGACCCGTCAGTTGGTCTGGAGTGTGGATCCGAGGCCGGTCGAAGACGACACCCGCAGTGAGCTGCTGAGGGCCATCCCCGGTATCGTGGACGGATTAAGGTCAGCGTTACAGGAAATTGCCTGGGATCCGTTCGCAACGGACGCGGCTATCCGTGATCTTGAGCTGGCCCATGTGGACGTATTCCAGCGCCTGGTAACCACGTCCCGTCGTGCTGAGCCTGTTGAAGCGCCGGTTGAGGCAAAAACCGCCGAGGTTGACCCTCCTGCATCGGCCCCGTTGGAAGACAGGGTGAGTCCGGAGGCCCCGGCGCTGCCGACAGAAAGCACAGATCCAGAGCAGGCTTCCGAGCCAACCGCTACTGAGGCCGAAGTGGTCAGCGCCGAGGCTGAGGAGGCGCCAGTGGCCGATGGCGGCCTTGATCCTCAATGGCTGGATCGCGCTGACAGCCTTCGTGTCGGTTCCTGGGTAGAGCTTATCCGGGATGGTAGCAAAACCCGCTGCAAGCTGGCCGCATTTATCAAGGCGACGGGCAAATACATCTTTGTGAATCGCAGTGGTGCGAAAGTGGTCGAGTATCAGCGCGAGGATCTGGCCGCGGCACTGGCAGCGGAAGAAATCACCATGCTCGACGATGGCCTGATTTTCGATCGGGCACTTGAGTCCATCATCGATAACCTGCGCAGCAGTCGCAAGGACTGAGCAGATAGCAAGGCAGGCGACTTTATGCTTCAATCACAGGCATGAAAGTAACAGAGGTGGATGATTTTCAAACGTCTGCCGCCGGCCTGCTGGAAAAACATTGTCTGAACGAAAAGCATCACACTGCTCCTTTGACTCTTCTGAAAACCTGAGCTCCACACTGCGCCGAACCGGGCGCGTGGCATCGGCCAGTTGGTGCCCGTCACCCAACTTCGGCCCTCGCCCGGATGGTGCTGCTATCTCCCTGCTGGTGGTTCACAACATCAGTCTGCCACCCGGGCAGTTCGGTGGTGATGCCATAGAGCGTTTTTTCTGCAATCAGCTTGAAGCTTCTGCACATCCCTATTTCGAGACGATTGCCGGGATGAAGGTGTCTTCTCATCTGCTGATCCGCCGGGACGGTTCGCCGGTGCAGTTTGTCAATCTGCTGGACAGGGCCTGGCACGCCGGCCGGTCATGCTTTCAGGGTGAGGAGGAGTGTAATGACTTCTCCATTGGCATTGAACTGGAAGGTGCGGATGACATTCCCTATACCCCCGCCCAGTATCAGATGCTGGCGGACCTGACACACTTGATCATGGCGGCGTGGCCGGAAATCACCCCGGACAGGATTACTGGCCACAGTGATATCGCGCCAGGCCGGAAAACCGATCCGGGGACCGCGTTCAACTGGTCCCGCTATCGGAAGTTGCTGGACGTCGGGCAGCGAACCGAGGGGGTTGGCTGATGGCTCTGGTGGTATTTCTTCTCGCATACCTGACGAGGCGCAAACTGGATGCGGCAAACGCATGGTCCGGGGCGCCTCTTTGGCGCGCTTTCTTTCGTGGTAACAGCAAAGCTGCTGCAGGAAAAGAGGCGGTAAAGTGGAAGGGGCTGGTCACGGTTGCCGTGCCGGCGCTGCTGATTGCTGTCGGAGAGTGGTACCTGGCAGACCTGGGCTGGAGAATGGCGGCGTATCCCCTGGAATTCATGCTGTTGGTCATGCTGATGGGCGCTCCGGGCTGGCGTTCACCGCTGGAAGCCTATAGTGCGTCCTGGGCCAGGGGCGATATGCAGGCTGCCTGGCACCATATCAGGGGCCGTCTTCCTGCAAGAGACCGTGGTGCTGCGGCCTCGCCGGAAGCGATGCACCTGATTCTCACGCGGACACTGATGGTCCAGGTGTTCGAGCGATTTTTCCTGATTGCCTTCTGGTATGTGGTTGGTGGCCCTGCGATGGCGTTTTTCGCTCGGGGAGTCATTGCATTGCGCGACCACTGGCCACAGGCGGCAGCCAGGCCCGGTTTTGCATCACTGGCAGAAGTTCTCAACTGGATACCCTCGCGCTTGCTGTCGTTTACCTTCGGGGTAGCCGGGGACCTGGCTGGCTGGATGAGTGAGGGGAAGCGGATTCTGGCCGGTATAACGCTGAAAAGCGACCAGATCCTGATGGCTGCTGCCGACAGTGCTTTGACAGGCTATGCGCTCGACCCAGGTCGCTTTTCACAGATTCACCCTGATGAATGGCCAGATTATGGCCGACGCAGCCTGGACGCAATCCGGGACCTTCTCAACCGGAGCATGCTGGTATGGATTTGTGTTTTGGCCCTGCTGGTCATCGCGGGCGTTATATAGGCTGAACGTTTAAACAAAAATTACATTTATACGCCGAAAAACACTCAAGTTTGTAGTACTTTAGTCGACACTATAAACAAATTGAATAAAGTTTCATTTTTTAAAGCCTTGTGTGTGGGGGTATACGTGAATCAGCTTATCAAGCCTGCTGTGTCGTTGATGAACCGGCTGCCTATGTTCTACAAGTTCAGCCTGATCAGCGTCCTGTTTCTGCTGCCTATCGTTGCCCTTTCCTGGCTGGTAATAAGCGAGCTGAACCAGTCGGTGGAAACCATGACCCGCGGCATCGAAGGTCTGGAGCAGCTTGAGAAGGTTGACTCGCTTCTTGAAGCATCCCTTGAGTACCGTGATTTCCGTGCGCCGGGCAAGACCAAGGATGACAGTGAACTGCTTTCCAGGTCTGACGAGGCAGCAGAGAGAATCGACCGTATCCTGGAAGAACTGACCGGCACAGATGCAAAGTTCGACACATCCGGCAATTGGGCTGAACAGGTTGCGCTGCTGCGGGAAGACTGGCAAAAGCTGCAATCATCCGATAGCTACCAGGGCAATATCGACCCTCAGTTCAAGTATTATCAGGAATTCGTCCAGAAAGTCCGCGCCATGCTTTCCGCCACTATCGAGATTTCCGGCCTGGGCCAGGATGCCTCACGGGAGAACCTGCTGCTGCTGGGACTTGTGCGTGAGGCTCTGCCGGACGCCGAAAGCATTGTCGGGCGGGCTCGCTCTTTTGGCACTTTTGCGCTGCTTGAGGGGCAGGTGGGCTATGGCCTCAGTGATATCCTTAACGAAATATACGACCAGCTGACCAATCGCGCATCGCTTCTTGGCCCTTCCCTCGCCGTCACAATTGATTCATCACCCGCATTGGCCGCAAAGACCGGTGACGCCGTTGAAGGTATTGAGGGGAGCCTGATCGGCATTCGGAATGAACTTGATACCAATGTCATTGCGCCCATGCGTCTGGAGTTGCCATGGCCGGATTTCAACAGGACCGTCGAAAACCAACTGGTTTACTATGATGCCTTTACGTCGGGTATTTTCGATGTGGTAAGCGACAACCTGAACGCACGCCTGGAAGGCGAGATCCGTCAGCGACAGCTCATTATCCTTGCTCTTGTTGCGGTATTGCTGGTGGTGGTGTACCTCTATATCGGTTTTTTCATGTCTGTGCGCAGGGCTATCAACCGGTTCAGCCAGGCGGCCCGCAATGTGGCTGCAGGCGACATGACGGCTCATATCGAACTGGATAACCGGGACGAGCTGGGTGAGCTGACCACGGAGTTCAACAACATGACAGACCGGATTGCCGAGCTGATACGGTCTGTCAGCAGCACTACATCGGACGTTGATCGCCAGGCAACCCGGGTCAATGAAACAGCCGCCGCCAACAGTCAGGCAGTTGCCCGCCAGATGGAAGAATCCGGCCAGATCAACGAAGCCATGAACCAGATGGTGGAAGCGGTTAACGAAGTGACCGAGAGTGCCCACAGGGTGTCTGACAGCGCCGGTACGGCAGAGAAGGATACCGAGAAAGGGCGCGATGTGGTGGCCGATACCGTTGAAACCATCAATCATCTGGCAACTGAAATTGCCGGCGCGGTTGAGGTGATCAACCGGGTGAATGCAGACAGTGACAACATCAGCCAGGTTTTGGTTGAGATCAAGGCCATTGCCGAACAGACCAATCTGCTGGCGCTGAATGCTGCCATAGAAGCAGCCCGTGCCGGAGAGCAGGGGCGTGGCTTTGCCGTGGTAGCTGACGAGGTGCGTTCGTTGTCCCAGCGCACACACAAGTCCACGGAAGAAATTGAAGGTATGATTTCCCGCCTGCAAAGTGGCGTAAAAGATGCTGTTGCGGCCATGACCAACAGCCATGATGTAACCGAAACCACGGTGAAGAAATCGTCTGAAGTGACCGAGGCTCTGGATCGTATTGCCCAGGGTATCTCGACCATTGTGGATATGAGCCACCAGATTGCTCAGGCGGCGGAAGAGCAGTCCGCAGTGGCGAAGAATGTGAATACCAATGTTGAGCAGATCAGCGTGCTGGGCCGAAAGACAGCCGACAATGCCGAGGAGACCCTGGCTTCTTCCCGTGAAATGTCCCAGTTGACCGCCTCACTGCAGCGGCTTGTGGAAGCCTTCCGGGTATGATCTTGCCAGGGCCTCCGGTTATGGAGGCCCTGGCAACCCGCTTACATTCCGGATTTTTTCTGTTCCCACAGAATTTCCTCACCCCCGTTGCGCCGGGCCAGGCTGCGAGCAAACACAAACAACAGATCGGATAACCGGTTCAGGTAATGCCGGGAATCGGTATTGATGGAATCCTCGTGGCTCAGCGCCACCACCACCCGCTCGGCGCGGCGGCAAACGGCACGGGCCATGTGGCACTGAGCCGCAGCGGGAGATCCGCCGGGCAGCACGAAGTTTTTCAGCGGCGGCAGACCTTCATTATGGGCGTCCAGGGTCTGCTCAAGCCACTGGATATGGTTGTGGCCGATGACTTTGCTGCCGGGGATGGCAAACTCGCCACCCAGATCAAACAGGTGATGCTGGATGCGACGCAGGCTCTCAACCAACTCGTCATCGCTGTCGAGGCATTCAATCAACAACCCGATGTGGCAGTTCAGTTCATCGGCCGTGCCCATGGCCTCGACTCTCTGGGCATTCTTGGCGATGCGATTACCATCGGCCAGCCCGGTTGAGCCGTCGTCTCCGGTACGTGTGTAGATTTTGGAAAGGCGATTGCCCATCAGGATGCTCCTGGTCTGGTGTGATTGGGTGGATTCCCGGCCTTTGTCTCTGCCGAAAGTTGTTGTACCTGTCGCGTCAGCATTTGGTTCACCGGCACATTAATTCCCTGTGCTTTTCCCCGCCGTGCAATATAACCGTTAATGAATTCAATCTCGGTGGTCCGGCCCTGTTGCCGGTCGCTCAGCATGGACGATGTGTTGTTTGCCGTGCTTCGGGCGACCGCTTCGATACGCCTGCGAATCGCCTTGGGCGTTAGTGGCTGGCAGCCCTCAGCGGCGAGCACCGCCGCTATCTCCGCGCACAGGTCGTCTATATGTTTCCGGTAGAAGGGGTGATTGAGGATGTCGCCATTGCGGCAATCGAGAATAGCGGTAAAAGCGTTGATGCCGGCATTCACCAGCAATTTGTCCCAGAGCCTGTGGTGGATATCGGCTTCCGGGTGGATGGTCAGGCCACTGGCGGCGAGGGTTTTCACGACCGGGTTGAGCAGCGAACTCGCGCTGCCTGTCAGGGCACCGATCCAGGTTTCTCCTTTGCCGGCATGGACTGTATAACCAGGCTTCGGGCGGTTAGCGCCTTCGGTGGTCGTGGCTGCCAGGATGGGCCGGTCTGGCCAACGCTCTGCGACGGCCTGCTGGCTCCCCATGCCGTTCTGAAATAGCACAAGCGGCGTGTCCGGGGAAAAGCTGGCCAGGTTCGGCGCAAGTGCGCTGAGCGTATCGCCGGCCTTGGTAGTGACCAGTAGCACAGAGGGGGTTTCTGCGGGGGCGGCCAGCCATGGCACGGTTACAGGCAGTGTGGCACCATCAAATCGTTCAAGGCGATAGTCCAGTGATTCCGTGCCCGGTTCTCCGGTGCAACCGGCACGGGGGATAAATGCCACTTTACCGGCTGGCAGATATCCCGCCCATAGTTGGCCGAGGGAACCGGCCCCGAGAATGGCTATAAGGCCATTCCCGGGTAGCTGCGGATTCTCCCCATGTCCGTTCATGGTTTACATGGCCTCGATAGCGGCTCGCTGCTCACTGAGACGGCTCATGCTGCCCTGGGCATCCTGGAGTTTGTCTTTCTCTTTCTCTACCACCTCGGCCGGTGCCTTGGCGGTGAACTTCTCGTTGCCCAGCTTGCCTTCCAGCCGGCCTATTTCTTTCTGCAGCCGCTCCAACTCCTTGTCGAGGCGTTTGAGTTCGGCGTCCTTGTCGATCAGACCGGCCATGGGTACCAGCACTTCCATCTCGCCAACCAGCTGGGTGGCAGACATGGGAGCTTCGCCCCCGGTAAACCATTCCACGCTGTCCAGCTTGGCCAGTGATGCCAGGAACTGGCGATTCTCGTCCAGCCGGCGCCTGTCTTCCGGGGCTTTTCCGCGGAGCAGCACCGGGATGGCCTTTGCCGGGGAAATGTTCATCTCGCCGCGGATATTCCGTACCGCAACAATCACGCCTTTCAGCCATTCGATATCGGCGGCAATAGCGGGGTCCTGCTTGTTTTCGTCTGGCTGAGGGAAGGGCTGCAGCATGATGCTGTCGCCGGTTTTACCGGCCAGTGGCGCAATGCGCTGCCAGATTTCCTCGGTAATGAACGGCATGATCGGGTGTGCCAGGCGCAGTACTGCTTCGAGAACACGAACCAGTGTACGGCGGGTACCACGCTTCGCCTCGGCACTGGCGTTGTCGTCGTTCAGGACCGGCTTGGACAGTTCCAGATACCAGTCGCAGTATTCGTTCCAGATAAACTCGTACAGGGCATAGGCGGCCAGATCGAAACGATACTGGTCCAGGTGGCGGATCACGTCCTGCTCGCAGGTTTGCAGTTCGCTGATGATCCAGCGGTCTGCCAGAGATAGCTTCACCGGCTCATCGTTAACACCGCAATCTTCGCCTTCGGTGTTCATCAGCACGTAGCGGGCTGCGTTCCAAAGCTTGTTGCAGAAGTTGCGGTAACCTTCCAGTCGCTTCATGTCCCAGTTGATGTCACGGCCGGTGGTGGCCATGGCCGCCAGGGTGAAGCGCAGGGCATCCGTGCCATGGGCGGTGATACCTTCCGGGAATTCTTTCTTTGTGCGCTTGCCTATTTTCTCGGCCAGCTTGGGCTGCATCAGGTTGCCGGTGCGCTTTTCCAGCAGGTCATTCAGCTCAATACCGTCGATCATATCCAGCGGGTCGATGACGTTGCCCTTGGACTTGGACATCTTGTCGCCATGTTCATCGCGGATCAGGCCGGTCACGTACACGGTCTTGAAGGGCACCTGCGGGGTGCCGTCCTCGTTCTTCATGAAATGCATGGTCATCATGATCATCCGGGCAACCCAGAAGAAGATGATGTCGAAACCGGTCACCAGCACATCGGTGGGGTGGAAGGTTTTCAGGCGCTCGGTGATTTCCGGCCAGCCCAGGGTGCCGAAAGTCCAGAGGGCAGAGCTGAACCAGGTATCCAGAACGTCGTCGTCCTGGTTCAGTTCCAGGTCGGCGGTCAGGTTGTGTTTCTGGCGCACTTCTTCTTCGCTACGGCCCACATAAATGTTGCCGTCGGCGTCGTACCAGGCGGGGATGCGGTGGCCCCACCAGAGTTGGCGGGAGATACACCAGTCCTGGATGTCGCGCATCCAGGCGAAATACATATTCTCGTACTGTTTGGGCACGAACTGGATGCGGCCGTCTTCCACCGCTTCAATGGCGGGTTTAGCCAGGGTTTTGGCATCGGCGAACCACTGATCCGTCAGCATCGGCTCGATGATCAGGCCGGAGCGGTCACCGCGGGGTACGCTCAGCACGTGGTCTTCTACTTCTTCAACCAGGCCTTCCGCGTCCATGTCCGCCACGATCTGTTTGCGGGCATCTTCACGGGTGAGGCCTGCGTAGACTGGCGGCAGGCTGCCGTCTGTCTCGGTGTTCTCGGTACCATCCGGGTTGACCACCTCGGCCACATCGCGGATGCAGGCGTCCTGGGTCATGACGTTGATCATTACCAGGTTGTTGCGCTTGCCCACTGCGTAGTCGTTGAAGTCATGGGCCGGGGTGATTTTTACGCAGCCACTGCCTTTTTCAGGGTCGGCGTGGGTATCCGCAATAATGGGAATGCGGCGGCCTACCAACGGTAAATCCACGAATTTGCCGACCAGGTGCTGGTAGCGTTCATCGTCCGGGTGAACGGCCACGGCGGTATCGCCCAGCATGGTTTCCGGTCGGGTGGTGGCTACGACCAGGTAGGTCTTGCCGTTCTGTGTCTTTTCGCCATCGGCCAGCGGGTAGCGCAGGTGCCAGAAAAAGCCCTTTTCTTCCTTGTTCTCCACTTCCAGATCGGAAATGGCGGTGTGCAGCTTCGGGTCCCAGTTGACCAGACGCTTGCCACGGTAGACCAGGCCTTCGTCGTACAGGCGGATAAAGACTTCC
>JBHEPI010000027.1:0-7420 GCA_046260345.1 Marinobacter sp. | reverse complement strand
AGGGTGTTCGACGGCCTGTCTCTGGTAAGCTTGCTGGATACGATGCACCGGCTTCAGAGCCAACCGTGAACCGCCGTGGTACGGAACCGTATGCCCGGTGGTGTGAGAGGACGGGGGAGGTAACTCCCCCTCCTACTCGATCAGCCTTGAACTCCAGAGTTATCGTATTCCGGTAGGCCGGATTAGCCGAAGGCGTAATCCGACAAACTCAATGAAAATCCCGCGAACTAACCGGCAACGCCTCAATCAAATGGCTCAAATCCGACAACCTCCCCGCCATCACATGAACAATCTCCCCCTCTCTTTCCAGCACACCCTTCACATGTAACAACCGTGCTGTTATCAGCGGCTTCCGCTGTCGCCGTGCCGTTTCCAGCCACACCACCACATTCACATTGCCGGTTTCGTCTTCCAGGGTGACAAAGGTAACGCCGGAGGCAGAGCCGGGGCGTTGGCGGCCGGTGACCAGGCCAGCGACCTGGACGGGGATTCCGGCCTTGGTGGTTTTGAGTTGTTCGGCGCTGAGACAGAATTTCAGGTGGCCCTGTTCCCGGAGCAGGGCCAGCGGATGGCGTTGCAGGGTCAGGCCCTGGCTGGCGTAGTCGGCGAGGACGTTCTGGCCTTCGGTAGGCTCAGGGAGTTGGGCACAAGGTTCGGGCTGATAGCTGGCCGGTGCTTCTTCGGCAAAGAGTTCCGTGGGCTGTTCCTGGTCAAGCAGTTGCCAATAAGCCTGATGGCGGTTAGTGGTGAACGCCGGCATGGCGTTGGCGCCGGCCAGCAGCTCCATGTCTCGCTGGTTCAGGCTGGCCAGGCGGCGGAGTTCATTGGTGGTTTGGTAACCCTGTTGCGGGCGATGCTGACAAAGTCGCTCGGAACCGCTGGTGGACAGGCCCTGTATCAGCCTCAGGCCCAGGCGCAGATGGCGGCTGGGCTCTTCGAGAGTATGGTGCCACTGGCTTTGATTGACATCCGGTGGCAGCACGGTGACGTTATGGCGGCGGGCGTCCTGAACCAGTTGGGATGGTGAATAAAATCCCATGGGCTGGCTGTTAAGCAGGGCGCAATAGAAGGCAGCCGGGTAGTGGCGCTTGATCCAGGAGGACACATACACCAGTAACGCAAAACTGGCGGCATGGGATTCCGGGAAGCCGTAACCGCCGAAACCGCAGATCTGGAGATACAGCCGCTCAGCGAAAGCAGAATCATGGCCCCTTTCCAGCATGCCGTTGATGAGTTTGTCCCGGAACGGAGTCAGGTCACCGTGGGATTTCCAGGCCGCCATGGCACGGCGGAGCTTGTCGGCTTCACCGGCGGAGAAGCCGGCCGCCACCATGGCCAGTTTGATCACCTGTTCCTGGAAGATGGGTACCCCCAGGGTGCGCTCAAGGACTTTCCGCACGGCATCGTTGGGGTAGTCGACCGGTTCAAGCCCGTGTTTGCGGCGTAAGTAGGGATGAACCATGTCGCCCTGGATAGGGCCGGGGCGGACAATGGCCACCTCGATCACCAGGTCGTAATACGTTTCGGGTTTCAGGCGCGGCAGCATGTTGATCTGGGCGCGGGACTCCACCTGGAAGACGCCGATGCTGTCACCCTTCTGGAGCATGGCATAGGTGTCCGGGTCTTCCTGGGGGATATCCTGCATAGTGAACAGTGAGCCCTTTTCCTCACTGATCAGTTCCAGAGCCTTACGGATGGCGGTCAGCATGCCCAGTGCAAGTACGTCCACTTTCATAAGCCCCAGACTTTCCAGGTCGTCTTTGTCCCACTGGATCACCGTGCGATCAGCCATCGCGGCGTTTTCCACCGGTACCAGTTCGGCCAACGGGCCGGCGCTTATCACAAAGCCGCCCACATGCTGGGACAGATGGCGTGGAAAACCGAGTAGAGTATTCACCAGGGTAAAGAACTGGTCGGCGACTTTCGGGTTACGGGTAAGGTGTTTGTCGAGAATCTGCTGGCGCCAGTCACTGGCCCTGTCCCGCCAGTCTATGCCTTCCAGTAACTGTTCCACCATGGCGGGGTCAAAGCCCAGGGCTTTGCCCACATCCCGGATGGCGCTGCGTGGCCGGTAGCGGATCACCGTGGCAGCCAGGGCAGCCCGTTCGCGGCTGTAGCGCTGGTAGATATACTGGATGACTTCTTCCCGCCGCTCGTGCTCGAAATCCACATCGATATCGGGTGGCTCGTCACGGTCCCTGGAGATAAAGCGTTCGAACAGCAATTCCACCCGTGCCGGATTCACCTCGGTGATTCCCAGGCAATAACACACCGCCGAGTTGGCGGCAGAGCCCCGGCCCTGGCAGAGGATGCCCTTGCTGCGGGCAAAAGCGACGATGTCGTGGATCGTCAGGAAGTAGTGTTCGTACTTCATTTCTGAAATCAGGGCCAACTCCTTGCGGATCAGCCCCTGGACACTTAGGGGCGTACCTTCGGGGTAACGCCTGCGTTCGCCCTCGCTGGTCAGGCGTTTCAGACAGGCTGCCGGTGATTCATTGTCCGGGACGAGGTCCGGCGGGTATTCGTAACGCAGGCTGCCGGGCTCGAAGGTGCATTGCCGGGCAATGGCCAGGGTTTCCCTGAGCCAGGGTTCAGGATACAGGCGCTGTAAGACATTTAATGGCCTCAGATAGCGCTCTCCGTTCTGGAACAGGCAGTGGCCGGCGTTTTCCAGGCTGGTATGGTTGCGCAGGGCAGTAAGTACATCCTGCAGAGGCTGTCGATCCCGGCTGTGCATATGTACCTCGCCGGTGGCAGCCACGGGGCAGCGCAAATGATCAGCCAGCCAGCGCACCCGGGCCAGCTGCTGATCCTCCCCGGCCTCAAGAGTGCGGGTTGCGGCTATCCAGAGGGTCGGCTCAAACAGGCGCTGAAGCCATTCGCCGCAAGCCAGGGCCTGATCCGCATTTGCCTCGCCAGACGAAGGCGGCAACCAGAGGCACAGACAGTCATCCAGGGTGTGGGTTTCAATGTCCCGGGTGAATAACTGGTACTGGCCTTTTTCAGCCCGTCGGCGCCCGGTGGTGATCAACTGGCAGAGCTGACCATAACCCTTGCGGGTGCGGGCCAGGAGAATAAAGCGCGGAGCTGAAGACTCCGGCGGAGCGTCTTCGAGCTCAAACCAGCTGCCGGTAATCAGCTTTACCGGACTTTCTTTCAGTGCGGCCCAGGCCCGGGGAATGCCGGCCACGGAGCAGACGTCGGTAATCGCCAGGGCGATATAGCCCAGTCTGTCAGCCTGTTCTGCCAGCTCATGGGGGTGTGAGGCCCCGGTCAGGAAGGTGAAATTGCTGAAGCAGAATAATTCTGCGTAAGAATCCTCACTCATCAGCCGAACCATCCGTGTACAAACCAGCCATCCCGCACATCCCGGAATACCCAGGCAAGCTGGCCGCTGACCAGTTGTGCAATGTAATAATCCCTGTGTACCCGCTGGCCATCCCACCAGCCACCGCTGATGCGCTCCGGCCCTGAAAACCATACCGAAGGAGCTTCGGTAAGCGGTTGCGGGCCCTTGAGCAACCATAACGGGCGGCGGGGCAGTTGGGTATAATCCGGTAGCCGGGTGTTATGCCCTCGCAGTACTTCCGATGCCGACCAGGCCCGTTCAGGCCGGTGGTCCGCCTGTGGCGATAGCTGCCGCAGGGCATTGTCACCAAGCCGTGCCTGAAGTCGACTGATCAGGGTGTGCCAGGCTTCGTTCAGATCCTGTGTTTCACCCAGTAGATCTTGGCCTGTGACCGCTTCCCGCCCGAGAAATCGCTTTACCGACAACAACAGCGAGATCACCGGTGCTCTCAGAGGGTGTTGTTCCAGTCGCAGGTGAATCAGATTCAGGAAGATTTCGGCCCGGTGCTCTGGGCCGGACGTGCGAATCCGAAGGCGGGTGGATTCCTGATGACGGTGACGCAGGACCAGTAACAGGCTGTCGGTATCCTGTTGCCGCCAGCAAAGGTCTTCCTCCAGTTCACAGAGGATGCGTTGCAGCGGAAACAGCAGACCTTGAGACTGCTCGATTTCCTGCACAAAGTCCGCCTGCTGGCGAAAAGAGTGGGGTGGTTGCCAGGGTGTTTGTGGGTCTGCCCGGTTACCCTGAATCTTCTGGACATAGGCCAGGGTTTGTGGCGACAAACGGCGGGCCAGCTCATTGGGTGGTAACGCAAGGACTTCACCAAAAGTCCTGAGACCAATCCGTTGCAGCCGGGTACGGGTTTTGTTATCAAACTCCGCAGCCAGCAACGACAACTGCCCCAGGGTGCGCAGGATATGGCCTTTATCCGCTGTACATTCGCCTTTGCCCGTGCGGGCGATCAGCCCGGCCGCAAGAGGCGTATGACCGACGGCAACCCAGGCATTCAGCTCGCGTTCGTTCAGGCCTTGTTCCACGGTTTGCCAGACGGCTGATAACCCGCCATAAAGCCGCTGCAGGCTGCCTACTTCTGCCAGCAGGCCGTCTGGCGGTACCAGTACAATATGGGCTGCATAGCGATACAGCCAGCGAGCCTGGTCTTCCAGTATCCGGGCTTCCTGCTGATGGTCCGCCCTTACCATGCCCAGTTCCGGCACCAGACTGATGGCGGTTTTCAGGCGCATGCCGGCCTGCACGCCCTGGGCCCGGGCTTGCGGGCAGGCCTGAATGACTTTCTGCCCGGAACCCTCCACAACGGCCAGTGCTCCGTGGTTTTCATGGGAGCGGCGAATATGGTCCAGCAGCAGGTGAGGGAAGTGCAGGTACAACCAGAGCATGATGCGCCTTACCCGGCCCGGCCAGACCAGGGGCCCTGAACCACCCGAGGCGCGTCCCGAAAGGCAAGGTCTGCCCGCTGGTTCATGGCCAGTGAGCAGCATTGCCCGGGCCAGCTACCACGGCGTTTCAGCACATTGATTCTGAGATCCTGGCGCTCTCCCGGGGCCAGTGCCAGGCGCAGCGCTGCCGATGAATTCTGTTCAGCATAATGGCGTTCACGGAACAGAACACACACATTACTGCCGGCCTCCGCCGCCAGCTGCAGGCGCCGTATCTCCCGCGCGGCCAATTTTCCGGGCCAGGCCATCACCAGCCCGGTTACCGGCGAGCGCAGGCAGTTTTCCAGCGTCCACAGGAAGTCACCACCATTTTCCGTATCAATCAGTACCACCTGGTCCAGATTGACACCCTCCCGGGCCAGGGAGGGAGCGTAAGGCGTATGAGGTGGATTGATCCAGAATACGGTTTTACCTTCAGCACATACCCGCTGCATGAGTGGCAGCAGCAAATGCAACTCACCAATACCGGGGGCGTCCAGCAGACACTCGCTCAGGGCGCCCCGTGGCCAGCCCAGGCCTCCGAGCTGGTTATCCAGAACCTGGTAGCCGGTTGGCTCTGCAGGGTGTGTGGTCCGGGTATGTCGATGCCCCTGCCAGACACGGGCGTCCTGCATCAGCGTGTTCAGAAGTTCACTCATGATGAAAATTCTCAATATACTGTTTAAATATACAGTATTCTGAAAGGCAGGTGATTTCAAGCACCGGGTTGATAATCTGGCTGAACGAACCCACGCTTGTAGTACAGCCATCAACCATGGAGGTTGAAATGAGTGAATTGACGCAACAAAGCTGTGAAGCCTGCAGCGCAGACGCACCCCAAGTTACTGCAGACGAAAAACAGGCCCTTGGTAAAGACGTGCCGGAATGGCAGGTTGTTGAACTGGATGGCGAAGAGCAGCTACAGCGAGTGTTCAAGCTCAAGAACTTCGCCCAGGCCCAGGCATTCACCAACAAGGTGGGCGACCTGGCCGAAGCCGAAGGCCATCATCCCGCCATCCTGCTGGAATACGGCAAAGTGACGGTACGTTGGTGGACCCACAAGATTGGTGGCCTGCATAAAAACGATTACATCATGGCGGCACGAACCGATGCAGCCTATGGGGAAATGCAGTAATTCAACACACTAATCGGGAAAGCTAGAAGGCATCATCTACGGGGCTGCGCACCCCGAAACCGCCTTTGCGGACGACATGGGTATAGATTTCCGTGGTCCGAATGTCTGCGTGGCCCAGCAATTTCTGAATCGTCCGGATGTCGTACCCGGCTTCCAGTAAACGGGTGGCAAAGCTGTGCCGGAATGTGTGACTGTTTGCGGGTTTGCGAATGCCTGCCGACCGAATCGCCTTCCGGAAGCTTTTCTGTACCGTTCTATCGAGCATGTGGTGCCGTCGGCGAATGCCAGACCGTGGATCCACTGACAGTTCTGAAGCAGGGAACACATACTGCCAATCAGGTTCCTGGCTGGCATTCGGATATTTGCGGGCAAGTCCCGAAGGCAGGTATACCGAGCCGAACCCTTTGGCCAAGTCACTTGAATGCTGATGCAGGGCCGCTTCAATCTGCCTGGTCAGAGACTTCAGCAGGGATTCTGGTAAAAGGGTAATTCGATCCTTTTTGCCTTTGCCACTGCGAACCACCAATTGCTGCATCCCAAAATCCACATCCTTCACACGCAGCCGAAGCACCTCATTAATGCGAAGGCCGGAACCATAGATCAGCATGGCAATCAGCCGATACTCTCCTGACAGATTATTGATAGCGGCTTTTGCTTCCCCGGGGCTGAAGACAGTCGGTAGTTTTGCGGGTTTGCGAGCCGCTTCGTAATTAAGACCTTCCATGGGAGTTCCCAGGAACTCCCGGTAGAGGAAAATTAGTGCATTCAAGGCAACTCGCTGAGTAGCTACACTGGCGTTGGCCTGTAAAACCAAATGTGAGAGAAACGCTTCAACATCTACTGCGCCCATTGTTTCCGGATGTTTCCGATCATGGAAGCGGATAAAGCGTTTGATCCAGAATACATATGTTTTTTCTGTTGCATAGGCAAGGCCACGCATGCGAATGAAGCCACGAAGCCTGTCCATGAATCGGGTCGGCTGCCCCGGA
This sequence comes from Marinobacter sp., assembly GCA_046260345.1. GTDB lineage: Bacteria > Pseudomonadota > Gammaproteobacteria > Pseudomonadales > Oleiphilaceae > Marinobacter. Next base: position 511 of record JBHEPI010000027.1, on the reverse strand, counting down.
ATAGCCGGTGGGATATCCGTATCCATCATTAATGTCCTGATGCTGTTTTTATATACAGTATATTCAGACAGGCTAGTGCGTCAACGAAAGCTGCAGGCTGGAGTTATACGAACCGGTTCGCAAAACTTTAAGGAAGGGGCGGGAAACCTTTATAAGTATCTGATACTGTTGAATCTGTGTTTTAACATTTTGGAATTATACGCCCTCCTTAGGGGGAGAAGAGCAGGCCAAGGAGGGCGTATAACTCAGGCGGTAGCTATGGCGAATCTTGGTTAGTTTCTGTTTTAAACAGATTTTTTGAGGTCGTCTAAGCGACTGAAATTGAAATTATACGAATGGGTGATATACGAACGCGTTCGCATAATACGCAGTTAAAGGCCTGGCTCCGGCGTTCATTGGTTTGGTGTTTGGCGCTGGTTTCAGTGGCAGTCCGCAGGCTGAAAACAGCCTTCAGTTTTGCAACGGTTTTGGCGGCAAATCTGGTGTTCAGGTTGCGGGGCAATCCGGCGCA
>JBHEPI010000002.1:0-6395 GCA_046260345.1 Marinobacter sp. | reverse complement strand
ACATTAACTGTCAAAGCAGACCAAATGCTGCCTCTGGATAAGCGTTCCGGGCCGCATGACAGACATTGGGGAATCCAGAATCATGAGAATCGACAAACTGACCAGCAAGCTGCAGACCGCGCTTGCGGACGCCCAGTCCCTCGCAGTGGGCAAAGACCATAATTTTATCGAGCCGGTGCACTTGATGCAGGCGTTGATGGATCAGGACGCCGGTTCCATCAAGCCTCTTCTGAAACAGGCTGGTGCAGAGCCCGGTCGCATTCGTCAGGCGGTGGCAAAAGAGATAGAGAACCTCCCGGAAGTGCAGGGCTCGGCCGGCGACGTGTCCATGTCCAATGACATGGGGCGTCTGTTCAATATCGCTGACAAACTGGCTCAGAAGCGCGGTGACCAGTTCATCTCCAGTGAATTGATGCTATTGGCAGCCCTTGATGATCGGGGCAGCCTGGGGCGGGTTCTGCGCGAACAGGGTGTCGATAAGTCGTCACTGGAAACCGCTATAGATGAAGTTCGCGGTGGCGAGTCGGTTGATGACGCCTCTGCGGAAGAAAACCGGCAGGCCCTGAGCAAATACACCATTGATCTCACCGAGCGTGCCGAAGCGGGCAAGCTGGACCCGGTGATTGGCCGTGATGACGAGATTCGCCGGACCATCCAGGTGCTTCAGCGGCGCCGCAAGAATAATCCCGTGCTTATCGGTGAGCCGGGTGTGGGCAAGACCGCCATTGTGGAGGGGCTTGCGCAGCGAATCGTAAACGGCGAAGTGCCGGAAGGGCTCAAGAACAAACGGGTGCTGTCGCTGGACATGGGCGCGCTGATTGCGGGCGCCAAGTTCCGCGGTGATTTCGAGGAGCGCCTGAAGGCCGTGCTCAATGAGTTGGCCAAGCAGGAGGGGCAGATCATCCTGTTTATCGACGAAATCCATACTGTGGTGGGCGCCGGCAAAGCCGAAGGGTCCATGGACGCTGGCAACATGCTCAAACCCGCACTGGCGCGGGGTGAGCTGCATTGTGTGGGTGCCACTACCCTGGATGAGTATCGCGAAAATATTGAAAAGGACGCCGCTCTGGAGCGCCGTTTTCAGAAGGTACTGGTCTCCGAGCCCAGCGAGGAAGATACCATCGCTATACTTCGTGGCCTCAAGGAGCGCTACGAAGTGCACCACGGCGTGGAAGTGACCGATGGTGCCATCATCGCGGCAGCCAAGCTGTCTCATCGTTACATCGCCGACCGGCAGTTGCCCGACAAGGCCATTGACCTGGTGGACGAGGCTGCCAGCCAGATTCGCATGGAGATGGACTCCAAGCCGGAAGCGCTGGACCGTCTGGAGCGGCGCCTGATTCAGTTGAAAATCGAGCGTGAAGCGCTGAAAAAAGAAACCGACGCAGCGTCCAAAAAGCGGCTTTCAGAGCTTTCGGATGTGATCACCGGGGTTGAGCGTGAATACGCCGACCTGGAAGAGGTCTGGAATACTGAGAAGGCGGCGTTGCATGGCTCACAGAAGATCAAGAGTCAGCTCGAGCAGGCCAGGATAGACCTGGAGAATGCCCGCCGTGCCGGCGACCTGGGCCGGATGTCAGAACTGCAGTACGGCCAGATTCCGGATCTGGAGCGCCAGTTGGATATGGCGAGCCAGGCGGAAATGATGGAGATGAAGCTGCTACGTAACCGGGTGACGGACGAAGAAATAGCAGAGGTGGTGTCCAAGTGGACCGGCATTCCGGTGTCGAAGATGCTGGAAGGCGAGCGTGATAAGCTCATGCGCATGGAAGAGGCTCTCCATGGCCGTGTGATTGGCCAGGATGAAGCCGTCGAAGCCGTTTCCAACGCGGTACGGCGTTCCCGCGCAGGTCTTTCGGACCCGCATCGTCCGAATGGTTCATTCCTGTTTCTCGGGCCAACGGGTGTGGGTAAAACCGAACTGTGTAAGGCTCTGGCTTCCTTCCTGTTTGATACTGAAGAAGCCATGGTTCGCATCGACATGTCCGAGTTCATGGAGAAGCACTCGGTTGCCCGCCTGATTGGTGCGCCTCCCGGCTACGTGGGGTACGAAGAGGGTGGTTATCTGACTGAGGCGGTGCGCCGCAGGCCCTATTCGGTGTTGTTGCTGGACGAGGTCGAGAAAGCACATCCGGACGTGTTCAACATCCTGCTGCAGGTACTGGAAGATGGTCGCCTGACGGACGGGCAGGGCCGGACTGTGGATTTCAGGAATACCGTCATCGTGATGACGTCGAACCTGGGTTCGGACATCATTCAGCAGAAAGCGGGTGAAGAGAACTATGAAGCCATGAAGGCAGCGGTCATGGAGGAAGTGGGCACTCACTTCAGGCCCGAATTCATTAACCGTGTGGACGAAGTGGTGGTGTTCCATCCGCTGGCCCGGAGCCAGATTCAGGGCATTGCCAAGGTCCAGATCGAGATTCTCAGCAAGCGCCTGAAAGAGCAGGATATGAAACTGGAGCTGGATGATGCTGCCATGGAATTGCTGGGGGAGGTCGGTTACGACCCGGTTTATGGTGCCCGCCCGCTCAAGCGGGCCATCCAGCGGATGATTGAAAACCCGCTGGCGCAAAGGCTGTTGCAGGGCGATTTTCAGTCAGGGGATACCATCCGCGGCACGGTGAAAGATCATGCTCTGGAGTTTTCCAGGGCTTGATGTGAAAGAAAAAGGCGGGGCAATTGGCCTCGCCTTTTTCGATCTGACCACGGCGCCCTTTGCCGCCCAGCGGTTCACTCTTCGGAGGGCTCGCCGCAATTTTCTTCGGCGATTTCCTCAAACTTCTTGCGCTGTTCCTCAATCTCTTCTTCTGACAGATAGCGCTGCTCACCATCCTCTTCCACGCGTATCCGGCTGTTCCTCTGCAGAATACTCAGATTGCTGCGTGCAGTCTCGCAGTTTGCTTCCCGCTGTTTGCGTCGTGCTGCTTCCTGCGCACTTTCTTCTTTCCGCTCAGTCTCTTCGGCTTCCTGGTCTTCCAGGGCTTTTACCTGTTCCTGCGGGCTCTGGCGGTTGCTTTCGGACTGTTTTCCGGTGCGTATGCTGATGGACTCCGACTGTTTTCCGGTTGGTTCCCGATCACCGAAATGCGTCCCCCCTTCTTCATCAGTCCATTTGTAGACGGAGCCCGCCGAAGATATCGCTGGTGCTGCAACCAGTAGTACTGCCAGGGTCAGAATTTTTCTGTTCATGCCTCTACTCATTCCGCGTTAGCCTTGTCGGAGTACTGCCGCAACAGTACCGTCTCTGTTTAGCCTATGTTTATCATGCCATTTGTAAAGGTAACTTTCTTGAGTCTGGTTCAAATACTCGCACAAAGTATGGCAGACCTTTGTCCGGTATGGGCAGAGAATAGGGCCGCCGCTATTGACAGGGAGTTTCGCGCTGTCAAAATTACCGATTGCCTGAAGACTGGGGTCAATACGGCAGGCAATCCCGTGCGAGTATCCCCCGTTAATTACCACACTGAATGCCCGGCGCAGGCCGCGGACTGGTTGTTGCTTACGTGCAACCCGTTGATTGGCCGTTCTCCGCAACCCTCAGGAGGGCGGCTGGCCAGGAGACAACCTCTTACAGCTGGTGTGGCGGAGTATCCGGTTCAGCTTTCACAAGAAGCTTGTTGCCCGGACATCCAGGCAACCGGGACGTTTCCCGGCTCATTCACTCGTAGAAGAGGGTAGAACATCGTGGAGTTATTGTCTGGCGCCGATATGCTGATCCGGTCCCTGCAAGATGAAGGGATCGAATACATATATGGTTATCCGGGTGGGGCAGCGCTGCATATTTATGACGCGTTGTTCAGGCAGGACAAGGTCAAGCACATTCTGGTGCGTCACGAGCAGGCAGCGGTCCACATGGCCGACGGCTACGCCCGTGCGACCGGATTACCCGGTACCGTACTGGTGACCTCGGGTCCTGGAGCCACCAACACAATCACCGGCATTGCCACTGCATTCATGGATTCGATTCCCATGGTGGTTCTGTGCGGCCAGGTTGCATCAACGCTGATTGGTGAGGATGCCTTTCAGGAGACCGACATGATCGGCGTCTCCCGTCCTGTTGTGAAGCACAACCTGAGTGTCCGTCACCCGGAGGAGATTCCGGGAATTATTCGTAAGGCCTATTACATCGCTGCAACGGGACGTCCCGGTCCGGTGGTGGTTGATATTCCCAAGGATATGACCACACCGAACGAGCGTTACGAGTATGTGTTCCCCAAGAAGGTGAAGCTGCGCTCGTACAACCCGGCCATCCGCGGCCACGCCGGCCAGATCAAGAAGGCGGTGGATATGCTGATGGCGGCAAAGCGCCCCATTATCTACGCTGGCGGTGGTGTGATTCTCGGCAAGGCTTCAGATCAGCTTACAGAGCTGGTCAGGATGCTCGGTTACCCGATCACCAATACGATTATGGGTATCGGCTGTTATCCCGCTTCCGATAAGCAACACCTTGGCTGGCTGGGCATGCATGGCACCTACGAGTCCAACATGGCCATGCACCATTCGGATCTGATCCTGTGTGTCGGTGCACGATTTGACGACCGGGTGACGAACGCCACGGAGAAATTCTGTCCCGGCGCCCGTATAGTCCACATCGATATCGATCCGGCGTCCATTTCCAAAACCATTGATGCGGATGTGCCCATCGTTGGTCCGGTGGATGCGGTGCTCAATGAGATGATCACCCTGGTCAAAGAGAGCAAGGAAAAGCCGGACGCCGAGGCTATCGCGGCCTGGTGGAAGCAGATCGAAGAATGGCGTGCGTTCCATGGCATGCGCTATGAAACCAGCCCGGATGTGATCAAGCCTCAGGAAGTTGTGGAGGCGCTCTATCGTCTCACCAACGGTGAAGCTTTCGTGACTTCCGACGTCGGTCAGCATCAGATGTTCGCCGCCCAGTACTACAAGTTCGACCGTCCCAATCGCTGGATCAACTCCGGCGGCCTCGGCACCATGGGCTTCGGTTTTCCGGCTGCCATGGGGGTCAAACTGACCCACCCCGACGACGAGGTGTTGTGCATTACCGGCGAGGGCAGTATCCAGATGAACATCCAGGAGCTGTCCACCTGCAAGCAGTACAACCTGCCGGTGAAAATCATCAACCTGAACAATCAGGCGTTGGGCATGGTCAAGCAGTGGCAGGACATGAACTATGAGTCCCGTCACGCCGAGTCCTACATGGGGTCGTTGCCAGACTTCATCAAGTTGGCGGAGGCCTATGGTCACAAGGGTGTCAGGATTGATAAAAAGGAAGACCTGGAGCCAATGCTCAAAGAAGTGCTGGCAATGAAGGATGACCTGGTGTTCGTTGATATCTACGTCGACCGTTTTGAGCATGTCTACCCGATGCAGGTGGCCCGCGGCTCAATGAAGGATATGTGGCTCAGCAAGACGGAGAGGGTCTGATCATGCGTCGAATCATTTCTGTTTTGCTTGAGAACGAACCAGGGGCTCTGTCTCGTGTGGTAGGGCTGTTTTCCCAGCGCAACTACAATATTGAAACGCTGACAGTGGCACCGACTGAGGACGAGACGCTGTCTCGCCTGACGGTTACGACCACCGGGTCGGACAAGGTCATCGAGCAGATTACCAAGCAGCTCAACAAGCTGATTGAGGTGGTCAAGCTGGTGGACCTCACCGAAGGCTCGCATATCGAGCGTGAGCTGATGTTGGTCAAGCTCAAGGCGACGGGCTCCCAGCGCGCCGAGATCAAGCGCACGGTTGATATCTTCCGTGGCCAGATTGTGGATGTCACCAGCTCTGTTTATACCGTCCAGTTGGCAGGTAACAGCGAAAAGCTGGATGGCTTTATCCAGGCTGTTGGCACATCGGGTGTTCTTGAGGTTGTTCGTAGCGGTGTGTCGGGCATTGCCCGCGGCGAAAAAGTATTGAGCCTGTAACGGGCACTGACATCATTCTGTACAATGACGGCCACTAGAAGGCCAATACAAAATATAGAGGTTTTTCATGCAGGTTTACTACGATAAGGATTGTGATCTTTCCATCATCCAGGGCAAGAAAGTGGCCATCATCGGTTTTGGCTCACAGGGCCACGCTCATGCGTGTAACCTGAACGAGTCCGGTGTTGATGTGACTGTTGGTCTGCGCCCGGGTTCGTCTTCCATTGCCAAGGCAGAGGCCTACGGCCTGAAAACCAGCGACGTCCCGTCAGCCGTTGCCGCTGCAGACGTGGTAATGGTTCTGACGCCGGACGAATTCCAGGCGCAGCTTTACAACGCAGAGATTGAGCCGAACCTGAAGCAGGGTGCTACTCTGGCGTTTGCCCACGGCTTTTCGATCCACTACAACCAGATCGTGCCGCGCAAGGATCTGGACGTCATCATGATTGCACCCAAGGCACCGGGACACACTGTACGCACCGAATTCACCAAGGG
>JBHEPI010000001.1:0-9606 GCA_046260345.1 Marinobacter sp. | reverse complement strand
TTACCGTAAACAGTCGGCATGGAATCCATGCGCTCCGCCAGCTCGGAAGCTGAAGCGGTAGATTGTGCCAGCGCGCTGCCGGAGAAGGTTGCGGCTGCAATAGCAGATGCGATGAGCGTCTTTTTCATGTTGCGTCTTCCTTTTTGAGTTAACTCAGGTTTTTTGCGACGGGTTTGATTCCCGTTCTTCAGACTTCACCAGTCGGGCTGGTTGAGCCCTATTCTGTGTACTTGTCATGTCAGTTTTATGACATAACAATAACAATTCGTTTTTCTTTATTTTTGCAGAGACCAAACAGGGGCTTTGCACGTCAATCACTTACAGCTATCTTTTAAAGCTTTGAGTGATGAACCTGTTTTAATACAATGAACACTTTTTTGCAAATTTTTAATTGCGTATTTTTAGCTCGATTCGACGTAATAAACCTGGCGATTATGCTTGCGGCCCATGTATGTATTCGCGAAGGCTACCTTTCAAATCCAGGGCCACAATTCATTTAACCCCTTATTTTCAGTACCTTATCTTCCACTTAGCACACCGCAACATCACGCAGCCCTGTTACGCTGCGGGCAAGCTGCACCAGGGCAGGCCACAGATCAGGTGCGCGCGCCAAATCAGTGCATCTACTTATCCTGGCCGGGCTCAACCGACAACCTCCAGAAGAAAAGTTACCGGCCCGTCATTCTCCAGGGCCACCTTCATGTCGGCACCGAACTGTCCCCGGCCGACGGAGTCTTTTCCCAGACATTGCTCAGATGCCACCAGAAACTCCTGAAATAACGATTCCGCCTGGTCTGGTGGTGCTGCAACAGAAAACCCGGGACGTGTGCCCGACCGGGTATCGGCAGCAAGGGTAAACTGGGGTACAACAAGGAGAGAGCCGCCTGTATCAAGCAGGCTGCGATTCATCCGTCCCTGGTCATCGGGAAACACCCGGTAGTTGATCACTTTACGGCAGAGTGTTTTCGCTGTTGTCGCATCATCTGTCTTTTCAACACCAAGCAACAGCAAAAGCCCCGTTTTAATTTCGGAGACAGTTTTCCCATCAACGGTAACGCTGGCGTGAGTGACTCGCTGTATCAGCCCTTTCATTGAACTCCCTGCAGAAGGACCTAAAACATTGCGAGGGAGTTTATCCACGCGGTGGGCTCGCCGCAACCCCACTCAGGGAGTATTTATTGGCGATTTGAGAGGTAGTTATCCCGCATCACCCTCCAGCTTTGACACCACCTCATCAACGCCGCGCATCAACGCATCGATAATCGCCGGCTCGGAGGCAGAATGCCCGGCATCCCGAATGATTCGCAAATCCGCTTCCGGCCAGGCCTCGCTGAGGGCAAGAGCATTATCCAGCGGACACACCATGTCATAACGGCCGTGGACGATGATTCCGGGGATATTTTTCAGGGAACCAGCATCGCGAATGATCTGATCGTGCTCGAGAAAGGCGTTGTTCATAAAGTAGTGGCATTCGATACGGGCCAGGGCAATCGCCACGTGAGGGTGGCCGAAATGTTCCACCACCCTGGGGTTCGGATGTAGGGTGGCACAGCGCCCTTCCCAGATGGACCAGGCCTTGGCAGCCTGAATCTGCTCAAGCTCGTTCGTGCTCGTGAGACGCCGATAGTAGGCGGAGACAAGATCGTCCCGCTCGTTTTCAGGAATGGGAGCGAGAAAATCCTGCCAGTAATCAGGAAAAACACGGCTGGCGCCTTCCTGGTAGAACCACTGAATATCCCTGGGACGGCAGAGAAATATCCCCCTGAGAACCAGACCAAGAACCCGGTCCGGATGGGACTGGGCATAAACCAGGCTCAGGGTCGATCCCCAACTGCCCCCGAACAGAATCCACTGGCCAATGCCCAGGAAAGTGCGGACTGTTTCCATGTCCTCCACCAGCTTCTGCGTGGTGTTACCGTCGAATTCGGCCAGAGGGCTTGAGCGCCCTGCGCCACGCTGGTCCATCAGTATGATGCGATAGCGCTCGGCATCAAAAAACCGTCGATAATAGTCTTCGCACCCGCCACCCGGGCCGCCATGGACAACCAGCACCGGCATGCCATCGGGATTACCGCTTTCTTCCACATACAGCTCATGGGGAGGGTCCACCGCGAGGCGATGCCGGGCATTCGGCTTGATATCAGGATACAGGGTGAGCATAAAACGCTCCGGAAAAGGGATTTAACCGGAGTTTAGCTGAAGTGAATAAAAAAGGGGCAGATGTAATCTGCCCCTTTTCTTGTTATCGCACTGACATTACTTCTTATGGGCGCGCTTGCGCTCATTTTCAGTCAGGTATTTCTTGCGCAGGCGGATCGACTTGGGCGTCACTTCCACCAATTCATCTTCATCGATGAATTCCAGTGCCTGCTCAAGGGTAAACTTGATCGGCGGCACCAGGGCAATGACTTCATCCTTGCCGGAAGCACGCATGTTGTCGAGCTTCTTGCCTTTCGTCGGGTTAATCACCAGATCATTTTCGCGGCTGTGGATACCGCAAAGCTGGCCTTCGTAGACTTCCTGCCCCGGGTCCAGGAACAGCTTGCCGCGGCTCTGCAGTGTCTCCAGCGAGTAGGTCAGCGCCGCACCGGTTGCCATCGATACAAGCACGCCGTTCTGGCGACTGGTGACATCACCGCTCTTGATCGGGCCGTAATGGCTGAAGGTTGACGTCAGAATACCCGAGCCGGAGGTCATGGTCAGGAAGGAGTTACGGAAACCGATCAGGCCCCGCGCCGGGATGGTGTAATCAAGGCGCATGCGGCCCTTGCCATCCGGAACCATATTGGTCAGCTCACCCTTACGGAAACCCATCTGGTCCATCAAGGCGCCCTGGTGCTGCTCCTCGATGTCGATAATGACGTTTTCGTACGGCTCCTGCTTTACGCCATCAACTTCCTTGATAACAACTTCCGGGCGCCCGACCGCCAGCTCGAAATTTTCACGGCGCATGTTCTCGATCAGTACCGACAGGTGAAGCTCACCACGCCCGGACACCTTGAATTTGTCCGCGGACTCACCTTCCTCAACGCGCAGGGCGACGTTGTGAAGCAGTTCTTTCTCAAGACGTTCTTTAATATTTCGACTGGTGACAAACTTGCCTTCCCTGCCGCAGAACGGCGAGTCATTGACCTGAAACGTCATGGAAACCGTCGGCTCATCCACTGTCAGCGGTGGCAATGCTTCCACATTGGCCGGATCACACAGGGTGTCGGAGATGAACAACTCATCCATACCGCTTACACAAATGATATCACCCGCATGAGCCTGGTCGACTTCGACACGCTGCAGGCCGGAGTGGCCCATGATCTTGAGGATACGGCCCTGACGCTTCTTGCCATCGGCACCGACAGCCGTCACCGGGGAGTTGGTCTTGATCTTGCCGCGCCTGATGCGGCCAATGCCGATGACACCCAGGAAGCTGTTGTAGTCGAGTTGGGAGATCTGCATCTGGAACGGGCCATCGCGATCAACGTTGGGCGCAGGCACGTGGTCCACGATGGCCTGGAAAACCGCGTCCATATTGTCATCAAGATTTTCGTGGTCCATGCCGGCAATGCCGTTCAGGGCACTGGCGAAAACAATGGGAAAGTCCAGTTGCTCATCGGTGGCACCAAGGTTATCAAACAGGTCGAAAACCTGGTCGACGACCCAGTCGGGGCGAGCGCCGGGACGGTCAATCTTGTTGACCACGACAATCGGGTGCAGGCCGGCATCAAAAGCTTTCTGGGTGACAAAGCGGGTTTGCGGCATCGGGCCATCGATGGAATCGACCACCAGCAGCACGCAATCCACCATGCTCATTACCCGCTCTACTTCACCACCGAAGTCGGCGTGGCCCGGGGTGTCGACGATATTGATGTCGTAGTCATGCCATTTCAGCGCGGTGTTCTTGGCCAGGATGGTAATGCCCCGTTCCTTTTCCTGATCATTGGAATCCATGACGCGCTCATTTTCGAGCTCTTTACGGTCCAGGGTGCCGGACTGGCGCAACAACTGGTCCACCAGTGTGGTCTTGCCATGGTCGACGTGGGCGATAATGGCGATATTACGAAGTTTATCAATCACAACTATAATCCTGCAGAATACACTGAAATGACCTGGCGGTTTTTAGCCGGGCGAAAATAAAGTGGCGCGAAGTATATAGCAAAGTCCCTTTCGTTTATATGAAGAAAAACGCCTACTGAGTCGCCCCACGATGCGCACCACTTTTGTTCGTTTTCAGTGTGCGTGCACCGTTTTAACGCACCACAACAGGGCGAAAAAGAGGGTCTCCGGAACATGGTCGCGCCAAAACAGTCCGAAAACCCCGTTATTGCGCATTTGTGGAGCATGCCATGAAAACTGGCAAGGCTATTGCTTTATGTCAGACAGCCGAATTTGCAGGTAAGTAGGAACAGCTTTTGTTAAGCTGCCTAGCCTGAAAGAAAGATCGGGAGTCAGCACCGCTGAACGATCCGGCAACAATGTACACAGAACTCGCCCGCACTGCGGGATAACTGACGGAGCTTGCACAATGTCCAAGACGATTGATCTGATCAAGGAACACGAAGTCAAATGGGTCGATATGCGATTCACTGACAGCCGCGGTAAAGAGCAGCACGTAACCCTGCCTGCCACCGAGGTGGACGAAGACTTCTTCGCCGACGGCAAGATGTTCGACGGTTCCTCCATTTCCGGCTGGAAGGGCATCAACGAATCCGACATGATCCTGATGCCGGTCGACGAAACCTCTGTTCTGGATCCGTTCACCGAAGAAACCACCATCAACATCACCTGTGACATCGTGGAACCCTCCACTATGCAGGGCTATGAGCGGGATCCTCGTTCGGTCGCCAAGCGTGCTGAAGAGTATCTGAAGTCCACCGGTATTGCCGACGGCGCACTGTTCGGCCCGGAGCCGGAATTCTTCGTATTCGACTCCGCCCGCTGGAAAGTCGATATGCAGGGTGCCATGTACGAGCTGCACTCGGAAGAAGCTGCCTGGGTATCCGGTGACGAATTCGATCGCAACAACATCGGCCACCGCCCGGGTGTTAAAGGCGGCTACTTCCCGGTACCGCCGGTAGACAGCCTGCACGACCTGCGTGGCGCCATGTGTGCGGCCATGGAGTCCATGGGTCTGGAAATTGAAGTACATCACCACGAGGTGGGTACCGCTGGCCAGTGTGAAATCGGCGTTGGTGCCAACACCCTGACCCGGAAAGCTGACGAAGTTCAGATCCTGAAGTACTGCGTACATAACGTGGCACACGCCTACGGCAAGACAGCTACCTTCATGCCCAAGCCGGTTGTTGGTGACAACGGTTCCGGTATGCACGTGCACATGTCGCTGAACAAGGACGGCAAGAACCTGTTCGCGGGCGACGGCTATGCCGGCCTGAGCGAGATGGCCATCTACTACATTGGCGGTGTGATCAAGCATGCCAAGGCCATCAACGCCTTTACCAACGCCTCCACCAACAGCTACAAGCGCCTGGTTCCGGGTTTTGAAGCACCGGTCATGCTGGCCTACTCCGCCCGCAACCGTTCCGCTTCTATCCGTATCCCATACGTCAACAGCCCCAAGGGCCGTCGGATTGAAGTCCGTTTCCCGGATGCCTCCGCCAACCCGTACCTGGCTTTCGCGGCGCTGATGATGGCCGGCATTGACGGCATCCAGAACAAGATCCATCCGGGCGATGCCATGGACAAGGATCTGTACGACCTGCCGAAGGAAGAAGCTCTGGATATCCCGACTGTTGCCGAGACCTTCCAGGAAGCCCTGGACAGCCTCGAAGCAGATCACGAGTTCCTGACTCGTGGCGGCGTGTTCACCGAAGACATGATCGGTGGCTACATTGACCTGAAGCGTGGCGAAGTTGAGAAGCTCAACATGACCACACATCCGGTCGAGTTCGAGCTGTACTACTCCTGCTAAGGGAGCCCTGCCCGGGCGCCGCTGGCGCCTGAACAGTCAGAGAAGCCCTGCCTTGTGCAGGGCTTTTTTGTGGCGCGAATCACACCGCCGCATCACCCTTAACGGAATGTAACCAAGCACGGCAGGAATGGCGTTGAAATACACAGGTCTGACGCTGATAATCGGATAAAACAACAGACAGGTTGTATCTATGAAATCACGGCTCGTATTTGTCACAGGCATTTTCGCTTTCGTTACCCTCCCGCTTTCTGCGGAGGTGTACCGTCAGGTTGATGCCCAGGGCAATGTCACTTACACCGATGAGCCCGCCGAAGGTTCGGAAGCCGAAGAGGTCGAGGTCAAGCCGGTAACCACGGTCACCCTGCCAAAACTCGAGTCCGTTCAGGAACCCGAGCAGCTCAGAGAAAGAGTGGAAGAGCAGGGCGCAGCCTACGACAGCGTTACGTTTGTTGCACCTGGTGATGACGAGGCCTTTCACAGCGGCAGTGGCGACGTAGAGTTTCAGGTGACCAGTTCACCCTCGCTGCGGGACAATCACAAATACGAAGTCACTCTTGATGGCCAGCCTGTGGGCCAGAGCGAATCCGGAACCGTTATGGTTCGCAACGTTTACCGTGGCACCCATGACGCAGGCGTTAATATCATTGATGGCAATGGTGTCACCATCAAAAGCGGCGACACCATCTCCTTTACCATCCACCGGCCCAGCGTCAACAACTGACGCACCTTTCCGGGGCCCTCCGTTCTCTGCGCAAAGGGCCGGAATGCTCGGGCCGCGTCTCCCTGATGCGCTCATTCCTGCCAACATTCTGCACTATTTTAGTGCGTCTGCACTGCAAAGCAGCCATACTCTGATCATTCGCAGGGCATTCGAGCCTCGTTCTGCCAGGCACAATTATACTTATGCACTACGCAACGGCGTGTTCCCGGGGCTTAAAACCGCAATGCCCGCAAAATGCGCATTTTCAGCACCGCAATCCTTCAATGTGGTTCGCTTTTTGCAAAACTGCCTGAATACTCAGCGTTGCCCACCAATAGGGATGGAAGCATGGCAATACCCGCCGGATACAAAAGCATACTGGACAGCCTGACCACAGCGGTGATTGTGCTGAGAGATGGCTTGCAGATCCAGTACCTGAACCCGGCCGCCGAAAGCCTGTTTGAAACCAGCATTACCCGAAGCCAGGGCGCGCCCATCAGCGATATTCTTATCGATTCGGAGGATGCCCTCAAAACCCTGTACGCCGCCGCTGAGAACGGCCAATCCTACACCCGACGGGAAGCCGAGTTTGTGCTGACCAGCGGCCTGCGGCTGACCGTTGACTACTCGGTATCACCCATCAGCCTGGACCCTGCAGAATTACTGATCGAAATTCAGCCCCGGGACAGGCTGCTGCGAATCAGCCGGGAAGAAGACATCATTTCCCAGCAGGAAACCACCCGGATACTGGTGCGGGGGATGGCCCATGAAATCAAGAATCCGCTGGGGGGAATCCGGGGCGCTGCCCAATTACTGGACCGGGAACTGAACAGCGAGGATCAGAAGGAGTACACCCAGGTGATTATCGCCGAGGCAGATCGACTCAGATCCCTGGTGGACAGGATGCTCGGCCCCAACAAGGCCCCGAAACTGGCACCCACCAACATCCATGAGGTACTTGAGCGAGTGAAGACCTTGCTTGAGGCAGAAAGCCGCGGCCGCCTCAGCTTCCAGCGCGATTACGACCCCAGTCTGCCAGAGTTCCAGGGCGACAAAGAGCAGTTAATCCAGGCCTTTCTGAACATTGCCCGTAACGCCATGGAAGCCGCCTTCGAAAACCAGGCTGAGATGAGCGCCAACGAGCGGCCGACTATTACCTTCCGCACTCGCGCGTTGCGGCAGTTTACCATCGGGCACAAACGCCATCGTCTGGTGTGCCGGGTGGATGTGATCGATAACGGCCCCGGCATACCACCGGAGCTGTTGCAGAATGTTTTCTACCCGATGATCAGCGGCAGGGCCAGTGGTACAGGCCTTGGCCTGTCCATAACCCAGAGCATCATCGGGCAACATCACGGGCTGGTTGAATGTGAAAGCGAGCCCGGCAAAACCGACTTCATCATCTTCCTGCCCCTGGAGGACAATCAATGAACCAACCGGCAAACGTCTGGATCATAGACGACGACCGCAGTATACGCTGGGTGCTGGAACGCGCCCTCAACCAGGCCGGTATGCAACCCCGGGTTTTTGAAAGCGGCGAAAGCATCATGATGCGCCTGGAGCACGAGCAGCCAGACGCCATCATCAGCGATATCCGCATGCCCGGCGTGGACGGCATCACCCTGCTTTCACAGATTGTTGAGGTGCACCCGGATCTTCCGGTGATCATCATGACCGCCCATTCCGACCTGGAAAGCGCGGTCACCAGCTACCAGACCGGTGCCTTCGAGTACCTTCCCAAACCCTTCGATGTTGACGATGCCGTCGCCCTGGTGAAACGGGCCGTCGCCCACA
Organism: Marinobacter sp.; assembly: GCA_046260345.1. Lineage (GTDB taxonomy): Bacteria > Pseudomonadota > Gammaproteobacteria > Pseudomonadales > Oleiphilaceae > Marinobacter. Next base: position 1,192 of record JBHEPI010000001.1, on the reverse strand, counting down.
GCCACGAGCGCCGCGCCACCTCGGAGCCCCAGGCGGAAAGTACCCAGCGCAACACCGAAATCATTGGTGAAGCACCGGCCATGCAGGAAGTGTTCAGGGCTATCGGCCGACTGTCTCACTCCAACATCACCGTACTGATCAATGGCGAGAGCGGCACCGGTAAAGAACTGGTGGCCCAGGCGCTTCACAACCACAGCCCCAGGGCCAGCCATCCTTTTATCGCTTTGAACATGGCCGCCATCCCGAAGGACCTGATCGAGTCCGAACTGTTCGGCCATGAAAAGGGCGCGTTTACCGGCGCTGCTGCCGCGAGGCAGGGACGGTTCGAGCAGGCCAACGGCGGCACCCTGTTTCTGGATGAAATCGGGGATATGCCCGCCGACACCCAGACCCGCCTGTTGCGGGTACTGGCCGACGGCGAATTTTACCGCGTGGGAGGCACTACCCCCATCAAGGTAGACGTGCGTATCATCGCAGCCACACACCAGGACCTGGAAAAACTGGTCCAGGCCGGCACCTTCCGGGAAGACCTGTTCCACCGCCTGAACGTCATCCGCGTGCATCTGCCCAAACTGGCGGAACGTCGTGAAGACATCCCCAGGCTGATGGCCCATTTCCTCAAGAGTGCTGCACGGGAACTGGCCGTCGAAACCAAACTGCTGCGCCCGGAGGCCGAAGAATACCTCACCACCCTTCCCTGGCCCGGCAACGTCCGCCAGCTGGAAAATACCTGTCGCTGGCTGACCGTAATGGCCAGTGGTCGCGAGGTTCACATTGACGACCTGCCACCAGAACTCATGCAGCAGGCGGAAACCCCGACCACGGGACAGACCTGGCAGGAAGGCCTGCGCAACTGGGCGGAGCAGGAATTAAAGCGCGGCCGCAAAGGCATTCTCGACACTGCCGTGCCGGAGTTTGAACGCATCATGATCGAGATGGCCCTTAAACACACCGGCGGGCGCCGGCGGGATGCTTCCATACTGCTGGGCTGGGGCAGGAATACGCTGACTCGGAAGATTAATGAGTTGGGGATGGATCATCCGGAGGGGGAGGACGATTGACGATCAGCGAACCACCGGGGTTCGTTGAGTTTGGGGTCAGATGAAGTTTTCATCCGACCCCTTTTTTTTGTGCTCCTTCTTCACTCGCTCACTTCGCGCCAATAGATGATGCGGTCGTGGCCTCGGTAGAC
>JBHEPI010000212.1:0-5054 GCA_046260345.1 Marinobacter sp. | reverse complement strand
GCCCTACAGGGACGTATTCACGGGCGTGTTTTGGGAAAGTTCCCCGCCAACACCCGGATGGCCTAAAAGCTGAAGGCTCGCAGGAGAAGAGTTTGAAATCGAACGAATGGTTGCATGGCTTCCGCCACTCATCGCCCTATATCAACGCCCACCGCGGTCGTACGGTGGTATTGACCATTGGGGGTGATGCGATCGCCCATGGCAACTTAATCAACATTATTCACGATATAGCACTGCTTAGCAGCTTGGGTATTCGGCTTGTTGTAGCTTTTGGTGCGCGGCCACAGATTCAGGCGCGACTGGATGATGCGAACGAGGAATCCAGCTTTCACCGTGGATTGAGGGTGACGCCAGAGCAGCAGTTACCACTGGTGCTGGAAGCTATTGGCGGGTTGCGGGCGTTCCTGGAAAGCCAGCTGTCGATGGGCCTGGTCAATTCACCCATGCACAACGCCCGGATCAGGGTTAGCAGTGGCAATTACGTGACCGCAAGGCCTGTAGGTGTACTGGACGGCATCGATTTCGGCCATACCGGCCGGGTTCGCCGGGTGGACGTAGCCGGTATCGAGAAGCTGCTGGAACTGGGCCATATTGTGCTTTTACCGCCGTTGGGTTATTCGCCCACCGGGGATGCCTTCAACCTGTCCTATGAGGATGTGGGCAGCCAGGTAGCGGCTGCTCTGCAGGCTGAGAAACTGATCATGTTTACCGAGAACCAGGGGCTGCCGGACGAGGACGGACAGTTGATGCGTGAGCTGTCCGCGAGGCAGGCCTCTGACCGGCTGTCTGCCGGCATGGTACAGGGACACGATGGGGATCTTCTGCGGGCCGCCTGTGATGCCTGTGTCAGGGGTGTGCGCCGGGCCCATATCATCAGCTACGCAGACGATGGTGCGTTGCTGGAAGAGCTGTTCACTCGCGATGGTTCCGGCACCCTGGTCAGCAGCGATAACTACGAGCAGGTTCGTCAGGCCAGGGTGGAGGACATCGGTGGCATACTGGAGCTGATCCAGCCATTGGAAGAGCAGGGCATTCTGGTACGCCGTTCCCGGGAAATGCTGGAAACGGACATTGGCAGTTTTGTGGTGGCTGAGCGCGATGGCACGATTGTGGGATGTGCGGCGCTTTATCACTATCCTGACGAGAGTGCCGCCGAACTGTCCTGTTTCGCGGTGGATCAGGCCTATCGCCGAGCAGGCCGCGGGGATGAGATTCTGGCCATGATCGAGAAGCTTGCCAAGGGGCAGGGTATACAGCGCTTGTTTGCACTCACCACGCAGACCGAACACTGGTTTCGGGAACGTGGTTTCCAGCCATCGACCGTGCGTGAGTTGCCCGGCCTCAAACTGGCCTCCTACAACGCCCAGAGAAACTCAAAGGTTTTCGTGAAAGCGCTGGCCTAGTTTCCTCAGGGTCTGTCGGCGGGATTCTTCCGGCTGCGTTGAAAGGTCTTCTACCGCCTGGTAGAAGACCGTGAAATCGGTGTCGTTCTCCCGAAGCAGCTGCCGGAAGGCCGGCACGTGTTGGTTGTACTGACTGAACAGGGCCAGATTGGCGTTGTTCAGCGCCCGGGGATTTTCACCAAAGGGACCTGTTTGCTCCCAGTTTTCTGACAGGGCGCCATAGTCGTCCTGAAGCTGCTCAATTATCCTGGCCTTTCGCTGCCGGAGCTCAGGCACTGGCAGCGTGTCCTGTTGCGCATAGAGCGCCTGCAATTGCTTGGATGCCGTTTTGACAAGGCGCAGCGTCTGGTTGCGTTGACGCAGGCGCGCCAGGGCTCTCCGGAATCCTTCCCGGTCATCCCGCTGTTCCAGCCACAATCGCAGACCTTCCAGTTCTACAGCGGTTGCAAAGCTCTCGTTGAAGGCCGTATCGTCGTTGATGTAAACCACGCGGTGAGCCAGTTCATGGAACATGAGGGCGACCATGCGGTTGTCAGATAAAGAGGTGAAACCGGTATGCAGCGGATCGTCAAACCAGCCCAGAGTAGAGTAGGCAGTGACACCGCCGATGAAGGTGTCGTAGCCATTATCGATGAATGACTGCTCTTCCTTGCGTGCCTTCTCAAGCTGGTAGTAGCCCCGGTAGGACTGGCAGCCAATCACCGGGTAGCACCACCGGTGCGCCCGCAGAGAAAATTCCGGTACCGCCACCAGGTTGACGACTACCCAGGGGCGGCCGAGTTCGGTATAGGTAGAAAATGCATCGCCTACGGGCAGAGCCAATCGGTCAGCGGCAAACTCACGGGCATCATTAGCCACGCTGAGCTTCTGCTGAAGATGGGTTGGCGTTGACGGTGCGGCCAGCAATTCGGTTACCGGTTGCGTGGACATCATCAGTGACAGGTGACCACTGACCGCCTGGCTGTAATAGCCTAATGTTGTACACCCGGAAAGTGTCGTTATCAGTAGCATAACGAGATAGATCTGACTAAGCTGTGTCATGATTCACGCTGTTATTCTGTTGCTGGCTGGCACGTCGGTAAGGGTTTATATTACAGCTATGTTCACCCAAGTAGCAGGTAGCTGTCGCTGCCTTTCAGGGATACCGGCCGGTGACCGGAACAGAACCGGGCCACCAGGCTTTGCCAGATATCAGGTAGTTCATGGATCCGAAAGAACGTCGTTCTAGCCCCCGCCAACCAATCAAACTCGCCGCCCAACTCGATGTTGGCACTGGTGAAAACCTGCCATGCCAGATTGCGGATTTTTGCGCGGAAGGCCTCTTTGTGCGGTATTCCGGGGAAACTTCGAGAAAACTGGACCAGGTGCTCGCACGCGGTGCTTCGGAACTGGTGATCCGTTTCCGCAGCCCCGATGGGCGAAAACGTCACGAACTGCACGTGAACGTCATGCGCCGGATCGAAGGGGCCATGGGCGTAGCCTTTACCCGTTCCAATCCGGAAGCCGTCAACGCGATGCTGGAGCAGTGTGGCGCCAATCGTAATCAGGACCGGGCTTCCTTGCGCGCCCCCAGTGATAAGGTCCAGTTTGTCCTGCACCAGTCAGCAAAAGCGGTTATTCAGTACATAGAGCCGCTGATGGATGCATGCTTCGTGCAGATGATTACCGCCCTGCGTGAATCAGCCCAGAAAGCGGGTAACGATCAGCTGGCGAATGAATTCATGGATGCGTCAGGCCAGCTTCAGGCTCGCCAGCGGATTGTCTGGCACCAGATGGCCCGAAGCCTGGAATCGCCTCTCAAACCGGCACCCAGAGGGGCCCCCGGCGCTGAACTGTCGGTGGTGGACAAGGGAGAATTTGAAGACTGGCTGACAATCCGGGTAATGGTTACCAAGGCGGACACCCAGTATCGAGCGGATCTGCTTCAGTTGAAGCTCCGTCTCGATAAACTGGGCATCGCCAACTCCACCGGTCACCACAATCCGCTGGGCCCTTCGTTGATCTGCGAATCGTTCCATTCCGGTTTGAGTTTGCTCAAAGCGAACCGCGAAGTGGAGAAGGTCTGCCTGAAAGCGTTTGAAAAGTCGGTACTGATGCATCTTGGCCCGCTTTACCGGGAGCTGAACAGTATCCTGGTTCGCCATGGCGTCTTGCCAGATCTGGATCTGAGCAAATATCTGAGCGAACAGGCGCCTGCGGACAGTGAAGACAGCGGAAAGCAATCGTCGGTGGCGCCCATAAGGCCTGAGGTGCAGCCCGAGGAGGCTGGCGTGCCTGTCAGCGAGGCACCGGCCACGGAACCCTCGCCGGCCCGCTATCCGGGTCGGAAATCAACCTCTGAATTCCGTGGCTATGCCGCGGCGGCACAGACTGCCTTCGCCACCGTGAAAAATCTGATTGGTACTTTGACGGCCAGCCGCCTGGCTCGCGGTGATACGCAGCCGGCCGAATTTTCACCCGGTGCAAGAGAGTTGTCTGCCGGAGAGTTGCAGAAGCAGCTCCATCAACTTCAGTTGCAGGCAGCGACCGCCAGCCCGGATCAGCCAACCCTCCGAGAGCGTGTGGTGGAGCGGGTAAAGGAAAGCGGTGAACACGCCCTGGGTGCAGAGGAACAAAGCACACTGGACGTGGTGGATCGCTTTTTCAGCAGCGTGGTGGAAAGCCCGAAGCTCAGCGAGTATGCCCAGTCCCGCATGCGTCAGTTGGAGGTCCCGGTGCTTAAAGTGGTCATGCGGGACCCGGAGTTTTTTGACGATCAGGACAGTCCTGTACGCGGTGTCATGAACCGGCTGGCTCAGCTCGGCGTGAAAGGTGGGCGCATCAATCCGGTGGTTCAGCGGCGGATCGACGAACTGGTTCAGCGTATTGCCACCGATTTCGAGCAGGACACCGGGGTTTTCGAAAGCGCCGTGCAGGAACTGGATGCGCTGATTGATCGCCAGAACCTGGTCTATCGGCGCAATGTCGAACGGGTGACTGCCGCCGCCGAGGGAGCCCAGAAGGTGTCCGAATCCAAGCGGGCAGTTGCCGCCGTGCTGGAACAGAAACTGGCCGGACGGAAAGTGCCGAAGGCAGTTGTCAGCCTGCTGGATGGTGGCTGGCGTGATCTGCTGTCGCTGACCTGGATTCGCCAGGGAGAGGACAGCCAGCTGTGGCAGGACTACCTTTCCGTTGTTGATTCGCTGATGACCTTTGCGGATGATCCGCAAAATACCATCAATCTGCCGGAGCTACTACGGGTGATCCAGGACGGTCTGGCCTCTATCTCCAGCAACCACATGCCATCCTCGCAAATTCGTGACGAGCTCAAGCAGTTTCTGGTTCGCAGTCCCCAGAGTCCTCCGGACATGGTGGAAATTCCGCCGGCGAAAAATGAGGACGACAAAAAGCAGGCTCTTTCTGAGCGTGAGCAGCGCAGCCTGCAGCGCTGGATCAATCGTGCGCAGCAGTTACGCACCGGTGACTGGCTCAGGGATCAGGAGAAGCCGGATGAGCCACAGTATATTCGTCTGGTCTGGGTGGCCCGGGGATTCAGCCGGTTCGTGTTTGTTAATCATCAGGGCATGCGGGTTGTGGAGCTGGATCTGGAAGCGCTGGCCCAGCACATGCGCAAAGGCATTATCGTGCCGGACAGCCAGTATGAGCGGCCGC
>JBHEPI010000194.1:0-4308 GCA_046260345.1 Marinobacter sp. | reverse complement strand
TACAAGAATCCGAAGATCCTCTATTCTTGCTCAAGACAAAACTCAATTTTCGACGAGTCACTGTCCTGATATTTCGTATCCGAAATACCTCGGCCAGCGCCCACACGAATTACTTGGTCAACTTTTTAAAGAGCGTTCGGGACTTGCCCGATCAAGGTGACGTATTCTACATCGAATCGCTGCCTTGTCAACCGCTTTCTGAAGAATTTAAAAACTTGAAATCTTCAGTAAATTCAAACGGTTGCCTTTCAATTTCTGCCCCGCCTCAGCGGCGTGTCCCTCGAAAGAGATGCGTATTCTACAGAGCTCACTTGAGGTGTCAACGAGCATTTGGATATTTTCTCAAAAACCCCGGATTCCGCTCAATCCTTAACCAGAACACGGGCAATCTTCTTTTTGCCCGCCTGGACGACAGAGTCTTCGCCGGCGGTGAACATCCGCTCGTCGGTTACCTGCTCACCATTAATGTATACAGCTCCGCGAGCAAAAACGTCCTTTGCGGCCTTGCCATTGGCTGCCAGCCCTGCCTCTTTCAACAAAGACACTATGTGCAACTCACCACGCCCGGCCAGCGACACTTCTACGGTGGGCACATTTTCCGGAATCTCACCAAGCCCGACCCGGTTGCCGGCCGACTTGTGGGCAGTCGCGGCCGCTTCAGCGTCGTGGAACCGGGTGATAATTTCTTCCGCCAGCAGTTTTTTGTAGTCCTGAGGGTTAGCACCTTTGTCTACAGCAGCATGGAACGCTTCCACTTCCGCCAGCGGACGGAAACTCAACAATTCGAAGTATCGCCAAAGCAGATCATCCGGCATTGAGAGCAGCTTGGTGTACATCTCTCCGGGCGAGTCATTAACCCCTACATAGTTACCCAGGGACTTCGACATTTTCTGCACACCATCGAGCCCCTCCAGTATGGGCATGGTAAGGACAACCTGAGGCGACTGCCCATAGTGCCTCTGCAGAATGCGGCCCATCAGAAGATTGAATCTCTGATCGGTCCCCCCTAATTCCACGTCCGCCTCAAGAGCGACGGAATCATAGCCCTGCACAAGAGGGTAAAGGAATTCATGAATCGCGATTGGCTGCTCTGCCCGATAGCGCTTGGTGAAGTCGTCCCGCTCCAGCATCCTCGCAACAGTGTACTGCCCTGCCAGGCGGATCATGTCTGCGGCGGAAAGCTTGTTCATCCAGTCAGAATTGAACACCACTCGGGTTCTCGCAGGGTCCAGGATCTTGAACACCTGCTCTTTATAGCTGATGGCATTTTCAGCCACCTGGGCCTCTGTTAACGGCGGACGTGTTGCGCTCTTGCCGGTGGGGTCGCCGATCATCCCGGTGAAATCACCAATAAGAAAGATGACCTCATGCCCCAGATCCTGAAACTGGCGCAGCTTGTTGATCAGCACGGTATGCCCCAGGTGCAGATCAGGCGCAGTGGGATCGAACCCCGCCTTGATCCTGAGAGGACGCCCCTCCTGCAGCTTCTCAATCAGCGCTTCTTCGGAAATCAACTCATCCATGCCGCGCTTGATTACGGCCAGAGACTCATCAATAGATGCCATGAACTCCACATCCTCAATTCTGATGGTTGGGACGGGGAGATGGTTACAGACCTCTACAAAAGAAATCTGTGCGTTACCAGTCTCCCTGCTAAAATATTCCTGCTCAGTAACTAAACAGGGCCGGATATTTAAGGCGGGGGAGTATAGCAATCCTGGCCGCGGAAATCCGGTCTGTATACCAGCAACGGTAATGTTTGAAGCTGTCCTGAGCGCATTTTATACGGTAATCTGTTGGACTATACTTAAACAGCAGCTTTAATTAGGTAGTATAAACTACCGGAATGCCGATCAAAACGGATGCGACACGTGCTGAAAATGTTTCCAAAAACGCATATTACCATCGCCGCCGCGACCAGTGTTGTTGTCGCCGCAGCTATTTTAATGAGCCCGAGTGCCAGTGTTGAAGCCAACAGAATGGCGTACGCACTGGACCTTGATGAAGGTACGGTAACCCAGTCGGGCAACAAGTCTGCGGCTGAAAAAACCGAACGACAGGCTGACACCGACAAAAACAGCCAGGGCGAGGAAAGCTCCTCATCTACCCCTGACGTGTTGGCACTGGCGGAAGAATCCGAACTACCTGATGTGCTTGATACCGCTTCGGCCATGGCGGAGGCAAGCGAGCCCGACCTGGAGTGGCAGGAATACAAGATCAAGTCCGGCGACACCCTGTCGTCACTGTTTGGCAAGGCCGGCTTCAACGACGGCGTTATGCTGTCTGTGATTCATGGCGATGGCGAGGTGGACAAACTGCAGCGCCTCTACGCGGGTGAAACTATCTCGTTTGCAACCGATGACGATGGCGACCTTGCAGCGATTGACTTGCAGCGCAACCTTCTTGAAACCCTCCGGGTAGAAAAAACCGAGGACGGCTTTACCGCAGAAACAGTCGAGCGGGAACCGGAAGTCAAACCCGCGTTTGCTTCCGGTATTATCGACGGTTCGCTGTATGTTGCCGCCCGCGCAGCGGGAATGACCGACAGGCTTGCCATGGATCTGGCAGGCATCTTCGGCTGGAACATCGACTTCGTCTATGACGTGCGTAAAGGTGATCGGTTCGAAGTGGTGTACGAGGAGCTTTACCTGGATGGCGAGAAGTTCGACACCGGCAAGATTCTCTCCGCCCGCTTTGTAAACCAGGGGAATGAAGTCATCGCGCTGCAATACACCGATAGCAATGGCGATTCCGACTATTACAGTCCTGACGGCAGCAGCATGCGCAAGGCGTTCCTGAGAACGCCAATCGATGCCCGGGTATCCTCTTCCTTTAACCTGCAGCGCCGGCACCCGGTGTTAGGCGTGGTTCGCCCCCATGAAGGTACCGACTATGCTGCGCCCCCTGGGACTCCAATCAAGGCGGCAGGCCATGGCAGGGTGGAATTCGCGGGATGGAAAGGAGGCTACGGCCGCACCGTAATTCTTAAGCATGGCGACAACATCACCACTCTCTATGCCCACATGAAAAGCCTCGGCAAGGGCGTAAAGAGGGGAGCTCGCGTTAAACAGGGTGATACCGTCGGGCATGTAGGTTCCTCTGGCATGGTGACCGGCCCCCACCTTCACTACGAATTCCGGGTGAACGGCTCTCCCAAAAACTCCCGCACCGTAAAGCTTCCGGATGCCAAACCGATACCGGATAGTGAAATGGCGCGCTTCAAAACCTATGCTAACCAACAGGTTGCCAAATTCGAAGTTTTCCGCAAGGATTACCAGCAACTGGCCCTGGCCGCAGACGATTAAGACATGAAAGCCTGGATTGGACTGATGTCAGGCACCAGTATGGATGGCATAGACGCCATACTGGTGTCATTCGGTGACCGCCGGATCGAGATTCACGCCACCCATACCACCGATTATCCTGACGACATCCGCCAGCGCCTTTGCAGCCTCAGCCAGAATCACGGCACCCCGGACGATCTTGGGGAACTGGATCACACCACCGGCTCCCTGTTTTCCCTGGCCGCAACCAGTGTCATCAAGAAATCCGGCTTCTCGTCAAGCTCGATTGCAGCTATCGGCAGCCATGGACAGACGATTCGGCATCAGCCGGACGGCTCCACACCGTTTTCCATCCAGGTTGGCGACCCCGCCCTTATTGCAGAGCGTACCGGTATAACAACGGTTGCCGACTTCAGGCGCCGGGACCTGGCAGCCGGCGGTCAGGGTGCACCACTGGTACCTGCGTTTCACAAAGCCTTCTTCAGTGCTGCCGGAGAAGATCGTTGCATCCTTAATCTTGGCGGAATTGCCAACATCACCCATCTGCCCTCAGATGAACAGATGCCGGTCACCGGATTCGACACCGGCCCTGCCAATGCGCTGATGGACGCCTGGTGCGTCGACCAGACCGGACGCGCCTATGACAAGGATGGCGCCTGGGCAGCCGAGGGCAGCGTTAATCAGAGCCTGCTGGGCGATATGCTTTCCGACGCCTATTTCTCACGCCAACCGCCTAAAAGCACTGGCACAGAACGATTCAATCTGGAGTGGCTGAAGATACTATTGAACCGCCATCCGGACCTGTCCGGCGCGGATGTCCAGAGAACGCTGCTGGAACTGACTGCCGTCACTGTGGCACAGCAGATACCCCACTCTCCGGGAATGACCATCTTCGTATGTGGCGGTGGTGCAAAAAACCGGATACTGATGCGGGAACTGCAACGCACCTGCAGCCCCACCCGGATTGCGTCTACTGCAGAGCTGGGCTTGGACCCGCAGTGGGTCGAGCCCGCCGCATTTGCCT
>JBHEPI010000185.1:0-3804 GCA_046260345.1 Marinobacter sp. | reverse complement strand
GGCGGTGATGGCGGAGCTGAAGGTGTCGGCGTTGCCGTAGAGGCCGTCGGCGAGTTGGCTTTTCCGGGCCTGCAGGGCCTGGATGCGTTCTTCGACGGTGCCTTCGGCGATCAGTCGGTAAACGAACACCGGTTTGTCCTGGCCAATGCGCCAGGCGCGGTCGGTGGCCTGTTGCTCCACCGCGGGGTTCCACCAGGGGTCGTAGTGGATCACGCAGTCGGCGGCGGTGAGGTTCAGGCCGGTGCCGCCGGCTTTTAGGCTGATAAGGAAGACCGGGCTTTCGCCGCTCTGGAAGCGTTTTACGGGGGTAGCCCGGTTTCGGGTCTGGCCGGTGAGTATTTCGTAGCGGATTCCGGCGCCTTTCAGAGCGGTTTCGATCAGCGCCAGCATGCTGGTGAACTGGGAGAACAGGATCACCCTCCGGCCTTCTTCCAGCAGCTGTTCCAGCATGTCCATCAGGTACTCAAGTTTGGCGGAACCTGCGGTTTCATCGCCGTTGAGCAGGGCCGGGTGGCAACAGATCTGCCGGAGTTTGAGCAGGGCATCCAGTATTTCGATCTGGCTGCGGGCGGCGCCTTTGTCGGCCAGCAGTTTGCGGATGCGTTGGTCCATGGTGGCGCGAACGGTTTCGTACAGGTCACGCTGCTGGTTATTCAGTTCGACGTGGCGGAGGATCTCGGTTTTTTCCGGCAGCTCCGGTGTTACCTGGTCTTTGGTGCGGCGCAGCATGAAGGGGCGAACCCGGCGGCTGAGTTCAGCCTGGCGGGCGCTGTCGCCACTCTCTTCAATGGGTTTGCGGTAGTGACTCCGGAAGGTTTTCTGGTCGGCCAGATAGCCCGGAAGAATCAGATCAAACAGCGCCCAGAGTTCTCCCAGGTGGTTTTCCATGGGTGTACCGGTGAGTGCGATGCGATTTTGCGCGGGCAGACGGCGGGCGGCTTTGGCCATGGTGGTGGCCGGGTTTTTCAGGTACTGGGCTTCGTCGAAGAACGCCAGACTGTAGTTATTTTCCTTATGCTGCTCGATATCCCTGTGAAGTAGCGGATAGCTGGTGATCACAAGATCTGCCTCGGCGACCTGAGCAAACAACGGCTTACGTCGATTGCCGTGTATGACGAGCCGTTTCAGGCCAGGGGTGAACTTTTCCGCTTCCGCCTCCCAGTTGGCAATCAGGGTGGTAGGGCAGACTATCAGCGCTGGTGCGTTCAGCCTGCGATTGGATTTTTCGGTTTGGATGCAGGCCAGGGCCTGCAGGGTTTTGCCCAGGCCCATGTCATCAGCCAGAATGCCGCCCAGGCCATATTCCCGCAGGAACTGCAGCCAGTTCAATCCGTCCTGCTGATAGTGGCGGAGTTGGGCCTGAACCTCTTCGGGAAGTGGCACATCGGCCAGGGACTGGAAATTGGTCAGCTTTTCGCTCAGGGCGCGCAGTTCGGCGCTGCTTTGCCAGTCTGCATCGATCTCCCCCATGGCCTTGGCCGCATCCAGCTTCGGCAGTTTCAGTGTGCCATCGCTATTCCGGGCCATCAGGCCAAGAAGCGTCTGCGCCAGTGGTCGGATGCGGTCTGAAGGTACCCGGATCAGCGTGCTGCCGTTGTGAAGCCAGAGGGTGTCCGGCAGGGTGTCTTCATTACCAGCTCCGATGTCGAGGTAGGCCAGCGCCTGTTGCAGTAGTGGAATCAGGTCAAGGCGGGTGCCGTCGTAGTCAATGCCCACCTCCACATCGAACCACCCGGGCGCGTCGTCATCCGGGCGCAGGCTGCCGTGGAGTTCGTCAACATCGACAACGGGCAGGTCGAAACTGTTATCCATTTCAATCTGCCAGCCCTCGGTATGCAATTGTGGCAGGTCAAAGGCGATGAAATTGAGCCAGGCTTCCCGGTTGGGCAGGGTGAAGTCCATAAAGGCGTTTTGGGGTAGCGCACTGAGGAAGTCGTCATCAAATTCTTCCGCCATCACACCCAGCATCTGGAACCCGGGCAGGCCAGAGAACAGCAAATTGGTTTCTGCATCTTCATTCCGCACAATCAGCACCGGGCCTGTGTCGGTTTGCATCAGAACGCGCATTTGCTGATCCGCATGGGAAACCCGGTGGCCCTCGTAACTGAAAAGCAGGCGGGCAATCAGTAATGGCGGCTGCGTATCTGGCTGCGGGTGTTGCAGGCTGTAAAGCTGCAGGACGGGCTGTGGGTCGGCTTCGATAACCTGCGGCGCCTGAAAGCCTTCCGGCAGAGTGGCGCCGGCTTTTTTGGTCAGGGGTGAGAGGTCCGGCAGCGCGGCCTGCAACTGTTCCTCGGTGAGTGGCGGGCACTGTTCCAGTAGTTCGGTGGTCTCTGCGTCCAGTTCGCTTTTTACCTGACCAATGCAGTGTTCCTGCTCATTCAGGTAGTAGCCCGGCGTGGTTTTCAGCAAATGGATGTGCGGGGGTAACTCTTTGTTGACCAGTTGCCACAGGCCGCTGTCTGGTAACTGCATCCATTCGAAGCCGGTTTCGATAGGCTCTCCGGCCCACAACGGTGGATTGCGGGTGGAGCCGATAAACAGGCGGCCGGTTTGCAAAGCCGCTTCCAGGAACTGGGCGCCGGTTGCCCCCTCCAGCAGAGGTTCGGCGCTATAAGACAGTGGCATTACGTTCAGCCAGGCAACGGGGCCAAGGTCGCTGTCCTGCAGATATTTCGGGCGGTCGCGCTCCAGGTTCAGGCGATTCCAGGTCCGCATTGGATTGCCAATGGACAAGCCGCCGGTTTTCCGTTGCCGCACCTTATTGACGGTGGCTGTAGGCCGGCGTTGGTGGGGGCCGATATTCAGCAGGTACGCCAGGCATTCAACGCTGCTGGGCTGCGTGGTGGCACTGGCATGGTTGGTGACCCGTTGCAGCCAGGTTTCGGCGGAAGGCTGGTTAACCCCGGGGCGGACTCCCTGCGCCTTATTGGTATTGGCCATCGCGGCTTCATGATTCGCCTGGAAGATCACCGCAACCGCATGTTTACAGTTAAAGCTCACCGGACAGCTGCAGAAGGAGTGGATCTTGTAAGGCATGTAGCGATCAAACCGCACTTCGGTCTGATATTGCCGGTAATGGCTGCCAGCAACTTCGGCACGAAGGACCTGGATGCTCATGCCTTCCACTTCCCGCACCAGATTCTGAACCCGGTTCTGGCTGAAATAACGCTTGCCGCGCTGAATGCTGTTGGCGTCGAAGATGAGGTTCAGGGTATTGGTGTCGATAAGCATGATTCGCAGGGTGCCGGTGTCGATGACAGAAACCGGCAAACTACCCGAACACGCGGTATTGCTCAAGTTGGGGTCAGACCCCAAGACATTTGATGCCGCCAAATGTCCGGGGGTCTGACCCCAATCAGCGGCGGCGCTGGAAGTAGACGGACAATCCTTGCCCCATCAAACTCTGTACTTCACTTCCCAGTGCCTCCGCCTGGATCTGCTTCTGCACCGGCTTGGTGGCGAGGCTGTGGCCGTCGGTGTCCCGGGCTTTGATCAGTTTCCATTCCACTTCATTGCTGACCAGGGCCATCAGTTCTTTCAGTTGGGCGGTATCCTGCTCACGGAACCAGCGGTCGCGGCAGCCGCCGAGGCCGTAGAAGTTGGTTTCGTCCACCAGTGACTGCCACATCGGGTCGTGGCGGTTGGTCAGGACCATGCGGCGTAGCTGGCGCAGGGCTGTGCGGGTGGGCCTGAGGTTGTGCTGGGCGATCAGGCGGCGGATCTGCTGGTCGCCTTCTGTCTGCTCGTTGACGGCGGTGTGCATATGAACAATGGCACCGTTGCCGGTGGCGGAGCTGACCA
>JBHEPI010000106.1:0-10364 GCA_046260345.1 Marinobacter sp. | reverse complement strand
GGGCAGGCCCTGGCGCTGGGGGCCCTCTGGGGCTGGCTGCCTTGCGGTCTGGTTTACAGCACGCTGGGCTGGGCGGCCCTGCAACCCACGGTGCCTTCGGCAGCGCTGACCATGGTGTTTTTTGGCCTGGGCACCCTGCCCTCGATGCTGGCGACCGGCTACGCGGCCAACTGGATTCGAGACCTGAAAAGCAGTCAGAGTTTTCGCAAGCTCAGCGGCGTATTACTGATCCTGTTTGGCTTGTGGACGATGCCGCTGCAAGCCTTATTCATGCACTGATCAGTCAGATGTTCAGCACATCCAGCCGGTCGAAATTCTGTTCCGGCGCCGCTGACTGCACCACCGCCTGGCGTTTGCCCCCCAGGCGTTTGCCTTCCCTGAAATCATAAAGATCCGGGTCAGCCAGGTGTGAAGGTTCAACGTTGCACACCGCCTTGAACATGGTCTCCAGGCGCCCCGGGTGTTGCGTATCCCAGGTCTGAAGCATGTCTTTGATCACCTGGCGCTGCAGGTTTTCCTGGGAGCCACACAGGTTGCAGGGAATGATGGGAAATTCCCGTAATTGCGCATAGCGGGCAATGTCTTTCTCACGAGCATAGGCCAGAGGCCGTATGACCGTATTTCGACCGTCATCACTGTGCAGCACCGGCGGCATGGACTTGAGCTTGCCGCCATAAAACATGTTCAGAAACAGTGTTTCCAGCAGGTCATCCCGGTGATGCCCCAGGGCAATCTTGGTAACACCGTGTTCTTCCGCAAAATTATAGAGAATGCCGCGTCGCAGGCGGGAACAAAGTCCGCAGGTGGTCTTCCCTTCCGGCACTTTTTCCTTAACAATACTGTAAGTGTCCTTCTCGATGATGTGATACTCGATACCGAGCGCAGACAGATACTCCGGCAGTACCTTTTCCGGAAACCCTGGCTGTTTCTGGTCCAGATTCACGGCAATCACTTCAAAGTGCACCGGTGCACTTTTCTGAAGGCTCAACAGAATATCGAGCATGGCGTAGGAGTCCTTTCCGCCGGAGAGGCAGCACATGACTTTATCGCCGGCTTCAATCATCGAGAAATCAGCAATTGCCTGCCCCATTTCCCGGCGCAGGCGTTTCTGCAGCTTATTGAATTCCAGTTTCTGCCGGCGGTCTGCGTCAGAGGTCGTGGCGGATTCAGAGTTGGCAGTCATTGCTTCGGGCATAGATATACGTCGTTCATAAGGTCAGTGAGCGTTGGATTATACGCGCGCAAATGTTCAAGGGACAGAGCACCCCGAAAAGGCTGAAGCAGAGGCCAGAAATGCCACCCGCTTTGCAACCAATCTGTTTCTCAACGGATTGAGACTGTAACTCCCTCTTCCGTAACAGCGCCCGGTCGCCTACCATAACAGGATGACTCAACCTGATCTGGCCACAGATGGCAATCAAGCTCCCGACTCGGGCTACCACGACGACAAACTGGATTTCCAGATTCAGCACTTGCTGGTTGCCACCGAGCATATCCTCCGGCAGAACCCGGCCGGAATTAACGAACTCGGGCTTATCAAAACGCTGCAGAAAAAGCCCTGGGAGTTGATCGGCACGGTCAATTTCGCGGAACCGGATAAACTGTACCCGGTTCATTTCCTCCTGTTCCATGTGCTTTACCGCCTCCGCGACCAACTGGCAAGCAGCGGCGAAGCGCTCACCATTTCACCACTGGTTATCCGCCTCCGGCAGACCGCTGTGGTAGGTGGCACCGGTGTTCCGGACCATGCGGACGAACTGAGAAATTTTTATCTGGACCTGTCCAGATACAAGATGCCCGAAGAGTCTATCCATCGGATGATGGATGATTTCTGGGCCGGGCGTTCCGGCTACCAACCGGAACCTACAGAAGCCCGGGATGCGGCAACTACTCTCGGCTTTGCAGGTATTCCGACAGAATTCGATGAGGTAAAGCATCGGTTTCGCAGGGCCGTGATGCGTGCCCACCCGGACCGGGGCGGAGAAACCGAAGACATTCAGTACCTGAACCAGGCATTTGCGGTGCTGAAGGCACACTTCAGAACCTGACCGTTCCGACGATACGGATTACAGAGGACCATACCTATGGCAAAACGAATGACGCCCCGATTATTCCTGATGCTGTGTCTCGCTGGCCTTGCCATCAGCGCCAGGGCCGACCTGGTGGTGCTTCAGTATCATCATGTCAGTGATACAGCGCCTGCCTCGACCAGCACGTCCGCCTCTCTGTTTGAGGGACAGTTGGACATGATCGAGGAACTCGGAATCGACGTTGTATCCCTGGAATCGGGAACCCGTGATGCGCTGGATGGCAAACTGGATGACCGCAAGCAGGTTGCCATCACGTTCGACGACGCCTACGAATCCGTATACGACACTGCCGTGCCGGAACTCGATAAACGGGGCTACCCCTATACGATCTTCGTCAACACCGATGCTATTGGCAGCCAGGGCTATATGACCTGGGAACAGCTTGAAGAAGTGCGTGACAATGACGGCGTGACCATCGCCAACCACAGTGAAGACCACGGCCATCTGGCCAGGCGTCCTGACGAAAATGAAAGTGACTGGGCACAGCGTGTGGAACGAAGCCTGGACAAGGCCCAGAAAACTCTCGCTGACAGACTTGGCACTGACGTTCCGATGTTTGCCTATCCCTATGGTGAGTTTGACGAAGCACTGGAGAGCAAGATTGAGGAGCGTGAGTGGCTGGGCTTCGGCCAACAGTCCGGTGCCATCGGTGCCACCTCTGGTGCCACTCGCCTGCCCCGTTTCCCCATGGCTAATGCTTACGGGCAACTCAATAGCCTGAAAGACAAACTGCGCAGCAAGGCATTACCCGTGGATGCCCATCAACTGCCAGACGGTGTCATTGACGAGAATCCCCCTACACTGTCATTCACCGTTCCCGATGCCATCAACACAGACCGGCTCACCTGCTTTGCTTCCGGACAGGGACGCGTTGATTTCGAGGTATCCGGGGATGAGCTTACTCTGAAAGCACCGGACAGTTTCAGCAGCCGCCGTTTCCGTTACAACTGCACCCATCCCGCTTCGGATGGCAGTTTTTACTGGCTGTCTCAGCAGTGGCTCGACCTGAGCAAACCGGAGGACTAGCGGCCAGCTTACTCTCCTTCCCGTGACAGACCCAGCTCACCGGTACGGGTGTGAGGAATTGCCTCAGGCCCGTATTTACCCTCGATAACCGTTTGACCGGCCAGATCCTCGTCGCGGGTGAAGATCAACATCCAGCGCTCTCCCCGTCCGGGGAACACCGGGATATAAGCGTTCAGGTAACCATGGCTGTGCCAGGACTCCGGGACATATTCCGCTACCAGATCGGTCACTATTCGCAATGGCTCAAATGAGCTATCCAGAAAAGCGACGGAGGGAACAAAGACGCCATCTTTCTCAAATGATCTGAGGTGAAGAATAAAATCACTGTACAGCTCTGCAGAAGGCAATCTTACCAGCCGATAGGGGCTGTCGCCGGTGCTGAAGGAATGCGCCTTAGCTGTTCGATCCATATCAATGCCAAACTCACGGCCCTGTTGCCACACCTCCGGCTCTGATCTGTCCAGGTCCCGGCAACACTGACCGGACCATTGTGCGAAAAAGGACTTTGCACCTGGCTCTAATCCAAGAACCGCCTGGGCTTCCGGGTCGGCACCTTCCGGCAGACCGGTTTCAACCGATGCCTCTCCCGCCTGGTGTATACTGGCCTCGGTCAACTGGACCGGCGGTTTGATACGCCCCTTTTCGACTTCAGATCTTGTATCCGGCTGGTAATAGCTGACACGGACATTGCCCTCGGCATCCTGCCAGGTGAAATAGGGCTGAGGTTCACCAGGCCGGACGTACCCGTCTTTTTCCAGTTGATTGCCATCGGGATAGTTCTCCAGGTTGAACTCATCGTTGTAGGTCTCTGACGAAGAGCCCTCAGCCGCATCAGATGAGCCCTCGGCCGCGTCAGACGAACCATCCGGTTCCGCAGAAACCCCGGTACGATCTCCCTGGCCATCATCAGTGGAATTCTTGTCATCACGGGACGCTTTCGGTATTGGTGTGTGCCTTACCTGCCCCTGATCATCCACCCAGGTGAAATAGCCTTCGCGAGGGCCTGATGAGTCAGGGCCGGAGGACTGGCAACCTGTCATCGCGGCGACCAGGAAAGTGACAACCAGAAAATGGCATCTATACATCGGGGCTGATTACCCTGTTTGCAGGCGCTTTCGCGTCAGAATTTGGTGCGGAAACTGAGGCCCGCCATCGCAACCCGCAGGGAGGTCTTAACATCCAGCCCCGCATACGGGTTATAGATGATATTGGTTATGTTGTCACAGTTCAGGTTGCAACTGCCATTGGCCGGAATCGTTTCGATGGACTGAAGGTAGCTCAGGTTCATGTCGATTTCGGTGTCCTTGTCCCACTGATAACCTATCCCGACGCTGTACAGATTCGCACCACCGAATGGCGCCATGATGCTGCGCTGATCATCCGGTATGACCGAGTCCCGTATTTCCACCCCTGCCCGGAGATCAAGCCGGGAGGAGGCGTGAAATTCAAGACCAAAGCCCCAGTTCCACTGGTCGGTAAAGCCAAGAGGCAACCGCAACGTGCTGGGCGTGGCGTTGTCCGGCGACAGAATCCGTGCCGCATTGAGGAATTCCAGGTTGCGATCGAAGCGGAACACGAACGCGTCCCACTGTTTGTAGTCGGTCCAGCCCACGTCCGCATTGATTGTCAGCTTCGGATGAACATCCACGCTGATACCGGTCTGGAAATGCTGGGGGTAGGTCAGATCCATGGAAACATTACCTGCCTCCCTTGGTGCACCTGACGGCAGGCTGAGTATGGCTGAGGTAATGGCACCCAGAACCGAACCGTTCACACTCTGCCAGAAGCCTGACCAGTCGTCGGTATATTCAATCTCAAAGGTGCCCTTGAGATTCATATCGGCCTCAGAAGTATAGCTGGCACCCCAACTGAACCAGTCCGTGGGTTCCCACATCACACCGAGTGCGTACGTGGGTGACAGGGTTTCCTGCACGTTGATGCTGAGTGCACCGATATCATCCCAGGGCCCGACATTGCCGCCGCACAACGCAAGCCATGGTTGCAGGGGCTCGTCCCCACTTTCACAGTTGAAGGCATCCTGCAGCACTTCCGCGACGCCCAACAGCATATTCGGCGCTCGCATGTACTGATCGGCCGCTATCCCCATGTGGGACAGGTGGATACCCGCACCAACGGACCACTCGTCATTAATCTCATACCCGACGGTCGGGGACAGATAGGTCGTGCGCTGGAGAGCCGTGGCCTGCGGCATATAGCGTCCCGGGTCTTCCTTGTCCCGGTAAAAACCAGCGGCGAGCGGAAGATAGAACGCATTGCCGAAGGTCAGCTTGGAACCCGGGGGGTTGATGCTTATGCCCGCGGACGGCGCGACTGCCGGTCCGGGAGGTGCCCGCAGTATGCCAACCCCCGGCACATACAGCGCCACGTTGTTGGTGTGACTGTGCTTATTGGCAACGGGATCCCGTTGCTTCCCCGTGAGTGGATCTGTCTCAAGGCCATCAATACCAAAAATCTCGTAGCCGTCAGGCGCGTGAAAATCCGCATCGATATCCAGGTAAATGCTCATCAGGTTGACTTCAAGCTGACGGCCATCAAGCTTGGTCAGCCCCGCCGGATTGTAGTGGATGGCCATAATGCCCGGGGGGTCGGCGGTAACCGCGTTCCCCAATGCCAGAGCCTTGGGGTGAATGGTCAGGTTTTGTGCCAGCTGCGCTTCGACACCACAGGTTACCGAAGCCGCCATGATGGCACCGGCAATCCGTCTTTTGTGGCTGGTTATACCCATGAAATCTTCCCTTCCCGTAAAACGTCAGAGGCTGAATTCACTCTTTGAGACCTGAAAACCTGATGGGCATGGAGAGGCCCAGCGAGAAATCCGGTGCGTCTTCGGTCAGGCCGACACCAAGGCTGGTATTAACAATGGTGGTATCGCTCACACGGGTGCCAAGCGACATGCTGAGAAAGCCACTCATCTGGTCCTGAGCCACAGCCTCGGACCCATCACTGAAGGCAAGCATGGTCTCGTCGCTGTAACTCAACTGGGCGGAAATACTGAGAGAAATATCGTAGGAAAGTGAATAGGCAAAACCACCAGAAGCGGAAAGCCCGAAGCCCGGCTCAACCTCTTCCAGCACGCGGCCGCCCCGAACCTGCTGAAGCCCGGTTTCGGGAATGTTGTAAGAGGCGCTGGTGGAACCGAATACCACTACCGGATCAAGAACCTTGGAAAAGCTCAGACCACCGGACAGCGCATAATAACCACTACCCGTTGAAAGCTGTTCGTCAATGTCTATCTCATAGGGGCTCACGCCGGTTTTCGAAGTAAACGTACTGAATACCGTGGTGGACATTTCTCCCGGAACGTATGCAAAAGGCTGCCAGCGCGCAGTGGCTGAAATATCGCCAAAATCGTAGACACTGAGTTCGTCCTGGGTATCGTGCTTGACGACCAATGGAATACGGGTGCCTACCGTCAGATTATCCAGCAGACCGTAATCATAGGAGAACGCGTTGGTGAAGTTGTGTGTCGCCGAAGGAACCACATCAAGATTACGCACCGAGCCATCGGTAATCGCCAGGTCCAGTCGCTGGTCTCCGGTGTAGGAGTAATCAAAGGAGTAGTTCAGGGAATGGGTACCTTTCTTCTGCAACGAATAACTGGTCTCCGCCGACTGGAAAACCTCCTCCAGTTGCTTTGAAGAGTCTTCATCACCCTCCTGCTTTCCAAGTGCTTCCCTGGCCTGGTCTACGTTTCCTTCCTGCGACAGCGCCATGGTTGAGTAAAGGCCAGTCACGGAAAAAAGGATAAAAACTCGCACTAACCAACGATTCATCCTGGCTCCCTTATTTTACTTGTAATGGTTCCTGTGCCGGGGCTTTGCGCCCTGCACGTTAATTACGACGGTAGAACAGCTGCTTTCGGGTATTCTCGACGTTGCCGTCCGGGTTGTTTTTCTGACGTTCCAGCATGTTCCGGATCCGGCGTTCAGTAGACTCGTGGAACTCGGGAATCTTCTGAAGCGCCAGTAGTGTCATGGTCTCGTCATCCACAAACCGCAGGTCCTCTTCTTTCAACTCGAGATAATCCAGTGGCTTGTCGCTGCCCGGGAAAACAATAAAGAGAACGTTGTCGTCCCACTTTTCCTCAAACTGGGCGAGCGTAAAGGAGATGTTGCCAACCGCCGGATCAGCCAGATACACGCGCCCGTCACGGATGGTTCTGAGCACCACGAAGTGCTTGAAGCCGGCATGCTGAATGGGAACGATGGCCGGGTGATCAAGGTCGATCAGGTCGTCAATGGTGGCGCGGAAGCCCCCGGACGGGTAACCCAGAGCGGTTACCAGGCGTTTCATGTCCAGCATTGAGAAGGCCCGGCGCTGAACAATGCGCTCGCTTTCGCCATAGTGAAGAAGGCCCTCCATGACCTGGCGCTCGCCAAGCTCCCTGCCCAGATAGAAGTTGAGCACGGTGGTCAGCGCCGCGCTGCCACAGCTGTAGTCATAGGCCTGCCGCACAATATTTCGAAACTGTTGCTCAACCAGCGGCTCCACACGGGTGTCGGTTCTCAGCTCGATCGGGCTGGTGTCGAAATCCTGCTCGATCACGATGGTCCCCTGCTGATAAGGCTCAACAACAACTGCCTCCTGGGCCATGGTGAAGGTGAGGATGGATCCGGCGAGTACCAGCAGCATGGTCAGACGAAGTCCCTGTTATTATTAGACATGACGTTTCCCGAGTTACATCTTGTTACGGTAAGATACCGAAATCGCTGCCTCCTTAAAGATAACTGTGCCTCAAATCTGCTGCAGCAGAGGGGGCCCTCTCTGCCGGTTTTGAGAACTGGTTCATGCCCCTCAAAACACACCACAGAGAAGTTGGAAGAATGCGCTCAGGCACATGGTGACTGCCCTGTAGCTGGCGAGTACCACCGGCGCTGTGGGCAGTTTATTGCGGATGGGCAAGGGGCTGATTGCGACACTGAAGGTTCTGATCAATGATGAAACCATCATTCAGGACATCACAAGGACCTGCTCAGCAAAATCTGGGGAGAGTGACGCCAGGGCCGTGCAACGGGCCCCGTCACAAGGTGAATACAAACCCCAGCAGCAGATAACTGAGCGCTGTCACCACCATGATACCGAGTATATTCAGGGCAAACCCGGCCCTGATCATATCCTGGATTTGCATGTGGCCACTGGAGAACACAATAGCGTTGGGTGGCGTTGCCACCGGCATCATGAAGGCGCAACTGGCGGCGATGGCAGCCGGCACTGTCAGTAACAGCACTGACATATCCTGGGACATGGCCAACGCCCCCAGCAGTGGCAGGAATGCAGCCGCTGTGGCCGTGTTACTGGTCACCTCGGTGAGAAAAATAATAACGCCGACCACCAGAGCAATCATCACCAGCACAGGCAGATGCCCTGCCACCGCCAGACTCTCCGCAATCCATTCCGCCAGCCCGGAGCTGCTGATCACACCTGCCATCGCAAGACCACCACCGAACAACAGCAAAACGCCCCAGGGGATGCCCTGTGCAGTTTCCCAGTCAAGCACGAATAGCCGCTCTTTCAGGTTGACCGGAATCAGAAACATGGCGATCGCGGCGGCAATGGCTATCCCGGTATCACTGAGCCAGGGCATCAGGCTGTCAGATAGCAATGGCCTGAAGATCCAGGCCGCAGCGGTTACCACAAACACCAGCGCTACCAGCTTCTCTGCTTTTTGCAGGGGGCCAAGGGCTTTCAGTTCGTCCCGTATCATGTCACCACTGCCGGCCTGGCTACCCAGCTCGAAATCCTTACGGGTAAGCCACCACCAGGCCAATGACAGCATCACCAGCGAAACCGGAACCCCCAGTAGCATCCACTGGGCAAAACCTACCGATATCCCCTGATTCTCGCTCAGATAGGCGGCCAACAGGGCGTTGGGAGGGGTGCCAATCAGGGTGGCAATACCACCGATGCTGGCAGAATAGGCAATGGCCAGCAGTAAGGCAGTGGCATAACGCCGTATACCATCCTGATTGGTGGAGTCCATCATGGCGATCACGGACAGGCCAATCGGAAGCATCATGATGGAGGTGGCGGTATTACTGACCCACATACTCAGAAACGCCGTAGCAATCATGAACCCGGCAATCTGGCGGCGTGGTTTGTCTCCCACACCTCTGAGAGTCAGCAAAGCGATACGCCGGTGCAGATTCCACCGCTGCATGGCCAGACCCAGTGTGAAGCCACCCAGAAACAGAAAGATGATGGGATTGGCGTAAGGAGTTGTCGCATCCTTGATGCCACCCAGCCCGAGTGCCGGGATAAGCACGATCGGGACCAGCGCGGTCGCCGGAATCGGGATCGCTTCCGTGGACCACCATGTGGCCATCAGCAGCATAAGCCCGAGTGCGGCCCAGGCCTCCGCTCCCATTCCCTCCGGCGCGGGGATAACCAGTGTCATGAGCAGAAACAGGGGCCCCAGAATCAATCCGATGGCCCTGCTCCGGGGCAGTCCCTCGGGTTTATTTTCAGAACTGGTAGCTGCAGACATCGGGCCTCCTCTTTATCGGGTCAGTCTTCTGCACACTTCACACAAAACGTAGTGTAGGGTAATACCTGCAACCGCCGCGGGTCTATTTCCTCGCCGCAGCGCTCGCATTCGCCCCCCAACCCATTGGCCAGGCGCTCCAGGGCGTGCTCTATCTGGACCAGTTCATTGCGGGTTTCGGTTTCCAGTGAATCCACAACCTCATCATTCTGGGTCTGGACCGCCTGTTCTTCGAAGTCTTTCTCCAGGGCACCATCCTGGCGATGCTGATGGGCCTCGTACTTTGCCAACCTTGCCTTGAGATCAGCACGCAGGGTTTCGAGTTCTGACTTGCGATTACTCATAAGGACCTCCAGTGCCGGGGTTATCCCCGGATAATTACCGCATAGAGTAAAGCATTAGCCTGACAGGCATTTGATTCTTGTCAAAATTGACCGACCTGATCCGGTCCACAATACCTCTTGAACAATCGGCAACAAACAGTAAAAGGAGACCCAATGGGGCAGCAGTTTCCCATTTCCCGCATCATGCACAGCGGCATGCTGCTCCAGTGCTCGCCCGATACCACTATCGCGTTGGCTGCAACGCGTATGGCAGACCAGTCGGTCAGCTCCATCCTGATCACAGAAGGTGGGCAGGTTGCCGGCATCTGGACCGAACATGATGCATTGGCTGTGGATTTTTCAGACGCTGATGTCCTGCAACAACCCATAGCATCCGTGATGAGTGCGCCTGTTGCCACACTG
>JBHEPI010000102.1:0-10473 GCA_046260345.1 Marinobacter sp. | reverse complement strand
AGAATTGAAAGCACCGGCCTTGGCGGCATTTCTTTTACGGTCACGGACTGCCAGGAAAGGCCGGCATAGCCGAGCATCACCCGGATCTTTTCGGAGAACGGTGACATGGCATAGTGGTACAGGATGAAATCTTGCATGGGGGAAACCCTTCCTTAATTGACAGTATCAACTGACGAAGCAAGGGAGGGTACGCTGCAAAATGCCCTGGCGGAAGCCCCGGAAGTTGTCCGGGTGGGCCACTCAGGCGGTCAGGAGTCCTGCCGAAGCGCAGTAGAGGAATGCGACTGCGCCAGCGCAGATAACGGCCCAGGCGGGAAAGATCAGTGACGAGCGGGTTGTTGTTCTCAAAGCTACCTCCAGAGTAACCGGTTTTGTTGTTGTTCTTTACGCTTACCCGGACACTCTAGACCATGATTGATATATGTCACGACATAGTTTGTGCTGCGTGTCGCATTTACTCACTCTGACGGCAAGGTGATTTCGCGGTGTGGAGAGCTTGAGGAAACCGTAAATACAGGTACTATGCTTTAGTCTGATAAAAATAAAGCGATTCCGGAATATAATAATAAGGAGCCGTTAATGGCTGTAGACAGTTCAAAACAAACCTCCCTCCACTGCCTTTACCATTGGGCAGAGAAAACCCCCGATAAGGTATATCTGACACAACCCTTTCCGGACGGAACCACCGAGGACATCACCTGGAAGCAGGCTGCAGACCAGGTTTCCCGGATGGCCGCCCATCTTGGCACTCTGGATATTCCCGAGCGCAGCAATATTGCCATTCTGGGTAAAAACAGTGCGCACTGGATTCTGTGTGACCTGGCCACGTGGGCCGCGGGGCACGTTTCGGTCCCGCTCTATCCCACGCTGAATGGAGATACAGCGGCCTACGTTCTTGAACACAGCGAGGCGAAACTGCTGTTCCTGGGCAAGCTCGATGGCACCGCTGACGGCTGGAATGACATCAAGGGCCACATTCCGGATGAACTGCCGATTATTTCTCTGCCGATGTCACCCCGTGACGATACCCCGAAATGGCTGGATATCATCGCTAACCAGGAACCGGGCGAACCGAAGTTGCCACATCCGGATGACCTGGCAACCATTGTCTACACCTCGGGCAGTACCGGTCGGCCGAAAGGTGTGATGCACAGCTTCCGCACCATGATTTCGGTGGCGGATGGCCTGCAGCAGATTTTCCCGGTCAATCAGGAAGAGCGCATGCTTTCCTACCTGCCGCTTGCCCATGTGGCGGAGCGTGCCGCAGTGGAAACCCAGTCACTTTACTACGGCTTCCACCTCTACTTCGCCAATTCACTGGATACCTTCCAGGAAGATCTTCAGCGGGCGCGTCCAACACTGTTTTTCTCCGTGCCGAGGCTGTGGATGAAGTTTTACCTGGGCATTAACAACAAGTTGCCGCCGAAGAAGCAGAAGGTGCTCTTCAATATCCCCCTGCTGAACCGGTTGGTGAAAAAGAAAGTGCTCAAGCAACTGGGGCTCGACCATTGCCGCGCAGCACTGACCGGCGCGGCCCCATTGTCTGGCGAAATCATTGCCTGGTACCGCAACCTGGGTCTGGAATTGCTGGAAGTCTATGGCATGTCCGAGAATTTCGGTTATTCCCATGCCAATCGCCCCGGCTCGGCGAAGCCTGGCACTGTGGGTGTCACCAATCCGGGCGTGGAGCACCGCCTGGCTGAGGGCGAGGAAGTTCAGGTAAAAAGCCCCGGGCAAATGCTGGGCTATTACAAGAACGAGGAGAAAACCCGCGAAGATGTCACCGAGGATGGTTTCCTGAAAACCGGTGATATGGGGGAGATCGACAGTGAAGGCTTCCTGAGAATTACCGGCCGGGTAAAGGATCTTTTCAAAACCTCCAAGGGTAAGTACGTGGTGCCGGTGCCCATCGAGAATCATTTCAATCACCCGAAGGCCGAAGTTGTTTGTGTGGCTGGTGCCAATCAACCCCAGCCCTGCCTGATGGTGCTGTTATCAGAGGAGGCGAGGGAAGAGCTGGAAGCCGGGGGCAGCCGCGATGAGCTCGAGAAGGAACTGGCGGCGGAGCTGGATGCGGTAAACGGAAAATGCGAGTCCCACGAAAGACTGGCCTTCGTGGTGGTGGTGAAAGAGCCATGGACCATGGAGAACGGGATGCTGACTCCGACCATGAAGATCAAGCGAAACGTTATTGAGGACTACTATAACCGCAAGATGGATGAGTGGTTCGGCAAAAAACAGAAGGTGATCTGGGAGTTCTGATCACTGAAACGAAACCACCGGCGGGCCTGGGTATCCAGGGCCGCCGGTGCTGATGAAATCTGTTTTCCCTTACAGAGCAGGGCTTAGTGCTCGCCCTGCATCATCTGGGGCATTTCCGGCGTCGCGGTGGCTGCCTTTTTTCTCCAGGAACTCATTTTCCGGCTTATTACCTGAACGGCCTGCTTTGCGGCTGCACGGGTGTGTTGGCGCCTGACCTCAGTACTATTGTGGAGGATACTGGACGGCAGCGGGTTTACGGTTGCGATATGGTCTTGAGTCATAGCGCCTTCCTCCTTATCTGGTGGATTGAAAAATATTGGTTAGCTGACTATGTAAATAACTATACGCCTTCTTTTTTGCAGCTTAAATACGTTAAAATCCGTACTCATGTTGCAAATATGCAGTAGCTTATGGATTGGGATTATCTTCGATATATACACGCTCTGGCCATAGGTGGAACCCTCGCCAAGGCCGGTGAAATATTGGGTGTGCACCAGACAACAGTGCTTCGACGCCTGGACCAGATGGAGGAACAGCTGGGCGTTCAGTTTTTTGAACGCAACCGTGATGGATTACAGCTGACGCCAGTGGGCGAAACCGCTTTCCGGGCGGCCGAAAGACTGACTGGTGATATGGAAAACCTGGAACGCCAGTTAGTGGGGCAGGATTCGGCACCGGTGGGCAAGGTCAGGCTTGCCGCAACCGACACCATGGTCAACGCGCTGATCAGCCCGATGATTGCTGACCTGGTCAGGGAATACCCGGATATTGAGCTGGAAGTGCTCACCGATAATGATGTGCTGAACCTCAGTCATCGCGAGGCTGACCTGACACTGCGCCCGGTCAACAAACCCCAGGCGACCCTGGAAGGCGAGCGTGTCGGTTCCATTGAGTCGGCCATCTATGGGGCGGCGATGTACTGTAAGCGGAACCCCGATATGGATCTGGAGAACGCCCCGGATCAACAACTCTGGATTTTGCCCGATGAGAGCTTCAGTCATCTGGCGACCGGGCGCTGGTATCGCAAGCACCTTAAAAACGCTTCATCCATTATTCGTTGCAACGGCCTTCAGGCAATGCACGCCCTTGCAAGGGCCGGCGCCGGCCTTGCAGCGCTGCCCTGTTATCTGGGTGACAGCACCCGGGAACTGAAGCGGCTGTCTCCGCCCCTGGAAGGCGAAGGTGTCGATCTCTGGCTGATGGTTAACCATGAAACCCAGCAAATGGCACGGGTCAGGATTGTAATGGAGTTTCTTACCACCAAGCTGGCCAGGCTCTCACCGCGAGTGGAAGGAGAGTCCGCCTGACAGGCCTTTACCAGTCGCCGCAAAAGGGCCAGAACTGATAGAAGCGCCAGCATTGGAACTCTTCCTCGCAGGTCTGTAGCTGGCGATGGTAACGGAAGGCCCGTGTTTCCACGCGCTCTGCCAGCGACATCACTGCCGGCTTTGCCAGGTAGCTTTGACGTTGGTAACCGGTTCTGCCTTCATGGTAAGCGAGGTAGAGCTTCTCCGGGCTGGTCAGAGGAATACCTACGTTACGGTTGGTGAGGTGGTTGTACCAGCCCACGAAGTCCAGCGCGTGTTTCATGTTGGTTCGCACCACCGATAATCCGTCGCCATTTGCCTTGAGGTACTCGCTCCAGGCGGGGTCAAGGGCCTGGGCATAGCCGTAAGCAGATGTTGGCCGGGTCCAGGGAATGAAGCCCAGCAGCTGTGTGCGGGGTGGTCTGGCATGGCTGCGGAAGGACGACTCATAATAAACGAACGCCAGTTGCGTCGCTATAGGCGTGCCCCAGCGCTCTTTCGAGCGGCTGGCGTAGTCGTACCAGACCGGATGCTCCCGGAAAATCTCGCAGACGTTCTCCGAGTTGGCAGGTGGGTCGGGTTCAAGCAGGCTGAACCGCAGGGTAGCGACTAGTGCAATCGCCAGGCCAAGCGATGGAAGCCCGTACCACTGAAGCCGCGACTTCCAGATTTTCAGTTGGTTGCGACGTTTCTTCATGAACAGGTCAGAGCTCTCTTTC
This sequence comes from Marinobacter sp., assembly GCA_046260345.1. Lineage (GTDB taxonomy): Bacteria > Pseudomonadota > Gammaproteobacteria > Pseudomonadales > Oleiphilaceae > Marinobacter. The sequence continues at coordinate 6,185 of JBHEPI010000102.1, read as the reverse complement.
TTCACACTACAAAATGGTCATCAAACGCCGACCAGGTTTGCTTGCAGGGGACAATGGCCCCGTGGCATAACAAACCTTCGATCTCAAAGGATACTAGGTCCATGCGCGCACTATCCCAAGTTAAACCAGCATTACTTTTTCTTTTGCTGGTATGTGGCTCAGCCACGGCCGGCCCCCTGGCCGATTCTGTGCTCCGGGCGTCACCCATCGACCAGATTGTCGCCCAGTATCCGGCAATGATGAGTCAGGGCGTTCGTGAGGGGCTGAAGCAGAGTGGCCGGGTAGAACCATTTGTTGCCAATACTGTCAGCAGCGTAGTCAGTAACGCGTTCAGTGCCGAGGAGATTCGCGCACAGGTGGTTGAGGACCTGGACCAGGGCCTGAATGATCAGCAGTTGAGCTCAGTACTTGCCTGGTATGAAACACCCCTGGCCACGAGGATCTCCCGTATGGAGGTTGCTGCGTCCAGGCCGGCAGCGTGGAAAAAAGTAGAGGCCGCAGCAGCGGACTTGCAGGAGAAATACAAAGGCAGCGAGCGGTCGAAACTCTTTGAGCGGTTTGACAGTGCAGCCCGTGCCACCGAGAGCACCGTAGACACCACGGTCGCGGTTCAGTTGGGCCTGGCCTCAGCCATGGCTGCCTTCAATGGCAGTAATGGAGCCACGTTCGAACAGCTACAGCAGAAGATTGAAGGCCAGAGAGGTATGCTGCGAGGTATGGTCGCTCAACAGGTCTATACCGGTTATCTCTATACTTATCAAAAGCTGAGCACTCCCGAGTTGAAAGAGTACATTGAGTTTCTTGAGAGTGACGCCGGTTCAGCATTTACCCGGGTGGTCACCAACAGTATCCAGCGCTCCATTACCGAACCCGTTGAATCGGTTGGCAGCCAGCTGGTGCGGTTCTTTAACCCGGGATAAAACCCGTTCGGGTTTGAAAACCAGCCGGTTTGGGTCCAGTCTCCAATAATAACCGTCCCTCCATTCGGAGATTCCCCCATGGACTTTAACGCCTACCAGAAAACCCTGGCCAGAGAACTCAGGGGGCGGGAATGCCCGTTTTCCCAGAGTGAATACGAGCAACGGCTTGAACGCCTCAGAGCCGGGATGGCGGTGGACGGTGTCGGAGCATTGCTGCTGACAGATCCGTCTGATCTTTTCTATCTGACGGGTTACAGCACCTTCGAAGTGTCTGTACACGTGGCGCTGGTAGTAACCGCCGATGCCCTGACACTGCAGGTGCCCTCCATTGAAACCGGCCCTGCCATGATCACTACCCGGGTTGATAATGTCCTTGGTTACCGCTGGGAGGGAATTGCTGATGTGCTGGACCCACTGGCACGGGTGCTGCGCGGGCAGGGAACAGTCGTAGGGGTAGACTACTGGCACGGCTCGCTGCGCCAGGGTGTTCTGGAGGGCCTGAAACAGCGATTGCCGGAGATGGGATTTGTGGACGCATCCACGACGTTGAAACGTATCCGCATCGTCAAATCAGCCGCGGAAATTGACTATCTCAAGCAGAGTGCACGTATTACCGGGCAGGGTATCGAAGCCGCTGTCAACGTCATACAGCCGGGCATGACCGATAACGAGATTGCGGCAGTGGGGGCTCAAGCTCTGTTGGCAGGCGGCAGTGAATTCATGAGCATGCAGCCCATCGTAACGGTAGGGCAGCGAAGCAGTGTGATTCATACCAACCACAAGCGCTGCAGGGTGGAGGACGGTGATCCGGTGTTCCTGGAGTTCGGTGCGGTCTGGCAGCGTTATACCGCCCCCATGATGCGTACTGTCGTGGCCGGCCAGCCCTCGGCCCGAATGCGCTCCGTTTTTGATGGCTGTCGCCGCATTGTGGATGCCTTGCAAGGGGCTATGGTGCCGGGCAGGACGTTTGATTCGGCCGCCAGGGCTGCGGAGCAGGCCATGGCCCCGCTGGCGGACGAGGTATTTTTCTCCGGGGTATTCGGCTACACCGTGGGAGCGCAGTTTCCTCCGTCGTGGGTGGAAGGCTCAGGCTTTATTGCTCGCGGTGAAACTGTCGAGTTCCAGCAAGGGATGGTGTTCCATCTGCCCATTTGCCTCCGCATTCCCGGGCTGTGGGGAATAGGCTGTAGTGATACGGTTCTGGTGGGCAAAAGTGGAGCGGAACCCTTGACGTCCAACCCCTGGCGGTTGGACTGAACAACTCCGTTACCGGCTCGGCTCAGTGAGTGATGCCTGTGGCCGTGTGTCAAAATAGGTATTGTAGCGGCCGTCGTCGCGAAACGCTTCCAGGCCCCGGTTAAATGCTTTTCGGAGCTTCTCCGTTTCCGGCTCATCCGCCGGGAACAGCAGGAAGCTCTGATTTTCGGAGACCGGCTGGGGGTGATGAGTAATCTTTCGCGCCTCTTCCGGTTCCAGCCCCCTGCGGAGAATATAGTAGCCAACATTAATTTCTTCGGGGAAGGCATCGATACGCCCAAATGCCAGCCTACGGAAGTTGAGCTCTGTGGAGGCCACCCATTCCACATTCAGCCCCCCGTTTTCCAAAGCCCGGTCGAAGTTTGAGCCATAGCTGTAGCCGATACTGCCTCCGAGCCGCAGATCAGAAAGATCCGCCATGCGACTCCATTCCAAAGGTGCATCCTTGCGGTGAAAAAGCACAAAGCGTTCCTTCATGACCGGGTCGCTGTAGACAAAATCCTGTTCCCGGTCGGCCGCGTGCATCCAGATGGCAGTAGCATCATGTTCACCGGCGGCAGCTTCCCGGTAGGCACGCTTCCAGGGCAAAAAGTGGAATTCCACCTCGTAACCCTCTTCTGCAAAGATATCCCTGACCAGCCGGGCAACATTACCCTGCCCGGGCTCATCCTCCACAAAAAAGGGAGGCCAGTCACCAACGCTGATACTCAGTCGCCGCTCATCACCATCGGCGAATGCAGGAGCAGACCAAAAAAACATCAGCGCAACCAATTGCGAAATTGCCAACTTCATTCAAATGCCTACAGACGAGGAAACTGCACGGTAGACGGAGGGCGTCCTCAAAATCCAATGAGTCACAATGTTAGATCAAATGGGATAATACGTCACTCCAACCTTATGACACGCAGGTATACGGTTTTCGGTTCCATTAAACCTGAGGCGAAAAGCCCCAGGCGCCGCACCGCCCCCACATCCATATTACGGCTGGCAGGGGCGTTTCGGATCAGATCCAGGTCCAGCCGGAAGCGCTGTTCTCCGGGCGGCAGCATCAGGCGTGTATTGAAGCGGTCATTGTAAGCATTGTTGCCAAGATCATGGGCAACGTCGTTGATTCGCAGGGTCATGGGCAGGGGGTGATCCTGGGGGTTATACAGAACAATCACCAGGTGGTTGTAGTCCCGCCAGTCGCCGGGAAAGTTGTGCAGAGAAACTCCGGAGTAGCGGTTGGTGGAGAGGGATATCCGGAGAGCACCCGGGTGGTCGCTCGCTGTATTGTACGCGACTGGCGTGACTGGTCCCCTCCAGAAAGGCGAAGAATCGGGTTGGCTGAAGTCGTAGAGTGCCGGCAGTAGCTGGCTTATCTGGTATTGCTGATAGGCAACCCTTGCAGTGCTCCCCACCTCGACCAACAACAGTGCAGCAACGATGAGTCGAAAACACCAGATAGTCAGCCGTGAAAGCCCGGTATGCGATGCTCGCGGCCAGATAGCAAGTACCGCCCAGGCTCCCAACAGATTGCGAAGAATGTCCTGCCAGTCCATATCACGGCTGACGCCATACTGGAGTAACTCAATAGTCACGCCGATAACCAGCACGGCCAGCGTGGAAAGCCCCCAGAGCGCCCAGCCGGTCCAGAAACGCCAGGGTTGTGTGGCGAGAGTCAGCAGGGCAAAAAACAGGATGTGCCCGAGATTCCAGGCGGACTTATACAGTGGCCCGTCGGTCCATCCGGGGCCGCCAATGAAGAAAAAGGGCGTTATCAGAATAACGCCCACAAGCGCCAGGTACTGCCTTTTCCTGGCCTTGCGGGCGGGGTGCTCAGATGGCATGTAGGCGCCCATCAGCTCCGGCTGGTAACTTCCAGCAGGTGGTAGCCGAACTGGGTCTTTACCGGGCCAAGAACGGTGTTCACGTCACCACTGAACACCACCTTGTCGAATTCCGGAACCATCTGGCCGGGGCCGAAGGAGCCCAGGTCTCCGCCATTGCGGCCGGAGGGGCAGGATGAATGCTGTTTGGCAACTTCGGCGAAATCCTGGCCACCTTCGATGGCCTTCTTGAGCTCTTCACACTTTGCTTCGCTGTCTACCAGAATATGACGGGCGGTTGCCTGTGCCATGGTGATGTTTCCTTATGTGGTCTGTTTTGAGTGAGGGAAACTTACTAGTTTGATCGGAAGTAAGCGGACAGGTCTTTCCAGAACCGTGCGGAGCCATGGATGGCGGAGCCCGAGCGAACAGGACGTATTTACAGCGTGTTCTGGAAAGACCTGTCCGCTTACTTACGTGCACGAGGTTAGATGCTGCCCGCCACAGCGATTTCAGGCAAGCCCTTTTTATCCGTGTAACTGCGGCCTCACGGTTTGTGCCTGAAATCTGTACAATGCGCGGCTTTCGTTCCGGTGAGTAGCCGGGCATTCACCTTATTACGGATTTTTCCTTTGATTTCCACCGCAAATATCACCATGCAGTTTGGCGCCCGCCCGTTATTTGAAAACGTGTCGGTCAAATTCGGTAACGGCAATCGCTACGGCCTGATCGGCGCCAACGGTTGCGGAAAATCCACCTTCATGAAAATTCTCGGCGGCGACCTGGAGCCCTCATCAGGCCAGGTGATGTTGGATTCGAACCAGAGGCTGGGCAAGCTGCGCCAGAATCAGTACGGCTATGAAGACTGCACCGTGCTGGATACCGTTATTATGGGCCACGAAGAGCTCTGGCAGGTAAAGGCAGAGCGCGACCGGATCTACTCGCTGGCGGAAATGAGCGAGGAGGACGGCATGGCCGTGGCGGACCTGGAAGTGCAGTTTGCCGAGCTGGACGGCTACACCGCAGAGGCGAGGGCCGGAGAATTGCTGCTGGGGCTGGAGATTCCCGAAGACCAGCACAATGGCCTGATGAGTGCCATTGCGCCGGGCTGGAAGCTGCGGGTGTTGCTGGCCCAGGCGCTGTTCTCCGACCCGGACATCCTGTTACTGGACGAGCCCACTAACCATCTGGATATCAATACCATTCGCTGGCTGGAAAACATTCTGGTGGCCCGCGACAGCACTATGATCATTATTTCCCACGATCGGCACTTTCTCAACAGTGTGTGCACCCATATGGCGGACCTGGATTACGGCGAACTGCGCCTGTTTCCGGGTAACTACGATGAATACATGACCGCAGCCACCCAGGCCCGCGAGCGCATGTTGTCGGACAACGCCAAGAAGAGGAAAGAGATTGCGGAACTGCAGCAGTTTGTCAGCCGCTTCTCGGCCAACGCCTCCAAGGCCAAGCAGGCCACATCCCGGGCACGACAGATTGATAAGATTCAGCTTGAAGAGGTCAAACCCTCCAGCCGCGTTAGCCCGTTTATCCGGTTTGAGCAGACCAAGAAACTCCACCGTCAGGCGGTCACGCTTCATGGGTTCACCAAGGGGTTTGAGAACGAGCCTCTGTTCAACAGTCTGGATCTTAAAATTGAAGCCGGCGAGCGGGTGGCGATTATTGGTCCCAATGGTATCGGCAAGACGACGCTGATGCAGTGTCTGGCGGGGAAGATGGTTGCTGATAGCGGTGAGGTCAAATGGACCGACAGTGCTCAGGTGGGTTACTACGCCCAGGACCACTCCGATGATTTTGCCAACGATATGACCCTGGCTGACTGGATGGCGCAGTGGACGCCGGACGGCGAGCAGATGGTTCGCGGCACCCTTGGGCGTATGCTGTTTTCCGGTGATGAGATTGGCAAGTCGGTCAAGGTGATTTCCGGCGGCGAGGAAGGCCGCATGTTGTTTGGCAAGCTGATTCTGCAGAAGCCGAATGTGCTGTTGATGGACGAACCCACCAACCACCTGGATATGGAGTCCATCGAGGCGTTGAACCTGGCGCTGGAAAACTACCCGGGCACGCTGATTTTTGTCAGCCATGACCGGGAGTTTGTGTCGTCACTGGCCACGCGCATTCTGGATCTTTCGGGCGACGGCGTGACCGATTTCAGTGGCAGCTACGATGATTATCTGCG
>JBHEPI010000088.1:0-5817 GCA_046260345.1 Marinobacter sp. | reverse complement strand
CCACCGCCCCTGCAGCGTCGCCACCATCCTTCTGCCACCGGCCTTGTCCCGGTGTTCGCAGAGATAGATACCCTGCCAGGTACCCAGCGCCAGGTGGCCATCATTCACCGGGATAGTCAGCGATGGACCAACAAGAATACTCTTTATGTGGGCAGGCATGTCATCCGGGCCCTCCATGGTGTGCTCATAGTGGGGCGCGTTCTCCGGCACCATCACATTGAAATGCCGCTCCAGGTCGCCGCATACGTCCGGGTCGGCGTTCTCGTTGATAGCCAGCGACGCGGACGTGTGCTGGATGAACAGATGCAGGAGCCCCACCTGGCAATTCTGAAGCTCAGGCGCCTGGGCCAGGATTTCATTGGTCACCAGGTGAAAGCCCCGCGGCAGGTGCGCCAGCTCGATAAAAGTCTGATCCCAGATCATCACGTACCTCCCGATTATCTCTGGCGGTCATCCCAGGGGTGTACGGGGACAACTTCATCGCCCACATCCCCTTCGTAGCTGCTGCGGAAATAATCCATGGCTTTCTCCGCCTCGCTCAGCTCGTCGAACCGGGCAATGTGATAGATCGCCTCACCCTCATTGACCAGTGGCAGGTTATTCACGCAGATCACAATACCCGAACAGGGCGAGAGCACAGCGGTTTCCGACTCGCCAAACGGGTCAGCCACCATGGCCAGCTTCTGGCCCTTGCGTACCTTCTGGCCCAGGCTGGCCACCGGCCGCATGATACCGTCGGTGTCGGTTCGTACCCATTGCGAGTTGGCAGCGGTTTCCGAACGCTTTCTGGGCGCTTTCGGGCCTTTTTTTACGGGAATCATTTCCAGTTCCCGCATCACCCGGATCACACCTTTCACACCACTGGAAATCACTACATCATCAAAACGCAGGGCTTCACCGCCTTCGAAGGTGACCACCGGAATGTCCTGGGAGTCAGCGTAGGCGCGCAGGCTGCCTTCCCTCAGGCTGGCGTTGATGATGATCGGTGCGCCGAAGGCTTCAGCCATGCGGATGGTTTCCGGGTTTTTCAACTCGGCACGAATCTGCGGCAGGTTGAACCGATGTATGGCCCCCGTGTGCAAGTCGATAATATGAGTGACATTTTCCATGATCTGGGTGCGCAGCAGGTAAGCGATGCGCCCGCCGAGGGAACCGGATTCAGTACCCGGAAAGCAGCGATTCAGATCCCTGCGGTCCGGCAGATAACGGGTACGCTGCACAAAGCCGAAGATATTGACGATCGGCACGGCCACCAGGGTGCCCCGCAGATGCCGCAGAGCCGAGTTGGTCAGCACCCTGCGCACGATCTCCACGCCGTTGATTTCGTCCCCGTGAATGGCACCGCACACCATCAACACGGGACCACTGCGGCGGCCATGGACCACTTCCACAGGAACGTGGAGCGGCGTGTGGGTGTACAGCTTGGCCACCGGTATTTCCACGGTTTGCCGGCTTCCGGCTTTTATCTCGTTGCCGGCGATGACGAAGGGGGCACGGGCGGCCATCTCAGCCCCTCCCCTTGGTGCGGGTTTTCCAGGGCTTCTGGTTTTTCTCGGTCCAGTTCATGATCATGCCGGCCACGTTCTTCCCGGTCGCATTCTCAATACCTTCCAGCCCCGGAGAGGAGTTCACTTCCATCACCAGGGGGCCGCGGCTGGAGCGCAACAAGTCCACACCTGCCACATTCAGCCCCATGGACTTGGCCGCGGTAATAGCCGTGCGGCGTTCTTCCGGAGTAATACGCACCAGCGATGCCGTACCGCCGCGATGCAGGTTGGAACGGAATTCTCCCTCACCGCCCTGGCGCTTCATGGCCGCAATCACCTTGTCACCAATAACAAAGCAGCGGATATCGGCACCACCGGCTTCCTTGATGAACTCCTGCACCAGGATGTCGGCTTTCAGGCCCATAAACGCCTCGATCACACTTTCTGCCGCCTTGCGGGTTTCCGCCAGTACCACACCGATACCCTGGGTACCCTGCAGCAGCTTGATGACTACCGGGGCGCCCCCGACCATTTTCAGCAGCTCAGGCACGTTATCGGGTTTATTGGCAAATCCGGTCACCGGCATGCCGACGCCTTTGCGGGCCAGCAACTGCAATGAACGCAGCTTGTCCCGGGAACGGGTAATGGCAACGGACTCGTTAACCGGAAATACACCCATCATCTCGAACTGACGCAACACCGCCGTGCCGTAGAAGGTGACCGACGCGCCAATCCTGGGAATCACCACATCAAAATCTTCCAGCACTTCCTCATGGTAATGAATCCGCGGGTCCGCGGAGGTAATATTCATGGAGCAATGCAGGCAGTCAATCACTTTCACCTCATGGCCCCTGTTAACTCCCTCCTCCAACAGTCGACGTGTCGAGTAGAGATGACGGTTACGCGACAGAATCGCAATTTTCATTTTATCGTCCTTAGGGCCGGCTCACCGGCAAGATAGGAACATTCAGGAAGTACAACGGCACGCCGGGCCATTGCCGTTCGACCGAGCAGCATACGAAAACGCATGGAGTCACGATTGGTCAGTGTCATTTCAATGGGCCACTCGGTATCGCCAATCGCCACGCGGGTTTCGACAACCAGCCTCAGTTCCTTGTGCCCCCCGGAATCCGACACATTGCGTTCGTCCAGTACCAGTGCATCGCATTCCACCACATGATGCAGATCGTTCTGCACCGGGTGAACCCAGAAACGGACCCGGCGTTCGCCGTTTTCGGTGTAGGGCTCCGTGCGGAAAGTGTGCAGGCACGAAGTGCGTGCACCCGTATCCACTTTGGCCTTGATGCGGGAAATGTCAAAGTCGGGCAAGGCAACCCACTCGCGCCAACCAAGGGCCAGTTTGCCGTCTGTCCCCGGCACCCGGCTGGTTTGTGTAGATTCATCCGTTCTGATTGGCATCCGAATCTCCCTTGTTGGTTGCGGTTTCCGGCCGAAGTAGCTCCACCCGGAATGGCTCGGAATGGCTTCCGGCATAGATACTTGTATGGGGAAAAGGTATTTCGATTCCTTCCTCATCGAGCGCTTTCTTTATAGCAACCATCATCTGGCTGCGGCCTTCCAGTACCTTGTTGCCCGGCACCCAGAAAGAGAACTGCAGGTCTACCGAGGATGGACCAAACCCGGTCACCAATACAAACGCCCTGGGCTCCTCCAGGCTCATACTGTTCTGCCTCGCCAGATCCAGAAGCAGTTCTTCCACCCGCTCCACATCTTCCGCGTAGGCAATACCCACCGTCAGATCCATGCGGCGAATTGGAAAGCGTGAGCGGTTGACCACCCGTGTCTTGATCAGTGTTTCGTTGGGAATACGGACATAGAGGTTGTCCGGTGTTCGCAGCTTTACACTCAGCATATCGATGGAGATCACTTCACCGACGGTGCTCTCAACTTCGATAAAATTGCCGATTTCAAACGGCTTCTCCACCAGCAGGAACAGGCCACTGATCATGTTGGAGGCCGAGGTCTGGGATGCAAAACCGATGGCAACGGTCAGTATGCCGGCAGCGCCCAGCACAACGTCCAGGGAAAAACCGGCCTCCCGCAGAGCCGCGACGAAGAACAGGACCAGTATAAGGTAGAACACCAGCCGCCTTACCATCACGGTGTGATGCCTTGAGGCACGGTCCTCCATGAAGCGGGAGATGCCCCGGGCAGCAAAGGATGCCAGCACAATGCCAAGAATCATCAGAAACAGGGTGCCGAACCACTTGCCCCAGGCAACGGCACCAAGAGACTGCATCAGACTGCTTTCAAGGGACTCAATCAAAAAGGTAACTCCATCTACTGTTCAGGTATCGGTGCCTGGCGGGTTGCATCAGCCGAATATTCGATCATAGGCACGCACTAACCCGCCACGGGCCGACTGCTCGCGGGCCGGAGCAACCAGCGTACAATGCCCGGCGGCGCTGATGAGTTGATGGTCAATTTTCAGGCGCGCGGAGTTCATGTCAGTTTCACGGGTCACCGTCACGCCGGGTGTCCAGAGCTGACCTTTGTCATTGCGATGCAAGGACAGCAATGGGGCCGGAAGGTTGAACCGCTCCAGCAACAAGGGTTCGTGTCGTTGGTTGACAATCCGTACCGGCGTGATAGCCCGCCAGGGTCGCTTTGGAACGGCCTCCAGCACCAGCCTTGCAAATGTGGCGGCGGCATAACACAGTTCGCCCTCCATGGTGGTCCGGCCTACCCAGGTCAGTGAGGGATCTGCAAGCGGCAGTTCCATCAAATAAGTCTTCTTGTTACCCACCAGAATTCGCATCCACAGCAGCGTGCCCACGTATATCATGCATTCACTATCGGCGGGGATCGTTAACGGCTTGAAGGGGCGGATCACCGTGGCAAGACTCGACATCGCCGGCAGGTACTCAATCTGGCTGCCATCATCCGGACGCACGAAACGCTGAACACTCAGATCTGATTCGGGTGAGGCGCCGGTCACCTGCTGCAGCCAGCGCTCCTGATCGTCCTCTTCCGACATGCGCTGATAGCGAACCTGCCACTCCTGTTCAAGCAGGGTTATCCATACCCGGGTGTGGCTGAGCTCATGGTATTGGGTCTGTCCGGGTTCCAGTGTATAAGGTGTTGCCCATTGGCCATCCTGCGTCGTGCGCTGTGTCTCCAGACTCGTTGTCATCCTCACCCTTTATCCATGAATTCAGACATTAACTATAATCCAATCAGCACGTTCCAGCGAATATCCGGCCGTGCCCACGAAACCATCAACCAACACAGGAACCACAATGACTCAGCTCGTCTGGTTCAGAAACGACCTTCGCGCAGCCGACAACCCCGCCCTCACGGCCGCCTGCAAGAGCCGGCACCCGGTAAAGGCCTGTTTCATTGTCACTCCGGAGCAATGGTGCGAACACGACTGGTCACCGGCACGGGTCCAGTTCGTGCTGGATCATGCCAATGCTCTCTCAGAAGAGCTGGCCAGACTGGGGATTGCGCTGTCCTTTATAACCGCCACAAGCTTTGCAGACAGCGTTGAAAAACTGAAGGATTTCTGCCGGCGCGAGAGTATCCGCCATGTTCACTTCAATGAGGAATACGGAGTTAACGAAAGGCGGCGGGACAAGGCTGTCAAACAGGCCCTGGACGCCATGCGCGTTGACGTTAACAAATATCGGGACCAGACAGTGGCGCCTGTCGGCAGCATCCTGACCCAGCAGGGAGAGCCCTATTCCGTATTCACTCCTTTTTCCCGTCGCTGGCGCAGCTGGATTGACGAGGCGCGGCCGGCCCTGTTTCCAGTACCTGAGCCGGTTGGTGAACCCGTCGAAGCCGCCCGCTTCGAAGATTTTCCGGACGGTTTCGAAAGCCCGCCTCCACGGCTGGTGAAGACTGGTGAAGACGCCGCCCACAAGCAACTGGAACAATTTCTCGACAACCGCGCAGGCGACTACAAAAACCTTCGCGACCTGCCATCGGTAGACGGTACCAGCCTGCTGTCTCCCTACCTGGCCAACGGGGTGCTGTCTGGCAGGCAGTGCCTCATAGCCGCCCGACAGCATCAGGGCCTGGGTGGTAACCAGGAAGGACTGGCCACCTGGACCAACGAGATCGCCTGGCGGGACTTCTACATCAATATTCTCTACCACTACCCCAGGGTGAGCATGCATCGGGCCTTCAAGCCAGAAACTGAGGCCTTGCAATGGAACGCCCCCGACGAAAAATTCGAGGCCTGGAAAAGCGGAACCACCGGCATTCCCATCGTCGATGCCGCCATGCGCCAGCTGAACCAGACCGGCTGGATGCATAACCGCCTGCGCATGATCACGGCGATGTTCCTGACCAAGAATCTGTTTAT
>JBHEPI010000066.1:0-14796 GCA_046260345.1 Marinobacter sp. | reverse complement strand
ATTGTAGCGGTCGCCACCCGTTCGCCGGACCAGGAATCCGAATACAGCCGTCCAGCAACCAACCGCAATCCAGCCGTGCAGTAGAGCAAAAAGGCAAATCAGCAAGGTGTCGGGAACACGCCCGGCTTCCAGTGGCATGACGCGTGTCAGTGCAAACACCGCTGCGGCAGTCTGGCCCAGAACCAGAACCGCCAGCAGCGTTCGCCGGTAACAGGCTACCGGGCGCCAGTGCTGCTCAGCGGGCATTGGGCCAGTAGCCCATGCTGCCCCGTTTGAGTTCGGGTGCGGAGCGGGCCGGCCCAGGGGAAGGAAACTCCACATAGGCCGGAGCCAGTTCCAGCGCACGCCTGAAGTCACAGCCCCTGCCTTCCGAGGCGACAGCGGCAACCAGCGCCCTGGCCTGCCGTTGGCGCTCATGAGACGGAGCAATACCGCTGGCGGTCAGGTAGGCAAGAATTCGTTCGAACAATGGTTGATGCAGTGGTTGTCTCATATCCGATCCCCTGTTCAAAAGGTAAGCAACAGAGGCAAATACGCTGACACAGACGGTTTCAGATTAGATTGCCGGATTAAATCTGATTCAGGTATTCGTCCTTGAGCTTGACGTAATTGCCAGCGGTGTACCGGAAAAAGCTTTTCTCCTCGTCCGACAACGCCCGCGCCTGCCGACAGGGAGATCCGACATACAGATAACCCGACTCCAGCGTCTTGCCTGGTGACACCAGACATCCGGCGGCGACGATCACCTCATCTTCCACCACGGCACCATCCATAATGATACACCCCATGCCGACCAGCACCTGGTTTCCCACAGTACAACCGTGCAGCAGCGCCTTGTGGCCAATGGTAACGTCGTCACCGATAATCAGCGGCCAGCCGCCGGGGTTGAAGTCACTGGCGTGGGTGATGTGGAGCACGGAGCCATCCTGGATACTGCAACGGTCACCGATGCGGATTTTGTGCATGTCGCCACGTACCACGGTCATCGGCCAGATGGACACATCGTCCCCGGTGATGACATCGCCGATTACCACCGCACTGGGATCAACCCAGGCGCGTTCTCCAAATTGTGGCGTGTTACCCTTGTGAGTTCGTACATTCGACATTACATATACCTATATAGCGTTTACCCGTAGGCTCGGGGCACCTGTGGGGAGGCCTTTCCAAAACTGTGCGGAGCCAAGGATGGCGGAGCTCAAGCGCCACATGGATGTGCTTGAGCGTGTTTTGGAAAGGCCTCCCCACAGGTGCCTTACCCCGATGTCTGATATATGAAGCTACCTGACAAATTAATGGCTGAGAAGGGGACTTATGAATAACCCGTTACTGACCGACGACCTGTTGCCCAAGTTTGACCATGTTCGCACCGAGCACATGGAAACGGCAATTGACCAGATTCTCAGCGAAAACCGCATGAAAATCGCACAACTGGCGCAACAGGACCATCCTACCTGGGAAACCCTGGCGCAGCCGATGCAGGCAACCGAAGATCGTCTGGAGCGAGCCTGGTCGGTCATTTCGCATCTCAACGGTGTGATGAACAATGATGATCTGCGCAAGGTCTACAAGAACTGCCTGGAAAAACTTACCGAATACAGCACTGAGCTGAGCCAGAACTCAGAGCTGTGTGCGGCCTACAAGAAACTGGCCGCGAGTGATGATTTCAAAGAACTGAGCGAGGCCCAGCGCAAGTCGGTGGACAACACCCTGCGGGATTTCCACCTCGGAGGTGTCGACCTGCCACAGGAAAAGAAAGAGCAGTATGCCAATCTCTCCATGGAGCTTTCGGAGCTATCCAACCGTTTCAGTGACAATGTGTTGGATGCCACCCAGCACTGGTACAAACACATCACTGATGTAGCAGACCTGGCGGGTGTTCCCGAATCGGCGCTCGATGGCGCCAAACAGGCAGCGCAGCAGAAGGATCTTGACGGTTACGTTATTACGCTGGATTTCCCCAGCTTCTATCCGGTATTGACCTACTGTGAAAATCGCGACCTGCGCCGTGAGGTCTATGAAGCGTTTGTTACCCGGGCATCCGATATGGGCCCAGATGCCGGTACCTGGGACAACACACCGGTGATGGCGGAAATCCTCAAGCGCCGTCACGCCATGGCAAAACTGCTTGGTTTCAATAACTACGCCGAGCGCTCCCTGGCAACAAAAATGGCGCGCAGCACCGACGAGGTTCTGGACTTCCTGAACCAGCTGGCGGCCAAATCCAAGCCTATGGCCGAGCGGGAGTTTGCCGATCTCAAAGCCTTTGCCAGAGACACTCATGGATTGGAGGATCTCCAGGCCTGGGATATTGGCTATTACAGTGAAAAACTGCGCCACGACCGCTATGACATTTCTCCGGAAACCCTGCGTCCCTGGTTCCCGGTAGACAAGGTGGTGCCTGGTCTGTTTGCCGTGGCCGAGAAACTGTTCGATGTGCAGATTGAGGCCAGGCCGGAAGTGGAAACCTGGCATCCGGATGCCACCGCTTACTGCATCAGCCGCAACGGCGAGCCGCTGGCCTGGTTCTACCTTGACCTTTACGCCCGCCAGGGCAAACGCGGTGGCGCCTGGATGGCCGACTGCCGGGTACGCTGGCGCAACCTGCGCGGCCAGTTGCAGCTACCGGTTGCCTTCCTGACCTGTAACTTCACACCACCGGTGAACGGCAAGCCGTCGTTGCTGACCCATGACGAAGTCACCACCCTGTTCCACGAATTCGGCCACGGTTTGCACCACATGCTGACCCAGGTGGATGTGCTGGACGTATCCGGCATTAACGGCGTGGCCTGGGATGCGGTGGAACTGCCCAGCCAGTTCCTGGAAAACTGGTGCTGGAACCCGGATTCCCTGGCGCTGATTGCCGCGCACCATGAAACCGGCGAGCCGTTACCAGAGGATCTGCTGCAGAAAATGCTGGCGGCCAAGAATTTTCAGTCCGGCATGGCCATGGTGCGGCAGCTGGAGTTCTCGTTGTTCGACTTCCGCCTGCATGCAGAATTCACTGAGGAAGCGCCGACCAACCCGCTGGTTATGCACCGTAAAGTACGCAGCGAAATCGCCGTGGTGGAAGCACCCGCGTTCAACCGCTTCCCCAACAGCTTTTCGCACATCTTCGCCGGTGGCTATGCGGCAGGTTATTACAGCTACAAGTGGGCCGAAGTGCTGGCCGCCGATGCCTTCTCACTGTTTGAAGAGCGTGGCATTTTCGACCCGGAAACCGGCAAGGCTTTCCTGCAGAACATCCTTGAAAAAGGCGGCTCCCAGGAGCCCATGGAGTTGTTCAAGGCCTTCCGCGGCCGCGAGCCGGAGGTGGATGCGTTGTTGAAACAGAGCGGTATAACGGAAGATGCTGCGTGATTTGGATGGAAACCGGGTTTGTCGGGTTACGGCTTCGCCTGACCCGACCCACGAAAGGCTCGGGTTTACGGTAGGTCGGATTAGGCCACAGGCCGTAATCCGACAACCAACTAATATTGCGGAGTAGTCCCATGCCGACCCCCAAACGCTTCATCGCCGGCGCCGTCTGCCCCCGCTGCGCGGAGATGGACAAGATCATGATGTTCACCACCGACGACGATGACCAGGTTCGCGAATGCGTGGCCTGCGGCTTCACCGATGCGGTGTCCGATACCCCGGAGCCCCCTGCCAATCCTGAGCTGCAAACCCGGGTGAATAAACGCAGCAACAAGGACGACCATACGGTCAAACAGGTGGTGTTCTTCAAGTCTGGCGAGGATGAGTGAGGGTTTTGGCGTTTGCCCTCCTTCTGTAGCCTGCTGGTTTTGGGGGCCTGGAGGGCGTCGTGGTGCTTTCTTCTGGGAAAAAGAACTCGCTGCGCTCAGACACCTTTTTCCCGGCAGAAAGCACCCCAACACCCTCCGGTTTAAACCACAAAGATATCGCTGGAAAGGACAATCACGGGATGTGTGTCCTTGGCGATATCATGGGTGTTCATTCGTGAGGGGGCAGGGGGATTTTTACTCGCCAGAAATGGGTGTCTGAGCGCAGCGAGTTCCATTTCAAGAGAAAAAAACTCCCCCTGCCCCCTCGCAGCCCCCAATCCAGCCAGGCTACGAGAGGCAGGGCAACACTCAAACTCAAAGAACCATCGCAGCCAGCCAACCAAAGCCTAACAACGGCAGATTGTAGTGCAGGAACGTAGGTACCACGGTATCCCAGATGTGGTTGTGCTGGCCGTCGACATTGAGGCCAGCGGTGGGGCCGAGGGTGGAATCGGAAGCCGGGGAGCCGGCATCGCCAAGGGCACCGGCGGTGCCTACCAGAGCCACGATGGCCAGGGGGCTGAAGCCCAGTTCCAGGGCCAGGGGCACGTACAGGGCGGCGATGATGGGGATGGTGGAGAAGGACGAGCCGATGCCCATGGTGATCAGCAGACCCACCACCAGCATCAACAGCGCCGCCAGCGCCTTATTGTCGCCGATGGCGGACACGGAGCCCTCCACAAGCGTGGTAATTTCGCCGGTTTCGCGCATGACTTCCGCAAAGCCGGAGGCGGCGATCATAATGAAACCGATCATCGCCAGCATTTTCATGCCCTCGGTGAACAGGTCATCGGCTTCCTTCCATTTCACCACCCCGGACAGATTGAACAACACGAACCCCGCCAGTGCACCGAGAATCATTGAACCCAGCCAAAGCTGCACTGCGAACGCTGCCACAATAGCGACCAGAGCCATAATCAGTGTGCCGGCGTTGTACTTTACATCCACCCGCTCGGTACGGGTGATGGCGTCGAGGTTGTAGTGACGTTCGCTGCGATAGCTGAAGAACACCGCCACCAGCAGGCCGCAAAGCATGCCCAGGGCGGGCAGGGCCATGGCCGACATGACATTGAGGTTGGTGGCGTCGATGCCGTTCTCGCCTATGTTCGCCAGCAGGATTTCGTTCAGGTAGATGCCACCAAAACCCACAGGCAGGAACATGTACGGGGTGATCAGGCCGAAGGTCAGCACACAGGCCACCAGCCGGCGGTCCATGTTCAGCTTTGCCATCACGTACAGCAATGGCGGCACCACCAGCGGAATGAAGGCAATGTGGATCGGCAGGATGTTCTGGGACGACATGGCGATGGCCAGCAGCAGGCCGATAATCAACAAGCGGATGCCGCCAGCGGCCTTGCTGTCATCCTGTCGGCCCACCAGGCTGAGAGCCTTGTCGGCCAGGGCGTGGGCAAGGCCGGATTTGCCGATAGCAACAGCAAAGGCGCCGAGTGTGGCGTAGGACAGGGCGACGGCTGCCCCGCCTCCGAGGCCTTCGTTGAACGCGGCAATGGTGGCGTCCAGAGACAGACCGCTGATCAGGCCACCGGCAACGGCACCGATGATCAGGGCGACAACAACGTGGATGCGGCACAAACTCAGGACGAGCATTATGGCTACCGCAGCGACAACGGCATTCATGGCGAACTCCGGGTTTCGGAAGTGGCTTTCAGCGCCCTGAAGAAGGGGGCCGTTCAGGAAAGCGCGTTAATGTGCAGGAAACGGGTACTGCAGTCAAAACTGTGATTACCGTTACTCGTCACCCACAAAGGCGAACCTTGGAACCTGCTCGCCAGCCATCTCCACGGTTTCACGGAACATAGCCAATGGCCTTACCCACAGGCTGCAGTCGCCATACAGGCAACGATAAACCACCATCTGCTCCTCGGTTTCGCTGTGGCGGGCCACGCCGATCACCTCGTAATCCATTCCCTTGTAATGGCGATAGCGTCCCGGGCGGAGTTCCGATTTTTTGTCAGGCATTGTATTCTTCTCCACGCGTAGCGTATCGCTACGCATTTGTGCGGGGCGGACGTATTCCCCGCAAACGTATAGACTTGGATTTACTGAGTGCAGGGAGGCTATGGGACTGACTGTCGGCTTCGTCAGTTTAGTTTACTTTTCCGGTTCCGGGTAAAGCGGCCATTATGACATTTCCTGCAAGCTGCAAACTGGCGAGGATACTGCTGCTGGCCCTGTTGCTGGTGCCCGGACTCGCGCGCAGTGAAGCTGCCTCAATTGCCTGGCTTGAAGCCCCGGCTCCGGAAAGCGATGTGGAGGATATCCGGGCGCTGCCAGAGGCGCAATGGCGGATGACACCCAGTGGCGAAACCCTGAATTTCGGTTTCAGCGACAGCAGCTTCTGGCTCCGGGTCGAGGTGCCGGCGGAACCGTTCAACCGCCTGCTGGAAATCGGTTACCCCCTGCTGGATGACGTTCGGGTTTACTGGTTCGTGGGTGATGAAGAGGTGGAGCGCCACGCCACTGGCGACCACCGTGTGTTCGACTCCCGCCCCATTCATCACCGTAACTTTGTCTTTCTGGTGCCGTCGAATACCGAGCCAGCCACGGCGTATGTCCGTGTCCATAGCGATGGTTCCGTGCAGATACCCGTGCGGATTATAGCGTCGGCAGACTTCCTGGCCGGTGAGCAACTGGGTTATGGCTGGCAGGCCCTGTTTCTGGGCATCATGATCTCCATGGCACTGTACAATCTGTTTGTGTTCGTGATTGTCAGGCATCTGGCGTATTTGTGGTATGTGCTCACCGTTATAGCTTCGGCGCTGGTGTTGCTCAACTTCAATGGTCTGGTTTTCCAGTGGTTATGGCCGGACCTGCCGGTTCTGAACCGCTATTTCACCGCTCCAGCTATCTCCGCCAACATCTTCTTTGCTGCCATGTTCACCCTGAGTTTTCTGGCGGTGCGTCGGTACAGCCCTGTCTCTTACCGGTTACTGCAGACGATTGTGCTGATCAGCGTCGGCTGTTTTGTCTATGGTCTGTTCGGGAGTTATCAGGCATCTATAGTCCTCATCAGTGTGCTGGCCGCGATCATCACCCCCCTGACCTGGATTCTGGGTCTGGTTGTCTGGTTCCGGGGGCAGGTACTGGCCCGCTTTTATGTGGTGGCGTGGACCCCGCTGCTGTTGGGTCACCTGGTATTGGCGGTCAGCAAAATTGGTCTGATTCCCAGCAGTACCTTGACCGAAATAGCGCCGCAGATCGGTGTGGCGCTGGAGGTGATTCTGCTGTCATTCGCATTGGCTTACCGCATTAGCCTGGAGCGGCAGCGCCGGCTTGAGGCCCAGGAGCATGCGTTGGACATCCAGCGCAAGGCCAATCAAACGCTGGAGGCCCGGGTTCATGAACGAACGGAAGAGCTGGAGGAAGCTTACGAACAGCTCAAGGCTGTTTCCATAACCGATGGCCTGACACAGGTCGCCAACCGCCGCCGCTTTGACGAAAAACTGGAAATCGAATGGAATCGGGCTCTGCGCCATGGCCATCCGCTGGGCCTGGTACTGCTGGATATCGATCATTTCAAGCGGGTAAACGATGACTTTGGCCACCTGGCGGGAGATGACTGCCTGGTCAGCGTTGCCCGGGTATGTGCCAGCGAGATCCAGCGTTCAGGGGATTTGCTGGCACGATACGGCGGCGAGGAATTCTGCGTGTTGTTGCCTGCCACACCGGACACCGGGGCCATCAGTGTGGCCGAGCGTCTGCGTGCGGCAGTGGCAACATCGCCGGTTGATGTGGGGGAGCATGTCGGATCGGTTAACCTGTCGGTCAGTGCAGGGGTCGCGACCATGGTTCCCGGCCCGGGCATGGCCCCGTCCGATCTCGTCAGTCGCGCCGACGAGGCGCTCTACGCCGCAAAGGCGGCGGGCCGTAACCGTGTGATGGTATTCCGGGAATCCGGTGCCTGGGCGATTGCCGATTCCTGATATCAGTTCTTCAGCTTGTACCGGCCCGGCCCCAGGAAAATCACGGCAACGGCGATAAACAGGAAGAAACCCTGCAGTTCCAGTGCCCAGCCACCATTATTACCCAGCGCCATGAGTTCGTGGCCGTGAACCAGGGCAATGGCCACCAGCATGTTGAAGACGATCAGCAGTGCGCCGATCCGGGTCTGGTAGCCAAGTATCACCATCAGTGGCGCCAGCAACTCACCGATAAAAACACCCCAGGCAAAGAACGCCGGAATGCCATGGCTGGCCAGTTGGCCTTCAATGAAATCCACGCCATGGAACAGTTTCGCGACACCATGAAACAGCAACAGGCCACCAAGGGTGAGACGAACGATCAGTTTTCCAAGGTCAGCATTTTCCAGCAACTTACATCTCCTGCAGGGCAAGGGTTCAGGAATAAGCTGGCAAGCTTAACCGGTTTGCTGGCGGGGGCAAAACTACAGGCCGGTTCCCAGGGAGAGACGTATGTGATTGCGGATCAACAGGTTTTCCCAGTAATGCTTCATCCAGTCCCAGGCGGCATTGCGTGTCTGTTCGACGAAGGGGTCCAGATTGAGTTCGTAGTAATCAGGGGTGCCGGCAATCTGCAGCACCGTCACTGTGATTGACTGGTCAAGCTCATTGGCAAAGGGCTCACCAATGAGCTGATGTGCAAGCAGATTGGCCCTGGTTGCCTCCACATCCACCAGTTCACTGGCCCGGGTCGAGCGGTTGTTTTCGTACATCTCCTCCATCAGGCGGTGGCAGAGATAGGCCCGGATAAGCAGTCCATCAAGGCCATCGTACCGCACCAGCAGGACGGAGGGCTGAGTGAAATAGCCGATGGCGGCATTTACGAAGGGTGCGAACAGCTCCGCTTTACCTGCCTCTTTAGCACAGGCTTCGACACATTCTATCAGCCTCGGTGCCATTTCTATGTATTCGATGGCGAACTGGAACAGGCAGGTGGCAGGCTGGTAGCCATCAATGGTGATGGTGGCAGGTAACGACGTGGCCCTCTCCCGCATCTGCTCGAGGAAGGTGCCGGAGCGGGCTTCCTGCCTGCGTGCCTGATCAATGATGTCGAGAACTACCTTTGGTGTCATTTCAGGAGATGCCGGTCTCTGAACGGAATAGGGTCGCAAAGCGCCTCCCGTTATACGCATGAGGACGTCAGGGGCACTGGGAAGCGGCTGGCCACCGCAACATGCCTGCCTTTTCCCACAAGTGTAGACGAGTTTTGGCAGGCTGCTGTGGTGGCCACATTAAAACTGGGACGGATCTACTTTAGTGGGGTTCGCATGTGATTTATTGTTCCGAGAACCAGCGATCGTGCCGCGAATGGCTTCGAAAAATCAATCCCATGGTGGCGGCACGGGCCACCATCAGGCAGATCAGCGAGAACCAGAGACCATGGTTGCCCCAGCCAGTGGTCAGCCACCAGACTGGCAGAAACACCACCACCGCTGAAAACAGCATGGTGTTCTGCATATCCCGGGTACGCGTGGAGCCTATAAAAACACCGTCCAGCAGGAATCCCCAGACCGAAACCAGCGGCAACATCCACAACCAGGGCAGGTAGAGCCAGGCGGTGGTTCGTACTTCCTCAATGCCGGTCAGCAGGCTGATGAGCAAGCGTCCGCCGAGCACAAATGCGACCGTAAACAGTATCGAGCCCCAGAGGGACCAGCGGAAGGCTACCTGGAACACCTGCCGGAACTGCTGGCGGCTGTTCTTGCCAACTGCCTCACCGATCAGCGCCTCGGCGGCGTTGGCAAAGCCATCGAGACCATTGGAGATCACCAGTAAAAACGTGATCAATACCGCGTTGGCTGCCAGTATGACGTCACCCTGCCTTGCGCCCTGTGCGGTAAAAAATGCCAGCACCAGGAGCAAAGCGATGGTGCGCACCATGATGTAACGGTTGACCCGCAGTATTTTCAGATAATCGTTCAACTGGCCAAACAGCGCACGGCTGAAGCCCTGGCCAGCGGGCATCCGTAACAGCACCATACGAAAACCGATCGCTGCGGCGGAGTATTCGGCTATCACGGTGGCCATGGCAACACCACGACTATTCCACCCGAAGCCGGTCACAAACAGTATGTCCAGGGTGATATTGAGCCCGTTGGCCACGATCAGCATGACCATCGGGCCCTTGGGCAGCTGTGTGCCGATCAGCCAGCCCACCAGTGTGTACTGACAGAGCACAGCGGGCGCACTCCAGATGCGGATGCTGGCATATTCCGCAGCAAGCGTTGCAACGCGTTCACTGGGATTCATCAGCTCAAGGCCGAGGCGGATCAGGGGCTGGTGGAACACTATCAGCAACAGGCCGATTCCGGTGGCCAGAAGCACCGAACGTAACAGCAGCGCTATCTGGGCGAATTGATCCCGTTTACCCCAGGCCTGGGCCGCAAGGCCGGTGGTGCCCATGCGCATGAAGCCGAAGGTCCAGTAAAGAATGCTGAACAGGTTAGCGCCGACGGCAACAGCACCCAGGTATTCCGGGGTTTCAAGGTGACCCAGCACTGCGGTGTCCACCAGCCCCAGAAGCGGCACGGTGAGGTTTGTGAGCATCAGTGGCCAGGCCAGTGCCCAGAGTCGGCGATCTGTGGTTGTGAGCTGCGGGGGTGATTTCACGGAATTGAAAAAAGTTCCTTCTTTCGTCGATTAATGCCTGCCCGGACTTTCGCATTTTTTTGATCTGTGTCTATACTTGTTTGTGAAATATCCATAGCAGACTTCCACTCTGACTCCGAACGGTGTGTGCGAGCACTGTCCGTTAACAGAGGGATTGGACGCAAAATCCGACAAGAATAACACTCTGTGGAGACACAGTATTATGCGCGTGCACGCTAAGCGGGCAGGTGTCCTATTGGGCGGTCTCATGACGCCAGCGTTGTCCATGGCAGACTGGACGCTGAACATGAGTCCCGGGGTCACCGGTACCAGTAACGATATTTTCGGCCTTCACATGACCATCCTCTGGATCTGCGTCGTCATCGGCGTTGTGGTCTTTGGTGTCATGTTCTGGTCTATATTTGCCCACCGCAAGTCCCCGAACCGTAAACCGGCCAACTTCCATGAGAATACGCTGGTCGAAATTCTCTGGACCATCATTCCGCTGGTAATCCTTGTGGTCATGGCGATTCCCGCCACGGCAACCCTGGTCGACATGTATGACACCAGTGAAGCCGATGTTGACATCAAGGTCACAGGTTACCAGTGGCGCTGGAAGTACGAGTACGTTGACGAGGATTTCAGCTTCTTCTCCACCATGTCCACGAGTAAAGACGAGATCTACAACCGGACCCGGAAGACTGAGAACTACCTGCTTGATGTGGATAACCCCATGGTGGTTCCCGTCGGTGCCAAGGTACGTCTTCTGGTAACGGCCAACGATGTCATTCACTCCTGGTGGGTGCCCGCGTTTGGCGTCAAGAAAGATGCCATTCCCGGCTTTATAAACGAGACCTGGACCCGCGTGGATGAGCCCGGTATCTATCGTGGACAGTGCACCGAACTGTGCGGCAAGGACCATGGCTTCATGCCGGTCGTGGTCGAGGCCCTACCGCAGGACGAGTACGACGAATGGGTGGCCGAGCAGAAAGAGGCGGCAGAGAAAGAGCGCGAACTGACCGAGAAAGACTGGACACTGGATGAGCTGATGGAGCGTGGCGAGAAGGCATACGCCAGTGCCTGCGCATCCTGTCACCAGGATGACGGCAGTGGCTCGCCCCCTGCTTTCCCGGCACTGAAAGGCAGCCAGGTTGCCCTGGAAGACATGGACGCACACCTGGATATTGTTGTGAACGGCGTGTCCGGAACGTCAATGCAGGCCTTCGGCGACCAGCTAAATGAGGTGGATCTCGCGGCTGTTATCACCTATGAGCGTAATGCCTGGGGTAACGACACCGGAGAGAAGATCACACCGAAGGAAGTGTTCGAGTATAAGAACCAGGAATGAGGAACCGGGCGGCAATGGAAAAGTGCTTCCATTCCGCCCCGTCCAATTTCGCCAGATTAATGACATCGCCAGCCAGAATAACAAGGCGGTAACGGGGGTTTTTCATGAGTGCGGTTGCAGATACCCACGCCCAGGACGATCATCACCACGGCCCTGCCAAGGGCATTACACGGTGGTTGTTGACCACCAACCACAAGGATATCGGGTCCATGTACCTGATATTCAGTTTCACCATGTTCCTGCTTGGCGGGGCCATGGCCATGGTTATCCGGGCCGAGCTTTTCCAGCCGGGCCTGCAGATTGTGGAGCCGGAATTCTTCAACCAGATGACCACCATGCATGGTCTGATCATGGTGTTCGGTGCGGTCATGCCGGCCTTTGTCGGACTGGCTAACTGGATGTTGCCACTGATGGTAGGTGCCCCCGACATGGCGCTGCCGAGGATGAACAACTGGAGTTTCTGGCTGCTGCCCTGTGCCTTCCTGATCCTGGTCTCTACCCTGTTCATGGAAGGCGGTGCGCCCAACTTCGGCTGGACCTTCTACGCACCCCTGTCGACGACCTACGGCCCACCAAGTACTACCTTCTTTATTTTCGCGGTTCACATCATGGGTGTGTCCTCGATCATGGGTGCCATTAACGTCATTGCCACCATCCTGAATATGCGGGCGCCGGGCATGACCCTGATGAAAATGCCTCTGTTCGTCTGGACCTGGCTGATCACCGCTTTCCTGCTGATCGCGGTTATGCCGGTGCTTGCCGGTGTTGTGACCATGATGCTGATGGACATCAACTTCGGTACCAGTTTCTTTGATGCCTCCGGTGGCGGTGATCCGGTGCTGTTCCAGCATGTGTTCTGGTTTTTCGGGCACCCCGAAGTGTACATCATGATCCTGCCGGCATTCGGGGCGGTGTCCCACATCATCCCGGCGTTCTCCCGCAAGCCGCTATTCGGCTACGCTTCGATGGTCTATGCCGTGGGCGCCATTGCCCTGCTGTCGTTCGTGGTCTGGGCACACCATATGTTCACCGTAGGTATCCCCATCGCCGGCCAGCTGTTCTTCATGTACGCCACCATGCTGATTGCGGTGCCCACCGGCGTTAAGGTGTTTAACTGGGTGGCCACCATGTTCCGTGGTTCACTGACCTTCGAGGCGCCCATGCTGTTTGCGGTGGCCTTTGTCATTCTGTTTACCATCGGCGGCTTTTCTGGCCTGATGCTGGCCATTGCTCCGGCCGATTTCCAGTATCACGACACCTACTTTGTGGTTGCCCACTTCCACTATGTGCTGGTGCCGGGTGCGATCTTCGGTATCTTTGCCTCGGCTTACTTCTGGTTGCCGAAGTGGACAGGGCACATGTACGACGAAACCCTGGCCAAGACCCACTTCTGGCTGTCTTTCGTGGGCATGAACCTCGCCTTCTTCCCCATGCACTTCCTGGGGCTGGCGGGTATGCCGCGCCGGATTCCGGACTACGCATTGCAGTTTGCCGACTTCAACATGGTGTCCAGTATTGGTGCCTTCATGTTTGGCGCTACCCAGATCCTGTTCCTGGTGATCGTGGTCAAGTGTGTAAGAGGCGGAGAAAAAGCCAGCGCCAAGCCCTGGGATGGGGCGGAAGGCCTTGAGTGGACTGTGCCCTCACCGGCGCCATACCACACCTTCTCCACCCCGCCGGAAGTGAAGTAACTTGGCGGGGAAAAACAACAAACGATAACGGATAAGTCATCGGAGATTGTCATGGCGGAGAACCAGACGTATTACGTTCCGGAACAGAGCAAGTGGCCCATTATAGCCACGGTTGGCCTGGGGGTTATGCTCTATGGCACAGCGGCCATCATGGTCAACGGAAAGCAGGGTGACAGTACGACCGGGTCCTGGATCATGTTCTGGGTTGGCTCGGCCATCATGGTGTACATGCTGTTCGGCTGGTTTGGCAGTGTGATCAAGGAGAGTCGTTCAGGGCTGTACAGCCCGCAGATGGACCGGTCGTTCCGCTGGGGCATGAGCTGGTTCATCTTCTCGGAAGTGATGTTTTTTGCAGCCTTTTTCGGCGCGTTGTTCTATGCCCGGGTGTTTGCGATACCCTGGCTCGGTGGCGAGGGTGATCGTGGCAGCTCCAATATGCTCTGGGAAGGCTTTCAGGCGACCTGGCCGTTGATCAACAATCCGGACCCGGAGTCTTATCCGGCGCCTGAAGGTGTTATCGGCCCCTGGGGTCTGCCGCTGATCAACACCATCTTGCTGGTCACCTCCTCGTTCACGGCAACCGTGGCACATCATGCCCTGAAGGAAAACAACCGTCCGAAGGTCAAGACCTGGTTGACTGTCACCATTGCACTGGCGCTGGTGTTTGTTTGTGTCCAGGGCTATGAATACATTCATGCCTATCGCGATCTGGGGCTGACGCTCGAATCAGGCATCTACGGCAGTACCTTCTTCATGCTGACCGGTTTCCACGGTGCCCACGTGATACTGGGCACACTGATGCTGTTCATCATGTTGCTTCGTATACGGAAGGGCCACTTTACGGCTGATAACCACTTCGGATTCGAAGCCGCTGCCTGGTACTGGCACTTTGTTGACGTGGTATGGCTTGGACTGTTCGTATTCGTCTATGTGATTTGACCGGACACGTCAGGGGGTCGGATTAAGTGTCAGGCCCCCTTGCCATAGCGAAATCAGAATGACGGCCAATAGCATTACACTGAGCGCGACCCGCAATGCCAGGGAATTCAGGACACGGTTTGTTTTCCCGCCATCCCTGATCAGGAAAAACAGCCCGCTGAACAGGCTCACCACAACCGCCAGCATAAGTACGACAATGAGAAACTTCAGCATGAAAAATCCTGTTAACGGGAACATGGGGCAAAAAACCACTATAGCAAAGCATGTCTGATCCGGCTGATCAATCCCGACGGCGATGGCAATTTGATTGGCGGCTTTTGCTGTTTTCGGGGCTGTTCCTGCCTTTGCTGATTGGCCTGGGTGCCTGGCAGCTCGAGCGGGCACAGGAGAAGAACGCACAACTGGCCCAGTGGCAGCAGGAAGCTGGCAGCCTGAATTGGTTAGAACTGCAGGCTGGGGGTCTGGAG
>JBHEPI010000060.1:0-51362 GCA_046260345.1 Marinobacter sp. | reverse complement strand
TTTTTCCGGTTTGGTGGGGCTGTTGTTGCCCGGCCTTACCGCGCCCCCGTTGTTCAGTTCCCTGTTGATGATCAGTGCCGGTGTGGCCTGGGGTGTGTATTCACTGCGGGCGAAAGGAGCGGGTGAGCCCACGGCCGTCACCACCGGGAACTTTATTCGCGCCGTGCCCATGGCGTTGGTGCTGAGTTTCGTGATGATTGCCAGTGCCACCATTGATGTGGCGGGGATGGGCTATGCGGTTGCCTCCGGTGCGATTGCCTCCGGCATGGGCTACGCCATCTGGTACATGGCGCTGCCACTGCTGCAGGCGACCTCGGCGGCGACCGTTCAGCTCAGTGTGCCGGTGATCGCTGCAATCGGTGGTGTGTTGTTACTGAGTGAGCCGCTGACTCTTCGCCTGGTGGTTGCCGGTATTGCCATCCTTGGCGGTATCGCTATTGTGATCCGGGCAGGGCAGAAGAAGGCAGCCTGAGCGCCAGGCCTGCCGGGTGCTCAATCACAGGAAATCTCGGCGGCGTTGCGGAATTGTTGCATTATGGCATCGCGATGGCGCTCACTGTCCCGATATTCTTCCGGCAGTGGCTGCAGGAAGTACAGGAAATCGCCTTTTCCCCGATGAGTTTCCAGCAGATTGTCCAGGCTATTACCGGAGCGCCAGAACACCGGACTGACGACCGCAACATCCAGCTCGGGGCGTTTCTTTTCCAGTACCGCCACCATGCCCAGGCGATCTTCCGAATGAAAGGTACCGGTGAGGTGGATAACCTGGTGATCAGGGTTCGCCGCCAGTGCCCGGATTACCTGGTCAGCCATGGTGTTATCCCGCAGCAGCTGGGCCTTGTAGCTGTTTTCCAGGCGTTTGCTGTTCTCTGTGTTGCCGTGACTTCCGCCCATCGTGTCGAAGAACTTCCGGCGATAGTCCGCGGTGTCTACAAAGGGGGCGTCGGGTAATTGCTGGCGTTGCCCGGTGCTGAGCCGCTCGAGATAGGCCTCGCCAGTGCGGCCAACGCACCGAACAATATCCGCCGGTGCGTTGGCGGCGACAACGGGGACGTTGCGGTTCTTCGAGAGCTCGATGAGGGGGCGGTAGGACGCCTTGTAATTGGGCCAGGCGTCGGCATCGGCAATCAGCTCTTCCTCTCCCGACTGCCCCGCGAGGTAGTCGTCCAGTTCCGGCTGATGGTCCAGGGTGAACTGCTCCATGCTCAGCACCTGCCGGGGGCGTTGCTGATAAAGCGCCGACTGCAACAGCGATTGCAACAGGTGTGCGCCATGATGGCCATGATACTCGCCGATCACCACCACATCCGCCGCTGCCAGTTCTTCTGCCAACTGGTTGATTGAGAGCAACCTGCCGTTGCTGTCGGCGATGATAGAATCGTACTGGGATTGTGGCGGCACCGGTGTCGGACTGCTGCCGGGCACGGAAGCGCAGCCAGCAAACAGCAGGCATGTGAGTGTCAGGAGAGTCTGCGAATAGGTCGTCATAATTGATTATACGATCATGAAACCCGATCGGCTGTCAGTTTTTTTGTTACCCGTTTTAACGTAAAGGATGTTTGATGCCGCACCGTGCCCACCTGTTTTCCCTGCGCCTTGCCCACGCCTTCCGCGAGGCGTGTATTGATGAGCGTTACACGAGCAGGCGCCTGGGCCGCGATGTCATGGCCGGGATCACGGTCGGGATTATAGCCATTCCACTGGCCATGGCACTGGCAATTGCCAGTGGTGTACCACCCCAGTACGGGCTCTACACCGCTTTCATCGCCGGATTCGTGATCGCACTGACCGGTGGCAGCCGTTTCAGCGTCTCTGGCCCAACGGCCGCCTTTGTAGTGATTCTTTATCCCATTGCCCAGACCTATGGCCTTGGCGGCCTGCTGGTGGCGTCGCTGATGTCCGGCGTGCTGCTCATCGTGATGGCACTCATGCGCCTGGGCCGTTTCATTGAATACATTCCCGAAGCCGTCACTCTCGGTTTTACCGGCGGTATTGCCGTGGTGATAGCCACCCTGCAGGTGAAGGACTTTTTCGGCCTGAATATCGAACAGATGCCGGAGCATTACTGGGACAAGCTTGCGGCTGTTGGCCAGGCGCTGCCGGGGCTGGACATCATGACCATGGTGGTGGCGATGGCCACGCTGGTTGTGATGTTGCTGTGGCCGCGCCTGAAATCACCGGTGCCACCCCACTTGCCGGCGGTCATCATTGGCAGCCTGTTAGCGATGGTGCTGAACGCCAATGGTGCGGCCATCGAAACTATTGGTTCCCGGTTCAGTTACCTGCTGGCGGATGGTTCGGTAGGGGCCGGCATTCCTCCGTTTCTGCCGGAATTTGCCTGGCCCTGGAATCGTCCTGATGCCAGTGGCGAACCCCTGGGCATCAGCTGGACCATGGTCCGGGATCTGTTACCTGCGGCTTTTGCTATCGCCATGCTCGGGGCCATCGAGTCACTGCTTTGTGCGGTTGTTCTGGACGGCATGACCGGCAAGCGCCACAGCGCCAACAGTGAATTGCTGGGGCAGGGTATCGGCAATGTCATCACGCCGTTCTTCGGGGGTATCACCGCGACCGCGGCGATTGCCCGCTCCGCTGCCAACTACCGGGCCGGGGCGGAATCACCGGTTTCAGCCATGGTCCATGCGTTGGTAGTTCTTCTGGCGCTCGTCTCACTGGCACCCCTGCTCGCCTATCTGCCGATGGCTGCCATGGCCGCATTGCTGATCATGGTGGCGTGGAACATGAGCGAAGCCCCCAAATCACTGCACCTGTTGAAGACTGCTCCGCGCAGCGACATCCTGGTGTTTGTGACCTGCTTTTCGCTGACGGTATTGCTGGATATGGTGATTGCCATCACCACCGGTATTCTGCTGGCGGCGGTACTGTTCATGCGGGAAATGGCCCAGATGACCCGGGTAACAGACATTACCGGCAGCAAACGAATGGCCGGACGCATGCTTCCGGATGGCTGGCAGGTGTTCAAGATCAATGGTCCCCTGTTCTTCGCCGCGGCCGACCGCATTTTCGGGGAATTGGCGCAGCTGTCGGCCAGCGCCCGCGGCTTCATTCTGTACATGGATGGGGTGACGATTCTGGATGCCGGCGGGCTGTCGGCACTGAACAAGCTGATCAGTACCTGCAGGGCCGATGGCACCCAGGTGGTCATTGCCGACCTGCAATTCCAGCCGTTACGTACGCTGGCAAGGGCGGGTGTGAAACCGGAGGAGGGCGTGGTCCGGTTCTACCCGACCCTGGACGAAGCAGTGAGAGCCGAAAGCCGGCTGGCCACTACATAGGCCAGTGCAGTTGAAGGTTGCCACCGCCGAAAGCGGCCTTGTGAAGGTAGAAGGTAGGCGCAAGCGTCAGGATCGCGTTTTCCTCCCGGGATAGCATAATTTCGAAAGGTAGTGAAAATTTACCAGTAAACCCGCGGTGGTCCTCGTCACCACTTTCTGAATAGGACTGCTCTATGTCCGGAGCGCTCAGGTAAATCTCAGGCCGCAGGGTAACGGCCGGGGCCAGTGGCAGGCTGAAATGCCCCGACAGGGTGGGTTCTCTGCGGTGCACGTCGGCGATTTCATGCAGGTTGCGCCCCGTGTACCCCTGTTCGCTGAGGTAGAAATAATGCAGTCCGACGCCGGGGCGCAGGCGGTGATTTTCATAGATGGCTTCCGCTTCAATCCCGACATGGTCGCGGCTGGTGGCTATGCTGCGGGCAAGCTCATCCAGGCTGTAATCCCGGCGGGTGTGTTCTGCGCTCAGGGTCATCCGAAGATGCCAGTGACCGCCCCGGCGCTGGTGAGTGAACGCACCCCTGACGGTTTCATTTTCTACCACCAGGGCCTCCTTTCGACTGTCAAAGGTGGATGGTGGTGAATAGGTAATGGAGGCGGTGGTGCCGTTTGGTGGAAGTTCGCCAGGCTGGTGCCACTGGATGAAGAAGCTCTGGGCCGGGTCCTCAAAGGCATCGTCGCTGCGGGTTTTGGCGTTGAAGTAAAGGTCGGGCAGTATCCAGCTGCCGTGGAGCCAGGAGCCGTTGTCAAAGGTGTGCCGTCCACTGAGGTACACATCGGAACGGGATTTATCGGCAAACACATCGCCTTGCAGCCACACTTCGGTGGCATCGGTCAGTTGATGGCGAAACCCCACGAGCTGGCGATCATAACTGCCATCAAAGTCTTCGCTGCGCTGAATGTCCAGCAGGAATCCCTGCCGATCCTCGTTGAAGCCAAAGTCCTGGCGGAATCTAAAATCCAGATACAGGCGCCGGCTTCCAACGCTGCCTCCCGTTCCCCGTATGCCGTTTCCGGTGGCGGAAGGCGCCGGCTGGCTGTGCTCGAAGGTCAGTTCGTGAAGATAGCGTTCAACGTTGGCCACTTCCTCTGCGCCGGATACAACGGCCTGCTGGCGCCAGGGTTGTGGCAGATGATTGAGATCGGTGACAGCTACCGAGGTCGTTGGTAACAGGATAACGATGCCGAGCATGGCCTTCAGAGGTCTGCGCATACGTTGTTCCCGCATCAGTGCCCGGTGCTGAGCCATTTTGTCCGTACCTGCCGTGCTGTTTAGGCTATGCTACTGACATTTCCGGATTGTAACAAAGGGTTGTCATGCTGCCGTTTCGTTTCGTTGATCGTGTGAAATTCATTGTAGAACGCCAACTCGTCAAAGGCGCCGGTTTTCAGTTGCTGGTGGTGGGCGTCTTCATCGGGATGATTTCCCTGATTGGCGGCTTGCTGGTGATCCCGTTCGGCGGGCCATTCGAGGATATGGGCGATGCTATCTGGTGGGCCTTCCTGCGGCTGACAGATCCGGGTTACCTGGGGGACGATGCGGGCAACTGGCAGCGGCTGGTGTCCACCATCCTGACCATCAGCGGCTACGTGGTGTTCATGGGTACGCTGGTGGCCATCCTGACCCGCTGGCTGATCGCCAAGATGTCCGACCTGGAGCGGGGGCTGACACCGGTCACCCTGAGAAATCATATAGTGGTGCTCGGCTGGACCAGTCAAACCCTGCCCCTGCTGGGAGAGTTGCTGGGTTCTTCCGGGCGTATGCGCCGCTTCCTCGAGAAACACGAGACCAAGCGGCTGCGGCTCGTTGTCCTGTCGGAAACCGCGTCGGCGGAGCAGGTCCATGAGTTGCGCAATGAACCCGGCATCGGTCGCCGTGGCCGCCAGATCATTCTTCGCTCCGGCGCTGCCATTCAGCCCGATGCCCTGCAGAGGGTGGCCTGCCTTGATGCGGCGGTGGTCATCGTGCCCAGTGCAGCACATGAGGCTGGAAGCCTGGTGACATCGGATGTGGAAACTGTAAAAGCCCTGTTGTCCATTGCCGCTCAGGCCCGCCATCTCGGCACGTCGCTGCCGTTCGTGGTTGCCGAGATTCAGGACACACGCAAGCACCCGGTGATCGAGCGAGCCTATCCGGGGGCCCTTGAAGTGGTGGCCGGCGATGCCACCATCAGCCGGTTGATGGTGCAGAACATCCTTCATCCCGGATTGTCGGAAATCTACAACGAGCTGTTCACCGCCGGCGCGGGTAACGAGATCTACGTTCGTGGTGGTGAAACCATGGCTGGGCTGACACTTGCCGAAGTGGCATCACAGCGGCCGCAAGTGATCGTGCTCGGTATCCTGAAGCCTGAGGGTAATGGCTGGGCGGTAAAGATGCCGGCCGCATCGGATACGGTGATTGATTACAGCGACCGGATAGTGATGCTGGCCCGGGACTATGCCGAGACAGAGCCTGACCTCAAGGCGAACCCTATGCCGGTTATTGAACGTCAGCCGCATGTTGCCCGAGCCCCGGCACTGACTGATCGCGTCCACAGGGTGCTAGTCCTGGGCTGGAATCGCCGGGTACCCAGTCTGATTGGAGAATTTGCGAGTTATCAGCAGATGCGGTTCGAGGTGGATGTGGTTTCCGTGGTTCCGGCAGGTGAGCGACAGCAGGAAATTGACCGCTATCTGGGAGAACAGCGCAAAGTGATTTGCCGTCATGTGGAGGCGGATTACATGGTGGAGGGTGAGCTTCGGCGGGTAGGCCCGCTGAATTATGACTCCATCCTGCTGGTCAGCAGTGACCGCCTGGCCTCGGGCGAGGAAGCCGATGCCCGTGCCATGGTGGGCTATCTGCAACTGGAGGACCTGCTCAGCGAGGGTGGGCAGCGGCCGCAGCTGATTATGGAGTTGAGTGATCCGGATAACCGCCACCTGTTAACCGGGCACCAGAGTGAAATGATGATCAGTTCAATGATTGTCAGCCATGTGTTGGCACAGGTGGCGCTGCGCCGGGAGTTAAGGGTGGTGATGGATGAGCTGTTTACGGTTGGCGGTGCAGAGATACAGTTCCGTGATCCTCACGACTATCCGCTTCCGGCCAGTGCCGACTTTCAGGTGCTGGAAAAAGTCGTCGCGGCGGAGGGGGAGGTTGCTCTGGGGGTCTGGCGCAATAAACCGGACAATCATGGCCATCACGTGGCATTGAATCTGTCCCGCGATGAATATCTCGACCTGCAGCCCGAAGACAGGCTGGTAGTGCTCTGCACGTCGTGAAAACTAGCTTGTGACAGGGGTAGGCTCCTCTTCACCAAGAGTGATTCTGTAGACAATCTGGGCCGCTGCGTCACGGTACGGAAACAGTATGAGGTCGCTACCGGCTTCCTTAAGGCGCAGTGCGATGGAGTGATGGTGACTGGTCATTGCCATTCGTCCGGTGAAACCTTCTTCCCTCAGGCCGTGAATCAGGGTCTTGTTCACTCGCTCTTCGGGAACCGCACTGACGACCCATTTGACCGTCCTTATCGGTAGGGACGCAAGAAAGTCCGGATCTTCGGCGTCGCCATAGACCAGTTGGATATCGTCATGGTGCCAGCTCTTTACGACAACCGGATCGAAATCCACGGCCAGTATTCTCCAGCCTGCTTGCGCAAACTCTTTCGCCAGCTCATGACCAAAACGACCAAGCCCGAACAGAATCAGATCTGGCGGAGTGATTTGTGCGCCGCTTTCCAGCCGCTGCTCCTGAAAAGGCGCCTTGCGCTCGAAGGGTTTCAGGGCTGGCGTCAGAAAGTCGTAAAGCTGGTGCGAGTAAAGAATCATGTAGGTGGATGAGGTGATAGTGATCAGAGCCACCAGGGTAATCAGGCCGATGGTGTCATCCCCGATATGTCCGAGGCTGAAGCCGAGTGCTGCCAATATCAGGGAAAACTCACTGATCTGGGCGACCGCAAGCCCCGACAGGAAGCTGGTGCGCTTGCGGAAGCCCATGGCGCCCATAATCGCCAGTACAATCAGTGGATTACCGATAAGCACAAAGGCGGAAAGGAGTAGCGCTGTGCTGACCTGAAGGCCGAGCATGCCCATATCCAGTTGGGTGCCCAGGGCAATAAAAAAGAACAGCAGCAGAAAGTCACGGACGCTGACCAGGCGCGAGCCAATGGCTTCCCGGTAAGGCGTTGACGCGAGGGCAATGCCGCCGAGAAAGGCCCCCACTTCCTTGCTGAAACCGATCCAGTGGCTGAAAGCCGCAAGCCCGATGGCAAAGGCGATCGAGAACAGCACGATCAGCTCCGTGGAGCGCGCCGCCTGGTGCAGCAATGAAGGCAATACGTAACGGATCAGGATGGCAACCAGAACCAGCAGGCCTGTACCCTTGGCCAGCACGAGTCCGATTTCCTGCGGCAGGCTGGCACTGCTTCCGGCGGCGCCCAGCGCAGTAATCACGATCATGGTGATAACCACCATGATGTCCTGCACAATCAGGAAACCGATGGCGATGCGACCATGGAGCGCGTCGATTTCACGCTTATCGGACAGCAGCTTGACGATAATAATAGTGCTGGAAAAGCTCATGGCAGCGGCGACGTAAAGGGAAGGTACCACCGCCATGCCCAGCGCCTGGCATATCAGGAAAACAAACAGGGAGGTGAAGGTAATCTGGCCCAGCCCTGTGGCGAGGGCGACGGGCCCCATGGTGCGGATAAGATTCAGATCGAGCCGCAGACCCACGACAAACAGCAACAGCGCGATGCCAAATTCCGCCAGTAATTCCATGGCATGGCTGTGCTCAACAAGGCCGAATACCGAGGGCCCCAAGGCAATGCCGACCGCGATGAACGCAACGATAAGCGGCTGGCGCAAGCGAATCGCGATCATCCCCGCAGTGACGGCAACCGCAAGGATCAGGGCAAATTCTTCGAAAAGGCTGTCAAATTCCATGGATAGGCCGCGTGTCCATTTCCCGTTGATGAACCGTCAGGAAAAACCTAACTGTCAGACATTATTAATGCAATTTAAATTAGCGCTGGTTATGGACGATCGTCCTGATTGGCGTCGGCATTTTTCGCGCGCTTTTCCATCCAGTGGCTGATCTGGGCATAGCCCATCACGGTAATGAGCGGGAAAAGGCACGCCAGCGCAATCATCCCGAAACCGTCAAGCAGGGGATCCCGTCCCGGAATTGCCGTGGCCAGGCCGATTCCCAGAGCAGCGATGATGGGGACGGTAATCGTGGATGTGGTCACGCCACCGGTATCGAAAGCCAGGGGAATGATGTAGCGGGGAGTTGTCAGAGCCTGCAGAATCACGATTGCGTAGGCGCCGAGTATGAATCCCGACAAGGGCAGGCCGGTAATAATCCGGAATGTGCCCAGGGTGATGCCCAGAGCCATTCCAAAGGCGACCGCCATCCGCAGCCTGAACGGGTCGATACGTCCGGCAGACACCTCATGAGCCTTGATGGATACCGCGATCAGCGCCGGCTCGGCAATGGTTGTTGCGGCGCCGATACTGAAGGCAAACAGGTAGATCCAGTAATAGTCGCTCCAGCTGCGGGTATCTGATCCGGCCAGCTCCGGCAGAAAATCCTCGGTAATCAGCTGTTCGGCCATCAGGGTTCCCAGGGGGAACAATGCCCGATCCAGGCCCACCAGAAAAAGACTGAGCCCAACCCAGACAAACACAAAGCCGGTTAATATCTGTGGCGCACGGCTGAGCCTTTTGCGCAAAGCCAGGAATTGAAAGCCGAATACAATCAATGCAATGGGCAGGATGTCCAGCGCGGTTCCGCCGAAATGCGCGAGAATAGACGTTTGCTTATCCATAACCGAAGCTCGCAATGCCGAACAACAGTACGAATACGATGGGCATGACAGAGGAGAAGGCAATTAACCCGAAACCATCCAGCATGGGGCTTCTGCCCTTGATAGTGCTGGCCAGGCCAACGCCGACGGCGGTCAGCAAAGGGACGGTTATGGTGGATGTCGTAACGCCGCCGGAATCGAAGGCAATACCCACGATCTCCGGTGGGGCGATCACCATCAGCAGCAAGGCTGTCGAGTAGAGGCCGATCACCAGCAGGTGTAGCGGCCACCCCTTGATAATGCGCAGGATGCCGACCACAACGGCAATACCGACGGCAACAGCCACCACCAGCCGCAGGGACAGCTGGAAGCGTTTAATGTCAGTAGGCTCGGCAGCTATCAGGCCGGCCTCTGCGACAGCTTCGGCGGCTTTGCCTGACACCGCGAGCAAGGCGGGTTCGGCAAAGGGGGAGCCGACACCCAGACAGAAACCGAACGTCAGCAGAAGCGGAGCAGAACCACGGCTGACAAACGCCTTGGCAAGGCCCTCACCCATGGGAAACAGGCCCATCTCGAGACCTTTGATAAACAGGGCGAGGCCTGCAATGACAAAAACGAGCCCGGTGAGCAGGTCCTCCAGGTCCAGGTGATCGGGAAGTGGCTGGCGAATGATAGCCAGCTGGAAAAAAGCAACCACGAGAACAACTGGCAGCAGGTCTTTGGCGCTGCTTCTGAGGCCCAGGAAAAGGTTTCGGATTCTATGAGCCATAAATCATCGTCATCCGGGCTTGCCCCAACATAAATCGGGGCCGCTTTTCTGGGCGGGCGAGGTGCGCCCACCCTTTCAGTTTCCGTCGTGAGGGACTTTCTGCGCCAACAGGTCAATGTGGTCGGAAAGACCAATTGCCTGATCAACATCCAGTACTATCGCAATGCCCGTGCTCAGGCTTTCATCCAGTTTGCCGGCCTTACGGACGGCATTCAGCACGGTGTCGATGCGCCGGGCTTCCACAAGAATCAGCAGGACATCCCGGGGGTTAAGGATCTCAAGGCCGAAAATGCCGATGGTTTTTTTCAGCCCCTGGCCACGGGCATTGGTAATGATGGTCGCGCCGGTTGCACCGGCATTCCTGGACGCATCAAGTACCTTGTCGGTTTTGTCTTCATCGACAAAGGCCATAAGTAATTTGAAATCCATAACCTTCTCCCTGTGCTGAACGCTTATTATTCAACCTGTTCGAGCAGGACGGCCATGATGTCATCCATGGTCACAAAGCCCAGCAGTTCATTGTCATCAAGCACCAGAATCCGCTTGACCTTGTGATCGGTCATAAGCCCGGCTACCTGCCGCACTCCCAGGCTTTGGCCAACGGCTATGGCCGGTTTGGCACAGGCGTCGTAGACATTGAGCAGGTCTATATCGCCTTCTTCCGCGATTACGGTCTTGAGCACATTGGTGTAGGTGATCAGGCCATAGGCGTCGTGGGGGTTCTGCTTCTCCACCACCAGGGATTTAACGCGGTTTTTCTTCATCAGGCTCAGGGCTTCGCGAAGTGTGGCGAAGGGTGACACGCAGATCACATCGGTGATCATCACATCTTTGACCAGTTTCATGGCCGTTATCTCCTTAAAGGCTGTCTTTCAGGTGCTGTTCGAATTTGTGGACCTGGGACATATCAATGCCGCCCAGATGTTCAAGGGGAACGGTAAATACCACACCCCGGGAATCGTTTTCCTTTGGCCTGAGGATGCGCTGAATGGCTTTGAGAACCTCCAGCGAAAGCCCCTTCTCCAGCACCATGAGCAGCACACTCTGGCTGCCATCGTAGGTGAGGCCAAAAAAGGTTTTTTTGGACGTGTTGCTGATGCCGCGCCCGGACATCACGGTAATGCCCCCCGCGCCGAGTTCCCTGGCTTCGTCAATGCATTCCTGTTCCTGATCTTCCGGAACAATGGCAACCAGTGCTGAGAATTTCATGATTTCACCTCTCTGTGATCCGCAAGCCATTGCATGGCAATGGCGTAGGTCATGACGGTAACAATAGGAAATATGGACGCGAAGGCAATCAGCCCGAATCCATCGATGAGTACACTGCGGCCTTCAATGTTGGAGGCAAGGCCAATGCCGAGAGCGGTTACCAGCGGCACGGTGACTTCAGAGGTGGTTACACCACCCAGGTCATAGGCAAGGGCGACGATGTATTTTGGCGCCAGTGCCGTCAGCAGGATAACGACGGTGTAGCCGCCGATAATGTAGTAATGCATGGACCCACCCACAATAATGCGATGGACGCCGATACTGATGCCGATAGCAACGCCGAGCGCAACCAGCAGGCGAATAGCATTGCCATCGAGCCTTCCCGATGCCGCTTCTTCCGCCTGCTTTCCTATGGCAATCAACGCCGGTTCCGCCATGGTGGTGGCAAAGCCGATCATGAAAGCGAACAGGTAGACGAACGCAAAGTTTTCACGCCCGATCAGCTGCTCCGCCATGCTGGTACCAATGGGAAACAGCCCAAGCTTGAGACCCACAACAAACGCGTAAAGCCCGAAAATGACAAGCAGAAACCCGAACACAATCTTGGGCGGGTTAATAAGGCCCCTGCGCAGAATCATGTATTGAAAGAACAGTATGGTGAGAATGATCGGCAGTACATCGCGGAACATTTCCGCCAGTTCCAGCAGCATTTTCAGAGGCCCGAAAGCCGACCCGGTCTGATCTGACATGCCCATGTCCAGACTCGCTTCCGGCGCTGTGGCGCTGTAGACGATAACCCCGTAAATCTGCACCGTGATCATGGGCACCATCACCGCGAGGGCAACCAGCCCGAAGCCATCCATCAACGGATTGCGACCACGGATGGACGCTGCCAGGCCGATGCCCAGGGCCGCAATCAGCGGAACCGTGACAATGTTGGTGGTCACGCCACCCGAGTCGTAGGCAAGCCCGACGATCTCTTCCGGCGCGAACCAGGTCACAATCACCACGGTGGCGTAGCCGATGATCATGAACCAGTGCAGCGGGTAACCCATGATGGTGCGGAACACCCCCAGTGCCACCACGAAACCGACGGAGACGGCTACCAACAGGCGCAACGTCAGTGCATCAATGCGGCCTTCGCTGATCTCCTGAGCCTGTTGGGCCACCGCAATGAGAGCGGGTTCAGCGACAACGGCAGAGAATCCGATTGCAAACCCGAAACTGAGGAGTATGGGCAGCGACCCGCGACGTGCGAACTGGTTGGACAGGCTTTTGCCGACCGGGAAGATGCTGAGCTCCAGCCCCTGCAGGAACAGAGCCACACCGACAGCCACGATCAGCAGGCCGATGGCCATGCTGAGGGCATTGTCAGGCACCTGCTGTAAAATCGCCAGCTGGAAAAACAGCACGACCACCACGATAGGCAACAGGTTTTTCAGCGCATGCAGTAAGGCGTGGCCGAACGCTTGTAGATATAACACCAGGACCCCTTGTGCGAAGCGGATTGGTCAGGATTGAGCATGGTCAATTTCTGAAATAATAGCATCCGCTCGATTTGAAGGTATGATCCTGCTCAGTTTTTACTGTCATATCATGTCGATATCTTGCACGCAGCAGAGACATAGAGGAGTCGGCACCAATATTCATGCAAAAAATGCTGAAAATAGATAATATAAATTTCAATTATAAAAACAAACCCACTAAAGTAACCGGCAATGTCAGCGGTCTGATTATTTTTTGAGCGGACGCTGGCTCGTTGAAGTAGCAATCATGCTTCCTGAAGAGCACCTCAAACCGTAGAAGACAGGACTGAGAACATGCCATACGCAAACGACGTTGACGCCATTGCTTCCATTCTGAAGCAGAACCCTACCTGGAACGCCATCAAGCCCGAGCACGCGGCTCGCATGCGCGCCCAGAACAAATTCAAGACGGGGCTGGATATCGCCAAGTACACCGCCAAGATCATGCGCGAAGACATGGCGAACTACGATAACGACACGTCTCAGTACACCCAGTCACTGGGTTGCTGGCACGGTTTTATCGGCCAGCAGAAGATGATTTCCATCAAGAAGCATTTCGGCAACACCAAGCGTCGTTACCTGTACCTGTCCGGCTGGATGGTTGCCGCCCTGCGTTCCGAGTTCGGTCCGCTGCCCGACCAGTCCATGCACGAGAAGACGGCTGTTTCCAGCCTGATCGGCGAGCTTTACACCTTCCTGCGTCAGGCCGATGCATGGGAACTGAACCACCTGTTCCGTGCCCTGGAAGAGGCCCAGCAGGCTGGCGACAACGCCAAGGCTGACGAGCTGATCAAGCAGATCGACAACCATGAGACTCATGTTGTACCGATCATTGCTGACATCGACGCTGGCTTCGGTAACGCCGAAGCGACATACCTGCTGGCCAAGCAGATGATCGAAGCCGGTGCCTGCTGCATCCAGCTGGAAAACCAGGTGTCTGACGAGAAGCAGTGTGGCCACCAGGACGGCAAGGTAACCGTTCCCCATGCCGACTTCCTGTCCAAGATCAATGCCGTACGTCTGGCATTCCTGGAGCTGGGTGTTGATGACGGCGTGATCGTTGCCCGTACCGACTCCCTGGGTGCTGGTCTGACCCAGAAAATCGCCGTGACTGAAGAGCCGGGTGACCTGGGTGATCAGTACAATAGCTTCATCGATGGCGATGTTATCGAGAAAGCGGAAGACATCAACAACGGCGACGTTGTAATCAAGCAGAAAGGCCAGTTGGTCAAGCCCAAGCGTCTGGCTTCCGGCCTGTTCCAGTTCAAGCCGGGTACCGGCGAAGATCGTGTTGTTCTGGACTGTATCACCAGCCTGCAGAACGGTGCTGACCTGCTTTGGATCGAGACCGAGAAGCCCCACGTTGGCCAGATCGCTGCCATGGTTAACCGTATCCGTGAGGTGGTGCCCGACGCCAAGCTGGTTTACAACAACAGCCCGTCGTTCAACTGGACCCTGAACTTCCGTCAGCAGGTGTTCGATGCCTGGAAGGAAGAAGGCAAGGACGTATCCGCTTACGAGCGTGCCGACCTGATGAACGCCAAGTACGACGACACCGATCTGGGCAAGCTGGCCGACGAGTGGACTGCAAACTTCCAGCGTGACGGTGCCCGTGAAGCCGGTATCTTCCATCACCTGATCACCCTGCCGACGTATCACACCGCGGCCCTGTCTACCGACAACCTGGCCAAGGGCTACTTCGGTGACGAAGGCATGCTGGCCTACGTTGCTGGTGTTCAGCGCAAGGAAATCCGTCAGGGTATCGCCACTGTGAAGCACCAGGACATGGCCGGTTCCAACATCGGCGATGACCACAAAGAGTTCTTCGCGGGTGATGCAGCTCTGAAGGCAGGCGGTAAAGACAACACCATGAACCAGTTCTGAACACCGGTTCTGTTGTCAATGAAGCGAGCTGAGAGGCTCGCTTCAGAATCCGAAACCCCACCTTGTGTGGGGTTTTGTTTTTTTACAGTGGCATTTATCCGCAGGTTGCTGAAATTCCGAGGTAAACGTCTCCTTCAGTCATTCCTCCTCATCAAGCCTGTTTCATTACTGAAACAGTTTTCCCTCGCGGCAACCATTGTCTGACTCCCTCGCAGAGTACAAAAAGTGATTAAAAACATAGCCCTGCTGCTCTAATATCAAACTTGGCACGGGAATCGCTCCTCTTATCTGGCGGGTCTGAACCTTGGCTTACTGAAGGCTAGCGGTTTTAGTCGGATCCCTCTAGAAGCCAATAATCGAAAAGGAAGCGATATCATGAATACCAAAAAAAGTTTGCTAGCAGCTGCCATCGCAATGAGTCTGGGTGTTTCCGGTTTTGCCTTCGCCGAGCAGGATCAGGGAGGTGATGGAGACCCGAATACCAATGCGGATAATACCTCCACAGCCAACAATGATCAGTCCGGCAATACCAATTCCGGTAACGACAATTCGAATTACCCGGATAGTTCCACGAACGACAGTGGAAACAACAATTCGGATAATTCCACCGATCTGGCAGACAGCCAGAACGATAACTCTGATGGTTCCACAAACGACAGTGGAAACGATAACTCGGATAACTCCACCGACCTGGCGGACAGCCAGAACGATAGCTCGGATAACTCCACCGACCTGGCAGACAGCCAGAACGATAGCTCTGACAACTCCACTAACGACAGTGGAAACGATAACTCCGATAATTCCACTAACGACAGTGGGAACGATAACTCGGATAGTTCCACCGATCTGGCAGACAGCCAGAATGATAACTCCGATAACTCCACGAACGACAGTGGAAACGATAACTCGGATAATTCCACCAACGACAGCGGAAACGATGAGTCTGATAGCAGCGTGAGTGATTCCTACAATACCGCTGACAGTAATAACGACAATTCCGATAATAGCTCTATGGCGCTGGACATGAGTGTGTTCATGAATAACGCCGAGCTGAACGGCACTGTATCGGGTACTGCAACCACATACGGCACTGTCAACGGCGATGGTTCCTACACCGAGGTTCGTAATAGCAACGAAATCTCCGGTGGCTCAGCGAACTTCACCGGTGTCGGCGCGTTCGCTCAGAATGCTGGCAATGGCAGCGTTACACAGGCGAACGTCAGCGTAATGTCCAACCTGTCCACCGGTAGTGGTGGCGGTGGTGGCACCCAATAAGGAATTGAGGCCGCGCCTTAACGGGTGCGGCCCGGTGATTCCGGGAGAACTGCCATGGGTCGCGTTATCAGATGGAAACTGAATGCTGCCTTGCTAGCGTTAATGTTCGGGGCAACGGGATTCGTATCGGCCGAGGAGTGGATGGATGCCGCCCCGATGTCGGTGGATCAGATGGCGGATTCGAGTGGTCGCCAGGGAATCCCGATGCAGTGGCAGATTAACGATAACCAGCAGAATGCAAATGTGTCCGATAACCTGCTGTCGGGAAATGTTGTCACAGGCGATAACAGTATTTCCGACAACGCGTTCGGCAACATGAGCGGAGTTGCCACGGTTATCCAGAATACCGGTAACCAGGTGGTCATTCAGGACAGTACCCAGATCAACATACTGATCAATCACTGACGGAGGTGGGCCATGGCCAGGAAGGTTCTTGTTGCGATCTGCGCGAGTGCCGGGCTGTTATGGTCCACCGCTTTTGCCGGCTCGGTCATGTTGCCGGGTATTGGCGGTGATATTCGGGTAAAGGTAGACAGTTTCGAAAACCGGCGGTTTGACAGCGTCATGCGCCAGCAATATGACTTCAGTTGCGGCTCCGCCGCGATTGCTTCGTTGTTGTCCTTTCACTACGAAGACCAGGTAACAGAGCACGATGTTTTCGTTGAGATGTTTGCCTTGGCGGACGAACAGAAAGTGCGTCAGGATGGTTTCTCAATGCTCGATATGAAGCGCTATCTGGAGGCCAGAGGGTACCAGGCTGACGGTTTTCGCATGCCGTTGACCGGCCTGAAGGAGAAAGTGCGCTTACCCATGATTGTGCTGTTGAATATTGATGGTTTCCAGCATTTTGTCCTGATCAAGGGGATCAGTGACGATGAGGTTCTGGTGGGGGACCCTGCGCGGGGGTTGAAGGTTTATTCCTACGCAAAATTCAGCGAATACTGGAACGGTGCCGCCTTTATTATTCGTAGCCATCTTGAGCAGGGGCGGGACGGCTTTCTTGGCGACGGGCACTGGCCTCAGGTAGCCAGGGCACCGATACAGAAAGCCCCGGGTAGCCCCTCTCTCGGGCACACGCTGCCCTACTGGCCCTCTACAAGGGAATGGTGATGATGATGGTCCGGATGCCAGCCATAGCGTTACTGGTTGTTTCATTTGCAACGGTGTCGCCATATGCCCGGGCAGAGCTGATGCTGGGTGTTGAACCCCTGAGTGATCCGGAACTGTCTGAGTATCGGGGTGGCTTCCTGATGGACAACCTGGAAATCAGCATTGGTCTGGAGCAGATTGTCGGGATAAACGGTGACACCCTGGTGGTCAACCGTCTGACCATTCCCAATCTCAACCAGGCGGTCAACGGCGGTCTGGTGGACCATCAAATGGAAACCGTACTCGAGGTTATCAGCGCGAACCGCAGTGGCGGTGCGCGG
This sequence comes from Marinobacter sp., assembly GCA_046260345.1. Taxonomy (GTDB): domain Bacteria; phylum Pseudomonadota; class Gammaproteobacteria; order Pseudomonadales; family Oleiphilaceae; genus Marinobacter. Next base: position 34,184 of record JBHEPI010000060.1, on the reverse strand, counting down.
GTATCCAGTAATATGGCGGGGCCCAATGGCTGGATGACAGTGGTCCAGAACAATCTCGACAGCACGGTGATACAGAATATGCATCAACTGAATATCGAGTTGAACAATCTGGGTGCCGGTATCGGTAATCAGTTCCCGGCACGGTTCAGTGATCAGCTGGTCCAGTTGCTTGGTCGCTGATAGTTCTTAAGTTCTCCTCTAAAGACTGATCGGAAGCTTGAGCGTAATTTCGCTGTTGGGCGCATTTTCCGTAACCCCTACACTCACCGTCAGGCTCAGCGATGTGGAGCGTGTCAGGCGTTGTGATAAACCGAACGACAGAGACCCGATCTGAATGCGGTCGAAGTTGGATGCAAACAGATCAATATCCCTCTCGAACGTGGTTTTTCGGATGATCGAGTGATCATAGCCGAGGCTAAAGGACGTGCGGTCGTTAAACGCAAACCCCATTCCGAAGCCAAAACGCACAATGTCACCGGGATCGACGGTGCCGCCGTTTTCGAAGCCCTGCTCCTCTTTGAGGGTCCAGACATAACTCAGGTTACCGAACAGCACGGCGGGGTCCGTTGGGTAGATGAAGGAAAGACCTGGTTCGAATGACCAGAAGCCGGAACCGGTCGGCCGGTTCTCCAGTTCGATGCCAATCTGGTTGCCATCACTATCCAGAATGGTCCTCTGGCCCACATCATAAGGGCCTTCGCCAGTCGGCGCTTTCACCCGCAGTGCGCCAATAATGTAGGGCCAGCCATCCAGGCCATCAGTTAACTGGTAACGGGTCGAAAGCTCAACATCACCGAGGCCCTCACCGGAAGACTCCCGCAGAGTATCCACCGGCGTATCCTTGAAAACTTCCCGTTCTCTCAGGTCCTCGTTGATGCTGAGATAGGGTACACGAACCGACATTTCAAGCTTGCTGGTAAAGCCGTATTTCAGTGACATGGCGCCGACGAAAATATCGCGCTGGATCTCCGAAATATTGATCAGCCCGATAAGCAGGGCTGGTATCACCGTGTAACCCTCGATCGCGACCGCCGTTGAGTTGCTGTGGGCATGGGAGAACGACGGTTCAATAGTGAAGCGGCCTGGTCGGGTAACAATGCCCCGATCTGCGGTAATCGATGCAATGTCAGTCGCCGGATCGTGCCCTTCCTCATCAGGAGCTCTTATTGCCGTACTACCCTCTGTTGACGTTGCGTCACTGTCCCCCTGTGCGGCTTCCGAAAGGACTGGCGTTACTGCTGTTAATAGCGGGATGAGCCAGAAAATTCTTGCAGTCATGGAAATCTCCTTCAGTCACTCTTCGACGGTGGCACGGATGTTTTGTGAAGAACCTGATGCTTGTCCATCAGCCGGTAAAACGAGACTCTGGAAATGTTGAGCAGTCGTGCTGCTGCGGAAATATTGTTGTGGGCCAGTGCCAGGCTTACCGAGATCGCCCGGCGATCTGCCTGGGAACGGAAGGCGTTGAGGGACAGTTCCTCGCGCTGTCCGTGGTTATTGGCAGGCGCCTGTTCAAACCCCATATTGCCGGGTTCAATGACGAGAGACTGTGTAAGCAGCAAGGCCTGCCTCAGTCGATTCTGAAGTTCTCTCAGGTTGCCGGGCCAGGGGTGTTCGGCAAGGCAGATGGCGGTTGTGTCAGCCAGACGTTTCGGCCCAAGAGAAGAGGAGGCTGCAGACAGTATCCGGTTTGCCAGCAGTGGAATATCCTCCTTGCGCTCCCGTAGCGGTGGCAGGAGTACATGCAGGCTGCCGAGCCGATAGAAAACATCACTGCGGAAATCACCGGAAGACACAAGCCGTTCCAGGGGAGACGTGCTGGTGGCAATCAGCCGGGCGTCTACCTGTATGGGGCGAGAACCACCGATACGTTCAATCTGGCCCTCCTGAAGGAACCGCAAAATGGCCGACTGTTGTCCTGCCTGGAGTTCATCAACGCCGACCAGCATTAGCGTACCGCCGTCGGCTTTCTCGATTTTGCCCTTCTGTGAACTCGTGGCATTAGTAAACGAGCCCTTTTCGTGTCCGAACAGTTCGTTCTGGGTCAGGGAAAGGGGAAGGGCTGCACAGTTAACGACAACGAGTGGTCTGCGCCTGCGAAAAGAGTTGTGATGAATAAATTTTGCCGCCGCTTCCTTTCCGGTCCCGTTTTCACCGTAAATCAAAACGGGCTCGTCGGTGTTGGCGTATCTGGCAAGCAGTTCCCTGGTCTGTCTGATGGCAGGGGAGGTGCCTTCGAGAGCGAATTCCTGGTAACTCAGTGGCTTGTTGCTCAAGGCCCTTTGCTGGAGCTCTGACATGCCCCACAGGTGGCCAAGCGCTGCGCGGAGCCGTTCAGGCTGAACGGGTAACCTGTGATAATCCCCGCAGTGGCTGTTGATAAGCCTGCAAACCTCCGGGTTATTGACCTGGTCTGGCTCAAGAATGGCAACCCAGTGTTCGACCTGAAGCGCATCCAGCCAACTGCTTGCCAGTGTCATCTGGTCGCTGGAAACTCTGCTGAGATCGAAGACGCCAACCCGGGCGCTGTAGCTGGAGATATTACCCGTGTGAAGCTCAGCCCCCAGAGCCACAGGAATCACCTGCCACTCTGGCAGCAGCGTGTGTTGTGTTGCAGAATCCGGGTACTCCGCTGACAGCCAAACGAGCGATCGTTTTTCCTTCATGGCGACTCTCCTTGAGTTCGTGCCGGGAAAACGGGCTGCTATCTGTTCATGAAACTCTGCTAAGGCTGGAACGGCTTGATCCAGTCACTGCCCTGTGACCGCAAACGGCTGGGTAAACAGGCGGGAAATTTCTTAATATTTATTCAGATTGTGTGCCAGCTTTGAGACTTGCCTTTGTTTCAGAAGGTTAGATAATGAGAATCCTGTCACAGAATATTCTCTGTAAAGTATGCCGACACAATTTAACGCTCGTTCAGTTTTCTGCGGGTTTCCAGGCGCCCTTCACGCCGGATTTCTGCGTTATCAAATCGCCGCCGCTGGTCTTCCGTTTCCGGTTTTACGGCGGGCACATCGATGGGCGTGTCGTTCTCATCCAGTGCTACGAAAGTGAAAAACGCAGAAAGTATGTGCCGGCACTCACCGGTGTAGCTGTTTTCGGCTTCCACCCGTGCGCCGATTTCCATGGACGACCCCCAGCTGCGGTTGAGGGCGAGGTAGAATAGCAGGGTGTCATTGCCTTTGGCGGGTGCACGGAAGTGAATGGAATCCACTGCTGCCGTTACGCAAATATGGCCTGAGTGTCTTTCTGCAACCACCAGTGCAAGACGGTCACACTTGGCCATGATCATGCCGCCGAACACCGTCTGGTGGGAGTTCATGTCATTCGGGAACACCTTGTAGACATGCTTGTCGATGGCGGATGCGGCAACCGGCCTGGCGGCTCTGGGTGGCATGGAAATTTCTCCCGTTGATGGATGTATCGCTACTATACCGTTCAGTGGCTCTGTTTAAAGTGCTCAAATCAGGTATGTTGCAGCGAAGGCTGATCGCAAACAGGGATAACGGGAGAGGCAGGGTTGAGTACAGAGCAGGGAGTTGTATTCGCAGTACTGGCGGCGACACTGGCGCTGTTTGTCTGGAACAGGTTGCGGTTCGATGTGGTGGCCATGCTGGCATTGCTGGCAATCGCCATCGCCGGGCTGCTCCCCACTGAGGAGCTGTTTGCGGGGTTCGGGCACCCCGCGGTGATTACAGTAGCAGCGGTTCTTGTGGTCAGCCAGGGCCTGGTGAACGGCGGTGTGGTCGATATTATCGCGCAGTTGCTGGCCAAAGTGGGCCACCGTCCGACATTGCAGATCCTGACTCTGACCGGCGTGGTGGCCCTGTGTTCCGGATTTATCAACAACGTGGGCGCCCTGGCGCTGTTGATGCCGGTAGCCGTGTGGATGTCCCGGGAGGCCGGGCGCTCTCCGTCGCTGCTGCTGATGCCGCTGGCGTTTGGCTCGCTTCTCGGCGGCACCATGACACTGATAGGCACACCGCCCAATATCATCATCGCCAGTTATCGGGAGGGTGCGAGTTCATTCGGGCTGTTTGATTTTGCCCCCGTTGGTGCTGCCATAACCTTCGCGGGTATTGCGTTTATTACCCTGGTGGGTTGGCGCCTGACGCCGAAGCGGGGAAGTGACAGCGGAGAAGATGAAAAGCTTTTCAGCGTCGGCGACTATGTGACCGAACTGAAGGTTCCGGAAGGTTCGTCCTACGCCGGGGGTACCCTCCACAACCTGTTATCTGACAGCGGTGAAGACAAAGACGTGGTCGTGCTGGCACTGATCCGCGATGACAAACGACAGTTGGCCCCTTCTACGTACCGAGTGCTGCAAGAGAATGACCTGCTTTTGGTGGAGTCGGATACCGAGAGCCTGCAGGCATTTCTGGATAATACCGGTCTGGAGCTGGGCAGCAGTGAGGATGAAGAACCGGATACCGAAGACGGCGAAAAACGCTCTGAAGGTCGCAAAAAGGCGCTCAAAGAAGGTGATGTACAGCTGACAGAGGCGATCATTACACCAGAGTCCTCCCTGGTAGGGCAGACGGCGAACCGGCTCAACCTCAGGGAGCGGCATGGCATCAACATTGTCGCCGTCGCCCGTCAGGGGCAGCGGCTGAAGCGACGGCTGGGCGATATTCGGTTCAATTCCGGGGATATTCTGCTGGTTCAGGGGGCAGAGGATACCCTGGCCAGTGCGCTTTCAGGCCTTGGATGCCTGCCGCTGGCAGAGCGTGGTCTCCGCCTCGGGTCACCGCGTAAGACCGTCCTGGCGGGCGGTATTTTTATCGCCAGTATTGTTGCCATTGTCAGTGGCTGGCTGTCAGCGCCAGTCGCGCTGGTGGCCGCGGCCGTTGCCATGGTATTGACCAGGCTGATTGATGCTTCCGGTGCCTATAAGGCTATCGACTGGTCGGTCATTGTCCTGCTCGCGGCAATGATTCCGGTAGGGCAGGCACTGGAAACCACCGGAGGCGCGGAGCTGATCGCCGGCCAGATGCTGGCAGTTGGTGGAGGGCTGGCCCCTGCCGCAGTTCTGGTCATGGTGCTGACAGGCACCATGCTGCTGTCGAATGTCATTAACAACGCGGCAGCAGCCATACTGGTTGCGCCCATTGCACTGAGCCTGTCTGCCGAACTTGGCATGGCTGCGGATGCCATGTTGATGGCGGTTGCAGTAGGGGCATCCTGCGCCTTTCTGACGCCTATCGGTCATCAGTCCAATGCCTTGGTGATGGAGCCGGGGGGCTATCAGTTCAGCGACTACTGGCGCCTGGGCTTGCCACTGTCGATACTGGTTACAGCCGTCGCCGTGCCGATGATTCTGCTGGTGTGGGGTTAGGCTCGCTGACAAAGCCCGCGAAAGATCACGGCCACAAGGCACTCAGCCTCGGCCATCAGGTCCCAGCCTTCAGGATTGCTCAGCCAGTCGTAATAGATGCCCAGCATCTGGGTGTGCAGGCTGCGGGCGGCCTGCACCGGGGTGAGGCCGGGATATAGCCGGTCGCTGATGCCTTCAAGGGCAAACACCTGGGCCAGGTGCTCGATGGAATGGCTGGCCAGTTCCCTCTGTTTTTCAATGGCCTGATCCGACTCCGTGCGGTGGAAGAGTATGGAGTAAACGCGAAAGTGGTGCGGGTCTTCCGCCAGTTTGCGCAGGGCGTAAACGCACACGCTCTGAAGGTTACCCAGTGACTGTTCCGGTGTGGTAACCGCATCCACCATTTCCGTCAGCGGGGCACGAACCCGTTCCAGCATGGCGTCCAGAACATCGGATTTGTTGCGGAAGTGCCAGTAAACCGCTCCGCGAGTCACCCCTGCTTCCCGTGCAATCTGCTCAAGAGATGCGCGCGCGACGCCTTTCTCCATGAACACCTGTTCCGAGGCATCCAGAATGGATTGCCGGGTATTTTCTGCATCTGCTTTGGTTCGTCTTGCCATTGTCGGGGTCGCAAATGATCGCTGCTGTTGGAAGCAGTATACCGAAGAATTATTTACATACATACATGAATGGATGTATTTTATTCGGCCAATCTTTTTGCCGTGATGGCTCTCTGCTGTCACCAATCAATCGCCAGGAGAACAGCAGATGACTCGCCAGCTATTCCAGTTCAAAGGTAATGCCACGAGAGTGGTTTTGGCCGGGTTATCCGCCATCGGTCTGCTGGCAGGCTGCAGTGGTGACGACGCCAGTGACGAGCAGGGCCAGAGTGGGATGCCACCACCTTCTGTTCTGGTGGAAACGCCGGATGTACGTGATCTGAGTGTGCAGCAGGATTATGCCGGGCGTGCCCGTGGTGCACGCGAGGTAGAGGTTCGGGCGCGGATTCAGGGCATTCTGGAAGAGCGGCTTTATGAGGAAGGGCAACGGGTCAACGAGGGGGATTCCCTGTTCCGGATAGACCGGAAGCCCACTGAAGCCGCGCTCCAGGGTGCCGAGGCACAACGCCAGGTGGCCCGGGCTGATCTGCGCCAGGCGGAGCGGGAATGGAAGCGGATTGAGTCGCTGTATGACCGAAACGCCGTGAGCGAGCGTGAACGGGACTCCGCCCAATCGGCGTTTGAACTGGCGCAGGCCAATCTGGCGGTTGCAGAGGCCGGTGTGACCGAGGCGGAGCTGAATCTGGGATATACCGACGTGCGGGCACCCGTAGACGGTATGACCAGCCTGGAAGATCTTCCCGAGGGCAGCCTGGTGGACCAGGGCACACTGCTTACCCGGATTGTTCAGCAGGACCCTATCCACGTGCGTTTTGCCTTGCCGGAGGATGATGCGTCAATACAGCGGGCAGCCCGTGATGCCATGTCCGGTCAGTCCCGAAGAGAGGATGTGGAAGCGGCGCTGATCATGGCCAACGGTGAGGAATACAGGCGCAAGGGCAAGGTCGATTTCACCGCATCCACACTGGATGCCCGCACCGGTACCGTCTCCGCCCGTGCGGTGTTCGACAACCCGGACAGTGAAGTCATCCCCGGCCAGTTCGTGCGCGTGCGTGTTCAGCTCCAGAGCCTGGAAGATGCCGTTACCATACCCGAGAAAGCCGTCGGTGAGGGGCGACAGGGGCCTCAGGTCTTTGTTGTGGGTGATGACAGTAAGGCCGGGGTCCGCCAGGTTGAACTCGGGCCCGTGGTGGATGGCCGCCAGGTCATCACCAGCGGCCTGAAGGCCGACGAACGGTTTATTGTCAGTGGGCTGGTCAATCTGCAGGACGGCATGGAAGTAAATGTGGCGGATGACGAGGAAGAACTGGAAGAGGCCGAAGAGGAAGCCGCCGGTGAAAGCGGTAGCGGTGAAGGGGAGACACAATAATGCTCAGAACCTTCATCGACCGGCCGATTTTTGCGTCGGTCATCTCCATCATCATCGTGCTCGGTGGTGCCATCTCGCTGCTCGGACTGCCGGTTGAGCAGTACCCGGACGTTGTGCCGCCGCAGATTCAGGTGCAGGGCAACTACCCGGGTGCCAGTGCCGATGTGATCGCTGATTCGGTGGTGGCGCCGCTGGAACAGGAAATCAACGGCGTGGATGACATGATCTACATGGAATCCAACGCCACCGATTCGGGCAGCTTCCGGCTGACCGTGTCATTCGAAATCGGCACCGACCCGGATCAGGCCACCATCAACGTCAATAACCGGGTTCAGCAGGCATTGTCCAGCCTACCCCAGACCGTTCGTAACCAGGGCCTGCAGGTTGAGGCGCGTTCCACCTCAATTCTGCAGGTAGTGACGCTGTCGTCGGCGGACGGCAGCATGAACGAAGTTGAAGTGTCCAACTACGCATTGCTGAACATCCTTGATGAACTGGTGCGGCTCCCGGGTATTGGCGATGCCTCACTGTTTGGCGCCCAGGATTATTCCATGCGCATCTGGCTGCGTCCGGACAAACTGGCCCAGTACGAGCTGACGCCCAGCGACGTTGCCATGGCTCTGGAATCCCAGAATGCCCAGTACGCCGCTGGTCGCATTGGTGCCGAGCCCTCGCCCGAGGGCCAGGCATTCACCTTCAGTGTCTCTGCCCCCGGCCGGCTGGAAAGCCCGGAAGAATTCGGTGAAGTGATTCTGCGCTCGGATGAAGACGGCGCCACCCTGCGGCTGAAGGATGTGGCCCGTATCGAACTCGGGGCCCAGAACTACGATTTTGGCGCCGTGTATAACGGCGAAACGGCGGTACCCATGGGGGTGTATCTGCAACCGGGCGCTAACGCCCTGGATGCCGCCGAGGCCGTCAATGAGGCAATGGAGGAAATAAGCCAGCGCTTCCCGGAGGGTCTGGAATACTCGGTGCCCTACGATACCTCTCGCTTTATCGACATTTCCATTCAGGAGGTGATTTCTACCTTCATCATTGCCGTGCTGCTGGTGGTCGTGGTCACCTTCCTGTTCCTGCAGCACTTCCGCGCCACGCTGATTCCATTGGTGGCGATTCCGGTGTCGCTGATTGGCACGTTTGCCGGCATGCAGGCGCTGGGGTTCTCGGTCAACCTGCTGACCCTGTTCGGTCTGATACTGGCGATCGGGGTAGTGGTGGACAATGCCATCATCATTATGGAAAACGCTGAGCGGCTGATGAAGGAAGAGGGACTTTCAGCCTACAACGCGGCAGTGAGTACAGTGCAGCAGGTATCCGGCGCGGTGGTGTCCTCTACGCTGGTGCTGGTGGCAGTGTTTGCCCCGGTGGCCTTCCTGGGTGGGCTCAGTGGTGAGCTGTACCGGCAGTTCGCCATCACCATTGCGGTGTCGGTGGTGATTTCCGGCGTGGTGGCCCTGACACTGACCCCGGCAATGTGTGCCCTGCTGCTGGGCGGCCAGCCCGAAAAACAGCTGGCTCCCTTCCGCTGGTTTGATGCGGGATTCGAGAAGCTGACCAATGGCTTCTGCGCCGTTGTCGACTGGCTTTTGCGCCATGCGGTGGTGGGTGTACTGCTTTTTGTCGCAATGATTGGCGCTATCGTATTCCTGGTGGACAGAATGCCTTCCGGGCTGGTGCCGCAGGAAGATCAGGGCTTCGTGCTGGTGGCCACATCGCTGCCGCCGGTGTCGTCCCTGAGTCGCACCGAAGACGTGCGGGACGACCTGGTGCAGGACATGCTGGCGTTGCCGGAAGTGAAGGATGTGGTGTCTTTCGCCGGCTTCGATATTATCTCCAGCGCGCTGCGCACCAACAGTGGCGTAGCCTTCGTGACGCTGGAAGACTGGGCCGAGCGAGAAGGTGATGGCCAGGATGCGGCCAGCGTGGCCAACAAGTTGATGGGCATCGGCGCCGGTAACCCTGAGGCTTCTGTGATCGCCTTTACACCGCCACCGATTCAGGGTCTGTCCACCACCGGGGGTGTGGAGGGCTATATCCAGGCCCGTGGTGGCAAATCGCCGGCGGAAATCAAGGAAATGGCAGATCGCTTGACTCAGGCAGCCAATCAGCAGCCGGAATTGCGCAACGTGCGTGTAACGCTGGATACCGGCATACCCCGCTACCGCGCAGACGTGGACCGGGAGAAAGCCCAGGCAGCCGGCGTTCCCATGGACCAGATCTTTACTACCATGCAGAGCACCTTCGGTGGCCTCTATGTGAACGACTTCACCCTGGAGGGGCGCAACTGGCAGGTGAACCTGCAATCGGAAGGGGAGTTCCGAAGTCATCCGGATGATCTGCGCAAGGTGTTTGTGCGTTCCGATTACGGCGAAATGATTCCCCTGAGCTCCCTGGTCAAACTGGAGCGTACCAGCGGGCCGGACATTCTGAACCGGTTCAACGTCTATCCGGCGGCCAAACTGCTGGCGGACCCCGCCCCAGGTTACACCTCGGGCGATGCCCTGGCCGCCCTGGAAAGCGTGGCTGGCGAGACCCTGGACCGCAACAGCCTGCTGGGCTGGACGGGCGAGGCCTTTCAGTTGCAGGACTCGGCGGCTTCCGGTGTGCTCGCCTTCGGCTTGGGACTGCTGCTGGTGCTGCTGATACTCGCAGCCCAGTATGAACGCTGGGGCCTGCCGGTAGCGGTGGCCACGGCGGTACCGTTCGGTGTGTTCGGTGCCATTCTGGCCGCCATGCTGCGAGGTTTCCCCAATGACATCTATTTCCAGGTCGGTTTGCTGGTGCTGATCGGCCTGGCAGCCAAGAACGCGATCCTGATTGTGGAGTTCGCCGCCCAGAACCGGAAAACCGGCATGTCGGCCACGGACGCAGCCAGTGCCGCTGCCCGTCAGCGGTTCCGCGCCATCATGATGACTGCGCTGACCTTCATCGTGGGCTCACTGCCGCTGGCCTTCAGTACCGGTGCCGGCGCCGTCAGTCGCCAGGAAATCGGTACCGTGGTGGTTGGTGGTATGCTGGCAGCCAGTACCCTGGCGCTGGTGTTCGTGCCGCTGTTCTACAAGCTGATTGAAGACCTGGCCGACTGGCGCAAGGGGAAAAAGCAAGGTCGGTTAAGAAAATCAATGGCTTGACACTCATCCAGCGGGTGCTCTGTTATCGTATTGATACGCTGATGGGCAAAAATAGCCCGCAGTTGCAGCAGCAGGAGTGCATGTGTCGGACTCGAGGTTCAGTCCCGGTTGGTGGCGTTCCACGCCTTTCGTCGTTCCCGTAGAGGGGCGTGTTGATGCCATCGACTTTGCCCGTGGCATCGCGGTGACGTTGATGATTCTCAGCCACGGCGTAAAAGGGTTGCTGGATTTCGAACAGTTTCCGGACTGGGGCATGGTGCCCATTCATGCCGTCACCAAGTTCTCGTCGTCGCTGTTTATCATGGTATTCGGAGTCGCCCTCGCGGTGGCCTTTCTGCCTCATGTGGGCACCGAAAGCTGGCCGAAAAAGCGACTGAAACTGTTGTTGGCCGGTGTGAGCATCTTTTTCTGGTACAAGGTGCTGACCGTTGTTGAGATGTTTCAGCTTGCCGAGCCTGAGCAGATTATTGATGCGCTGTTGTACCAGACCTTTCCCTCTTTCGTGGAAATCCTCGGGTTTTATGCCATCGCCCTGATCTGGGTGCCCTTTTTCCTGTCTTTGTGGGTCCGCATGCCCTTGTGGTTGCGCCTGGCAAGCCCGGTGTTGATGGTTGTGCTGGCAGAAGCGCTGGCCGCCCGTTTCGGTTTCTGGGGCAATGCCTCGCTAAAAGCTATCCTGGTAGAACATGATGAACTCTATACCTGGGGGCAGCTCGCCCGGGGACCGCTGATTCTGCTTGGGCTGCTGCTCGGCGAACTGATCCTGTACTGCCAGCCGCATGTGAAACGCAGGATGTCGATGGCGGGTGCTTTGCTGGCGGTATCGGTGGTGTTGTTTGCCGGTTTTCTGTGGCTGGCGTCGCCGGATATTTATCAAACGCTCAATGCGATTGCCATGAACGACGGAAAGCACCCACCTGAATTGACGTTCATGGTGTTCAGCATGGCGGGCGCGCTGGCGATACTGGCAATAGCGCTGGCCGGCGGCCGCCCGCTGGCGGTGGCTCTGAAGCTTGTCACCATTATCGGAAGCGATGCGAAGGCGGCGTTCATCTTTCACATATCCGTCATCTTTGTGGTCTTCCGTTACCTGTTGGGTTACTGGCAGAGTATTTCCTATGATTACGCCCTGACACTCACTATCGGACTTTTTATTGGTACTGCTCTATGGATCAAGTTAACCGCCTGGATGCGTTCCGTTCAGTGAGCGGTCTTTCACGCATTGTGTTGGCATTCATCGCGTTGATGACATTGGCGGCTGCACCCGCATCAGCAAGCTGGGAGCAAGGCCTTGAACAGAAGCTGGCCGACATTGATGACCGCTACCCGGGAGAACTGGGTGTGTACGTCCATAATCTCGAGGATGGAGAAGCGATTGGCCTGAGGGCCGGGGAGACGTGGTATCTGGCATCCACCATCAAGGTTCCGGTGGCCATGGCTGTCATGGAGGCGGTCGACAACGGGGCGATGACCCTCGACACCGAAGTGCAACTGAAGGCCGGGGACTTTGTTGACGGCGCCGGGGAGACTAACTGGAATTCTCCGGGTGACAGCGTCACTGTGCGCTACCTCTTTGAACAGATGCTCACTCACAGCGATAACACCGCCACCGATGTGCTGATTCGGGTGGTGGGAATGGATGAGGTTAACCAGCTTGTGCGCAAGTACACCGACGGCGGCATCGGCGAGGTGACCACGCTGGCGGATGTGCGCCGGTATGCCTACAGTCGCTTTCACGAACAGGCAATGGAGCTTTCCAGCGAGGACATGTTTACCATCAAGAAGGCGGGTACGGGGAATGATCGTGTGCAGGCGCTCGCGAAAGTGTTGGACCTGGATGCCGCAGATTTCCTGGTGCCGGATCTGGATGCAGCCTTTGACGAGTACTACGCATCGGGTCTGAACTCCGGTCGTCTGGACGAGTTCAGCCTTTTGTTCGAGGCACTGGCAGAGCAACAGGGCCTGAGCGATGACAGCAGTGCTTATCTGTTGTCGACCCTGGAGAACATCAAAACCGGGGACAACCGTATCAAGGCGGGGTTACCGGAGCATGTCACTTTCATTCATAAAACCGGCACCCAGCATCGCAGGGCCTGTAATATAGGACTGGCCACCATGGACGACCACCCCGGGGTGGTCATTGCCGTTTGCGGCCGCGGGACGCAGGATCTCAAGGCGTCGGAACTGGCATTCCGCCGGGTCGGCGAGGCGGTATCCGAAACAGGTGTGTTTGGGGAGCGTTAACGTGGATAAAGCAAGTGTATTGGCAGAGCTCGAACACACCCGACAACGCACCCGGGCGTTGATCACGTCGCTGCCAAACGCAAACCTGGATGTGCCCTACCATCCCGGCGTTAACCCGCCGCTGTGGGAGATGGGGCACGCCGCGTTTTTCTACGAAGTATTCGTGTTCAACCTGCTGGACGGTGCACCCAGCTATGATCCGGCCATGGATGACCTCTGGGATTCTTTCCATGTCGATCACCGGGACCGCTGGCGCCGGGATCTGTTTCCCGGCCGCGAGCAAACCCTGGCCTATTTCGATACCATCTACGACCGGGTGGCCGATCGTGTCCGTAGCAAACCGCTCACGGATGAAGACTTGTACCTTTATCGCTACGCCATTTTCCACCAGAACATGCACATCGAGTCCCTGATCTGGTGCCGCCAGACGTTGGGCTACCCGCCCGCCCCCGATTTTAATCCTGAGCGCGTGGCGCCCGGCGACCGGCTTGATGGCGATGCCGTCATCCCGGCGGGCCGGTGGCTGATTGGCATGCCTGGTGAATCCGGCGACTACGCCACTTCAGACTTTGCATTCGACAATGAAAAGCCGCGGTTTGAGGTGGAGCTGGAGGCCTTTGCCATTTCCCGTGTGCCGGTTTCCAACCGTGAGTTCATGGCATTTGTGGAAGACAGCGGGTACCAGCGCCCGGAGCTCTGGTCCTTTGGTGGCCGGAAATGGCTGCAGACAGAGGTCGATGTTTCGCTGGTTCACGGCAGTCCGGACCTTGTCCCGCGTTCGCCGAGGCACCCGCTGTACTGGCGCTGGCACGGTGGCGAGTGGCAGGAGCGTTTTTATGATCAGTGGCAACCTGTTGCGCCCGATGCTCCGGTTTGTCATGTCACCTACTGGGAAGCAGAAGCCTGGTGTAACTGGGCGGGCAGGCGTCTGCCAACCGAATACGAGTGGGAAGTGGCTGCGTTGGGTAACCGGCCCGGTGAGTCGTTCCGGCGGTTCCCCTGGGGCAATGATCCTGTGGCACCGGAGCATGCTGATATGGGCGGCGGGGCCATGGCCCGGAACCCCGTCTGGGACTTCCCGGCTGGCGACAGCCCGTTCGGCTGCCGCCAGATGATCGGCAGTGTCTGGGAATGGACCAGTAGCCAGTTCTTCCCCTACGACGGTTTCCGGATTGATATGTATCCGTTCATGTCCACCCTGCAGTTCGGGGATCACAAGGTGACCCGAGGCGGTGGCTGTGCCACATCTCCCTGCCTGATTCGTGGTACCTACCGGCAGGCCTATCTGCCCCAACGCAATGACGTTTACACCGGATTCCGTACCTGTGCACTGTCCGGCCCGTCCAATGACACACACTGAGGACTACACCATGAACGTTTACGAGACTGACGAGTTGCTGGGGCAGTACCTGGGGTTTCATTTTGGCGAAAGCCATTTTGGCGTGGGGAACTACCCGGCCCGGTGCGCTGGCATCTGCCAGGAACTGATGGCGGGTCGCGACAAAAGGCGGGCGCTGGACTTGGGTTGCGCGGTTGGTCGCACGGCCTTTGAGTTGGGGCGGGTGTTTGACGGGGTTGTCGGTATGGATCTTTCCCGGCGCTTTATCGATGCGGCAACAACACTCCAGAAGACGGGTGAAATCGATTACTTCCGCCGGGATGAAGGTGAACTGGGCGAGCGCGTAACCGTCAGCCTGGAGGCGCTCGGTCTGGCCCGGGGGGCCGGGAAGGTGTCGTTCGCAACCGGTGACGCCAGCCATCTGGGCCCGGAACATGTGGATTATGACCTGATTTTTGCTGGCAACCTGATCGACCGTTTACAGGACCCTGGCGCCTTTCTTGGTGACATACACAAGCACCTGGTCATCGGGGGCACGCTGGTGATCAGCTCACCCTATACCCTGATGGAAGAGTTCACTCCAATTGCCAACTGGATCGGTGGCTATGAGCGTAACGGCAAACCTTACCGGGTGTATGATGGCATGAAAGAAATCCTGTCCCATCATTTTGAAGAGATCCAGGCGCCGGCGGACGTGCCGTTCGTGATTCGTGAAACCCGCCGCAAGTTCCAGCATACAATCGCAGAACTGAGCGCCTGGCGCAGAACCCGTTAGGATTTTAGTGTGAAGAGCGCGGTCTGGGTTGGGTGGCCAACGTCGGGTACGAACTCACCGATGCCACCAAATTCCACGTCGTAGCCATTACGGGAGGCTACGCCACCAGCCCAACGCCGGAACTTCATGCGATCCCACTCGAATTTGTGGTCTTCCTCGCGGAACTCGCCCGGCGCCAGGTCGAACAACGGGTTGTATTCGCGATTGGGGGTGGTCATGAACAGGCAGCCCGGCCGGTACTGGCCGAACACCGCGAGTTCCACCCTGGATAATTGCTCCGGACGGACATGCTCGATGGTTTCCACCATGGCCGCTGCCTGGTAGCCCACAAGGGCAGGATTGGCTTCGGCGTAGGAACCCCGCATCAGTTTTATCCTGGGCGGGACTTCCTGCAAATAGCCGGCAAGAATGGAGCGAGCCTGCTGTAGTGACAACCCGGAATCCTCCAGCCCGGTAACTTCCGTGAACTGCGGGTCAGCCAGCAGGCGATAGAGCAGTGACCCGGAACCACAGCCCAGATCAAGTACTTTCCTGGCTCCCGTGGCCTTGAGTTTCCGGTACACGAAATCCAGACGTTCCTCATGCAGGGACGTCATCTGGGTCATCATGCTGTGGTCGGACATCATTGGCGAACTCGCGGTCAGTCAGAAAACAGCAAGGCTACTCTTTTTCTCCTTTTCCGTGTAGTTCGGAATTCGTCGTAATGGCGTTTAATTCCGAGCGTTTTTTTCCGACAGGAACGCCCGGAATAACTCGGCGGATTCTTCCGGCACTTCCACCATCGGCGCATGGCCGACGCCCTCCAGTAGCACTTTGCGGGCATCGGGAATTTGCTCAACAAATACATCGGCATTGCGATAGTTAATCACCCGGTCTTCCATGCCCCAGATGACCAGCACCGGCGCCTGAATGCGGGTGATGGCATTGCGGAAGTCCGGCTCGTATCCTGTATCGCGAATAGCGGCAAAGATCACTTCATTGACCTCCTGGTTGGCGATGGCCTTTTCTTCCATCACATCGTAAATCGGCCAGGGTGCGAAGGGCTTTTTTTCCATGGCGAAGTCGATCAGTCGCTTGAAGTCGCCTTTTTTGGATGGGATCAGCGGGTTGTCGCCTTCCATGACCAGGTCCACCAGTTCACTGTCGTGTTCGAATATGCCCGCGGGATCGAAGAGAACAGCAGTATCAACCTGGTCCGGGTAGGTGGCTGCGTACAGGGCTGTAATGGCGCCACCCATGGAGTTGCCCATGATATGAGCCTGTTCGATCTCGAGTGCGTCCAGAATCCTGGCTACATGGCCGACCTGCTCCTCAAAACGATACCCCAGATCCAGCTCCTTGCTGCTGTCGCCGTGCCCCGGCAAATCGATGGCATACACGTTGAACTCGTCGGTCAGCTCACGGGCAAGCCGGGTCCAGTTGTCCTTGTTGGCGCCAAAGCCGTGAATGAGCACGATGGTTTCGCCCTCAACCGGCTCGGCATTGCTCAGATACGCGATGGTCATGCCGCCAACACGAATCGAGGACTCCTCCAGCCCTGCGCCGGAACGCTCCCAACTGATGGCATTGTCGTAAAGGGTCTGGCGGGAACAGGCACCGAGCAGCATTGTGGTGATCAGGAATGCGATCACGGGAAGGGTAGTGCTGGCTTTCATTCGGAGGCGCCTCCTTGCGGCATGGTTTCAAACGACCGTTTGCGTAAGCGCTTACACTACCCCAAAAAAAGACCCGGTCAAGGACCGGGTCGAAGGATTACCGAGTTAACCCGTCGGATGACGGGGTTTGTCCCATTAAGACATCAGAAGTCGACGCTCAGACCCACGTAGCCGGTGCGGGGAAGATTGGGGCGGGCGCCGTCCGGGGAGCGCGCCACAATCTTCTGGTCGTCAAACACGTTGGCGACTTTGGCAAACATGCGGGCATTGGAGGTCAGCGCGTAGCTACCAGAAAGGTCAACCACGGTCAGTGATTCGGTTTCACTGAAGGTGTTGTCGCCGCCGCGCTCGCAGGAGTTATCGATGCACATCTTTTCAACAAAGCCGACGTTGACGTAGGCATCCCACTGATCGCCCCCGCGCAGGCCGGCACGCAGGTTCAGGACGTTCTCTGGCAGGTAGGCCAGATTATCGCCTTTGAGGGTGTCGCCATTGTCACTGTCCTCGGTGACTTCGGCATCGGTATAAGTCCAGTTGGCCTCTACCGGCGCAGTCAGGCCGTTGGCGAGGGTGAACTCATGGCCGATGAGCGCCTCGATACCCTGAATGCGGGATTTGCCCTGGCTTTCCGTTCCGGACTCGGCGCCGCTATTACAGGGGGTGGCGATGCTGCAGTTCTGGATGGTGTTCTCGTAATCGCTGTAGAAGCCGATCAGTTCAGCACGGGTTGCTCCCCGTGCGAAACGGGTACCGAACTCGTAGTTGATGGAGGTTTCCGGGTCTTCGTTGCTGCTGCCGGCACTGGCCGGCGCCATGCCCTTGTGAACACCGCCGAGCAGAGTAAAGCCATTGTCCAGATCATAGGTGGCGCCGGCACCGGGCAGCAACTCGCTGGTGCTGTTGCTGGCGGTCGCATCGACGCTGGCACGACTTTCCTGTTCATAGCTGACACTGGAGGTTTCAATGTCCTCGTAGCGCAGCAGGGCGGTGACCGCCAGCCTGTCAGTCACCGTTATCCGGTCTGCCACGAAACTGCTCCAGGCTTCGGCGTCCTGCACAGAGTTATTGCCACCGTTAATATCATCCCCGGAAGTGACGCTCTGGAAATCCAGGTTGGGTCTGCCGTTGCGGATCACCTGGTCGTAGGTTTCTACCGGCTGTAGTCGGTCCACTTCATCCTCGTGGTAGCGGGCGCCGAAGGTCAGAGCGTGATTCATGCCCGCCAGTTCTGTGTTCCAGTCGGCTTTGACGTCAAGGCCCTGGGAGACGTATTCGCGGTTGTTGTTCTTGATTTCGAGGCCATCGTAGTTTCGCTCGCCTCTCAGTTGTTGTTGTGCCTCCACAGCGGCTGCATCGGTACCGTTTGCCACGTTCACCAGATCACTTCCCAGCCCGGCCGCCTTGAACCAGTTGCGCTCGAACTCGTTGCGGTAGGCGGTGGTAGTCAGAGTCACGTCATTATTCAGGTCTACAAGATGACGGGCCATATAGCCGGTTCGCTTGGTGTCCATGTTGTCCCGTTCGGACGCGAAATAACGCTGGTTGGGGTCGGCGTCGAAATCGTCATCGGTCAGCCCGAGGTAGGTTTCGTTACTCAGTTCTTCGCTGTAGTCCACTTTGAGGTCGAGCTGATGATACACGGCAGCGTCGTCTGCGGAGTTCAGGCGCAGCTTGACAACATAGTCCTGCTTGTCGAAACCGGTTTCACGGTCGGAGTCGCGAATGCTCTTGTAGCCGTCGGTTTCATGCTGATGGGTTTCCACTAGAAACCCGACCTGTTCGCTGCTGGCACCGTACCAGGCGTGAGCCCGCTTGCCGCCGTCTTCGGAAATTTCGGTGGTGACATTACCGGAGGCTTCCTGGGGAATTGGTGTGGAGCGGAAGTTGATGGCACCACCAACGGTCTGCGGCCCATAGCGCAACAGGTCCGGGCCCTTGAGTACTTCCACACTGTTCATGCGCCCGAATGTGGGGAAGTAATAGGCTGCCGGTGCGGAGTAGGGCGCCGGCGCCATCAGCACACCGTCTTCCAGCAGCGTCACCTTGCTACTGCGGCCGCTGCCGGAGCCGCGGATGCCGATGTTCGGGCGCAGGCCGTAGCCGTCTTCTTCCTGGAAGTATACGCCGGGTACCTGGCGGGCCACCTGATGCACGTCGGTATGCTTCATGGTTTCCATCTCTTCGGCGGAAACCACGTGAGCCGAACCGGGCAGTGCGGACGCCGATGCGTCGTCACCAATGATCACCAGTTCGTTAAGGCTCTGTTCCTGGGCCAGGGCTGACGCCGGGGCAGATATGACTGCAAGGGCCAGCAGATTTCGGGAAAATCGGGTGTGCATGTTGCTCTCCTGTTACATCGGTTTAATGCGATGGAGGCAACTATACAAATGATAAGTATTAACAACAAGTAAAAATTATCATAAAGATTAAGTTTAGTATCACCGGGTTAGTCTGGTGGCTTGCGGAAGGCATAAAAAAGCCCGGCAGGTGGCCGGGCTTATGGTCATGCTTCTCAGGGAAGTTTAGGAACTTTCCCGGGCAATGGCCCGATGGGCAATATCATTGCGGTAGAAAACTCCCTGCCACTGAATGCCTGTGGCGACTTTGTAGGCACGCTGTTGTGCTTGAGTAACGGTATGTCCAAGCGCGGTCGCACAGAGCACCCTGCCACCATTGGTGACGACCTGATCTCCATTGAGCCTGGTTCCCGCATGGAACACTTTTTCACCTGGGGTTTCAGCCTCCGGCAGCCCTGAGATGACGTCCCCTTTATCATAGCTGCCCGGATACCCGCCTGCCGCCAGTACAATGCCAACCGAGGCGCGTTCGTCCCAGTCTGAACGGCACTGGTCGAGCCTGCCGTCGATGGCGGCGCCACAGAGTTCGACCAGATCCGACTTCATGCGCAACATGATGGGCTGGGTTTCCGGGTCGCCGAAGCGGCAGTTGAACTCGATGACCTTTGGCGCACCCTGGCTGTCGATCATCAGGCCGGCGTAGAGAAAGCCCTTGTAGGGGTGCCCTTCGGCAGCCATGCCGCGGACAGTCGGGAAAATAACGTCTTTCATGATGCGTTCATGCACATCAGGTGTGACCACCGGGGCCGGCGAGTAAGCGCCCATACCGCCGGTGTTGGGGCCGGTATCGCCATCACCGACGCGCTTGTGGTCCTGGGAGGTGGCCATTGGCAGCACGTGTTCGCCATCAACCATGACAATGAAGCTGGCTTCCTCACCCTCCAGAAATTCCTCGACCACCACGCGGCTGCCTGCGTCGCCAAAGGCATTGCCGGCCAGCATATCGCGAATGGCGTCTTCCGCTTCCTCCAGAGTCATCGCAACAATGACGCCCTTGCCAGCGGCGAGGCCATCCGCTTTCACTACGATGGGCGCACCCTGTTTGCGCACGTAGTCCAGTGCCTCGTCGACATCGGTGAAATTGCCATACGCGGCAGTGGGGATCTTCTGGCGCTCCAGGAAATCCTTGGTGAAAGCCTTGGAGCCTTCCAGTTGCGCTGCACCCGCGCTGGGGCCGAATACCCGCAGTCCGCGTTCTTCAAACAGGTCCACAATGCCGGCCACCAGCGGTGCCTCGGGGCCGACAACAGTGAGGCCTACGTTGTTTGCCGCAGCAAAATCCGCGAGCCCCTTGAGGTCCATGACATCAATGTTGATGTTCTCCAGGCCGGGTTCGCGGGCAGTGCCGGCATTGCCGGGGGCCACGAAGACCCGGTCGGCGTCCGGGGACTGGGCGGCTTTCCAGGCCAGGGCATGTTCGCGGCCGCCGGAGCCTATTACTAGAATGTTCATAGTCGATTCCTGTTTGTCGGATTACGCCTTTGGCTAATCCGACCTACCGTAGCTTTGGAACTGGATCGTAGGTCGGATTAGCCAAAGGCGTAATCCGACAAGATGCCTGCACCCAATCAATGCCTGAAATGCCGCATGCCGGTAAACACCATGGCAATGCCATGCTCGTTGGCGGCGTCGATCACTTCCTGGTCGCGCATCGAGCCGCCCGGCTGGATCACGGCGGTAATGCCGGCTGCGGCAGCGGCGTCGATACCATCCCGGAACGGGAAAAAGGCATCGGAGGCCATTACCGAGCCCTTCACCTCCAGGCCTTCGTCAGCGGCCTTGATGCCGGCGATCCTTGCGCTGTACACCCGGCTCATCTGGCCGGCACCAACGCCGATGGTGCGTCCTGCCTTGGCGTAGACAATGGCGTTGGATTTGACGTACTTGGCCACTTCCCAGGCAAACAGCAGGTCGTTCAGTTCCTGTTCCGAGGGCTGGCGGTCGGTCACTACTTTGACGTCTTCCATGGCGACCATGCCCAGGTCACGGTCCTGCACCAGCAGGCCGCCAGTGACACGCTTGTAGTCCATGGACCTGGCGCGCTCACCATCAAACTCGCCACAGGCTAGCAGGCGGACGTTCTTTTTGGCGGCCACAAGCTCCACGGCTTCGGCAGCAACGGTCGGAGCGATGATGACTTCCACAAACTGGCGGTCAATAATCGCCCTGGCGGTTTCCGCGTCCAGCTCGCGGTTGAAGGCAATGATGCCGCCGAAGGCCGATGTGGGGTCGGTGGCGAAGGCCAGGTCATAGGCCTGCCGGATATCAGCGCCAATGGCGACACCGCAGGGGTTGGCGTGTTTGACGATAACGCAGGCCGGGTCGGCGAAGGGCTTTACACACTCCAGTGCGGCGTCAGTGTCGGCGACATTGTTGTAGGACAGTTCCTTTCCCTGTAGCTGTTTGGCGGTGGCAATGCACGCTTCCCGCGGCTGGCGCTCGGTGTAGAAAGCCGCACGCTGGTGTGGGTTTTCTCCATAGCGCATGTCCTGGACCTTCAAAAACTGGGTATTGAAGGTGCGGGGGAAGTCGGCGTTGTCATTGTCGGCGGTGCGACCGCCGAGGTAGTTGGCGATAGCACCATCATATCCGGCGGTGTGTTCGAACGCTTTAACGGCGAGGTCAAACCGGGTCTTGTGGGTCAGCAGACCGTCGGTGTCGTCCAGTTCTTTCAGCACCCGGCTGTAATCGGACGTATTCACCACAATGGCTACATCGTTATGGTTTTTTGCAGCAGCACGAACCATGGTGGGCCCGCCGATATCGATATTCTCAATGGCTGTTGCCAGATCGCAGTCCGGTTTGGCGACAGTTTCCTCGAACGGGTAGAGGTTCACGATGACCATGTCGATGGGGTCGATATGGTGTTCTGCCATCACCGCGTCGTCAGTGCCGCGCCGCCCGAGAATGCCACCATGGATTTTCGGGTGCAGGGTTTTTACGCGGCCATCCATCATTTCGGGGAAGCCGGTGTGATCACTCACCTCGGTGACCGGTACCTGGTTTTCCTTCAACAACCGGAAAGTGCCACCGGTAGAAAGCAATTCGATGCCACGATCAGTCAGCGCGCGGCCGAACTCAATGATACCGGTTTTATCAGACACGCTGATCAGCGCGCGACGAACGGGGGTATTAGCCTGATTTGCCATGGGTCACTTATTTCTGCTGGATATGAACGAATGAAGGCCTCGCGAATGTTGTCCGGGAGGCCCTCGTTTCAACCGGGTAGCTGGATTATAGCAGACCGTACTGCTTAAGCTTCTTGCGCAGGGTGCCGCGGTTGAGGCCGAGCATGGTCGATGCCTTGGTCTGGTTGTTGCGGGTGTACTTCATCACCTGTTCCAGCAGCGGCGCCTCCACCTCTGACAACACCAACTGGTATACCTCGGTGACCGGTGCGCCATCGAGCTGGGTAAAATAGTTTTTCAGGGCAACTTCCACGCTATCGCGCAGGGTAACGGTGTTGCCGCTGCTGTTTACCGTCTGCAACTGATGAATGTCATCGTTGGCGGGTGCTGTCAGGTTGTCGTTTGCCAAAGTCTCAGCCGTCATGCTGCGAATACCTCTCCATTTCGTAAGCCTGCAAAATACTGTTGAATACTGTCTTTCTGCTCCAGCGCGCAGTCAATGGCGTTGAAGCGTTTGCGGAATCGTTTGTCTTCGTCGTGGGACTGCAGGTACCAGCCCACATGTTTTCTGGCGATGCGTACGCCCATGGTGTTGCCATAGAATTCGTGGAGTGCGTCCAGGTGTTCGCTGAGCACCTGCTCCACTTCGTCCACCGGTGGTTCGGGAAGATGCCGGCCGGTTTCCAGGAAATGCAGGATCTCCCGGAAGATCCAGGGCCGGCCCTGGGCACCGCGCCCGATCAGCAGGCCATCGGCGCCAGTGTGGTTCAGCACATGCCGGGCCTGCTCCGGCGATGTGATGTCACCGTTGGCAAATACCGGTATACCGACCCGGGACTTCACCTCGGCGATGGTGTCGTACTCGGCGTCACCCTTATAGGCATCAGCCCGGGTACGGCCGTGGATGGCCAGAGCCTGAATGCCGGCGTCTTCTGCCATACGGGCAATCATTGGCGCGTTCCGGTTCTCGTGATCCCACCCGGTGCGCATTTTTAGTGTTACCGGGATGTCGACCGCTGCCACAACGGCTTCCAGAATTTCCCGTACCAGCGCTTCATCTTTCATAAGCGCCGAGCCGGCGGCCTTGTTACATACCTTCTTGGCCGGGCAACCCATATTGATGTCGATGATCTGGGCGCCAAATTCGGCGTTCAGCCTTGCGGCGTTGGCCAACATGTCCGGATCACCGCCAGCGATCTGTACTGACCTGGGCTCCGGTTCACCCTGATGGTTCATCCGGGTTTGTGACTTGCGGGTGTGCCAGAGCTTGCTGTCCGCAATAACCATTTCGGACACTGCCAGCCCCGCACCCATGCGCCGGCAGAGCAGGCGAAAGGGACGATCAGTTACACCGGCCATGGGCGCAACGATCAGCGGATTGGGCAGGGTGTACGGCCCGATTTTTGCCGTTGGCAGCATGATCTCAGTCCGTGTCACAGCGGGTTAAGCGAACGCCGGATATGAATGGTTGCTTAATAAGTAACCGATTCTGATCCGAAGGGCGGTAATGATACCGCCGGTAGGGATGCTATTGAAGGGGCGAAGTCATGAAAAAGTTGATTATTTTTCGTTCTTTCTGGTTGACTTTCAGGCAATTCGATGGGGGTCGCCACTATTTTGCAAGTGAAGACTTGCTTACTCCTGGTTGGCACGAAAGGCGATATTGTAGTTCACGGCATCTCTGCCCGGGTCACGGATGTTAATGACAATCCGGACCGGTGTATCCGTTGGCATGGCCTCCATTTCCTCACCTTCTCCGGCGAGATATTCGTCCGGTGTGAAGACGCTCTGGGCAACAACATCGCCATTCAGATTGGAGAATGTCAGGGCAATAGCCGGGAACGGTTGCTCGAATGCTGCGCGATTAATGATGACTGCATCCACCACCAGTTGGCCGCGGTCATCGGGGTTGGTTCGTACCACCAGTTTGCGGCTCTGGATAGCGTCTACATTGACCAGGGGTTTGAGCTCGCATCCTGCAATCTCACAGCCCTGTTCGTAGAAAGGCCGTAGTTCCGGTATGGAAGACAGGCGGTCAAACTGGAACCATGTTACCTGTGCGATAAGAACGCCGATCAGGGCCAGAACCACCAGGGTCCAAAGGGCTTTTCTGAGACGGCCGCCACCCTGGCCGGCAACCGATACAGGTTCCCGGCGCAGGTCGGTGTAAGGAGAGCTCGCAGTCATGGGCTCCCTATCGGAAACCGGGCCGGTGTCATGATCGAATGCCGACGACTGAGGCCGGTCGATGTAGAAACTCTCCGGTTCATCGACCGGCTCCAGGCTCAGGTCTTCCCGTTCCTGCGCTGGCGTCTTGACAGGCTGCGCCAGGGTATCGTCTTTCGCAGGCTCTGAAGGTTGAGATGACGATGGTTCCGGATCAGATTCAGGTTCCGGTTCGCGAGGTTGAGTCGACTCCTCCGGCGCCCGTGGGGACGGCTCCGGTTTGGGTGCCGGTTCGTCCTCGGACAACATGGCCTCCGCCCAGCTCTCGTCGTCTTCACTCTCGAAGTCGCCGCTTGCGCGTTCGTCGACTGTGCGGAAACTGTCGCTCAGCTCATCATCTGAGAACGTCAGCCGGGTGCCCGCATAGGGGCCTTCAGCCGCATCTTCTTCGGGATTGTCGGCAAAAATCAGGTCATCATCTGCCGTGAAATCCTGCTCTGGCGGCTGGTCCTGTTCTCGCGCCGGCCCGGAGGCGGGCTCGTTCTTTTCGCCGGAAGCACTGCCCCTGACCTGATGCTCCACCGCATTGAACACTGCCATGCAATTGCCACAGCGCACCTTCCCGCCGGCTACACTGAGTTGGGCGTCGGTCACCCGAAAGCGGGTTTCACATTTCGGGCATCGTGTCTGCAGGCTGCTCTGGGTCATGCTTCATTCCTGTAAGCGACATCGCTACGAGTCACGGAGTTTAGTTGGTTCAGCCGTTTCCGTCACCTGTCGTTGCGCCGTCCTGTGAGCCGTATCCATTCTTCACGCTGCTCCGGTTCGTCCATGATAAAAAAGGGTTCGTAGGCTTCCATGACCTCTCGCGCCTGATTGGAAAGTATACCGGAAAGCACAAGATGGCCGCCGGGTTTCACTTTCGCTGCCAGCCTGGGCGCAAGGCTGATCAGGGGCTGGGCGAGAATGTTGGCCAGCATGATGTCAGCCATGGTGTCGGGTTCATCCGCAGGCAGGAAGAGGTCCAGGCGTTCATCCTCCACCTTGTTGCGGCGGGCGTTTTCACGACTCGCCTCAAGGGCCTGGGGGTCGGTGTCGACACCGATTACGTGATCAGCTCCCAACAGAAGAGCTGCCAGGCCAAGAATACCGGACCCGCAGCCGTAATCGATCACCTGCCGGGACTCCACATCCTGACCGTCAAGCCATTCCAGGCACAGCGCCGTGGTGGGGTGTGTCCCCGTGCCAAAGGCCAGCCCGGGATCAAGCAACAGGTTGGCAGCGTGCGGATCGGGCGCATCGTGCCAGCTGGGAACGATCCACAGGCGCTCCCCGAATCGCAGCGGTTTGAAGTCATCCATCCATTCCCGTTCCCAGTCCTTGTCTTCCACCAGGGTAACATCGATGTCCGGCAGTGACTGCTGTGTCTGCTGATGCCAGGCATCTTTGACCGCAGCGCAAAGTTCTTCAATGTCCCGTTCTGAACCGAAAAGACCGGTCACACTGGTCTGGTGCCAGAGTGGCGTGGTGCCAGGGTCGGGCTCGTACAACGGTTGGTCGGCGGCATCTTCCATGGAGACGGCTTCGGCGCCCATCTCCATTAGCAGATCCTCAAGCTGGTCCGCATTGTCCGGATCAGCCGGGATCTGAAGTTGTATCCAGGGCATGTTGGTGTCCTGTTGGGTAGACGAACAAACTGATACGGGTCAGTCCCGTATCAGTTTTTCCAGATAATGGATGGTGAAGTCTACCTGTTTAAAGCCGCCATCGCGCACCAGTTTCCGGTGCAGTGCCTGATTGGTCTTGATGCCTTCAACCACCAGTTCGTCCAGCGCGTTCTTCATACGACGGCGGGCGATTTCCCGGTCGTCACCCCAGGTGATCAGCTTGGCCACCATGGAGTCGTAGAACGGGGGCACCGTGTAGCCACTGTACAGGTGTGAGTCCACACGTATGCCGTTGCCGCCGGGAGCATGGAAGTGCTTGACCTTGCCCGGGCTGGGCACGAAGGTTTGCGGATCTTCGGCGTTGATACGGCATTCCAGGGCGTGACCGGAAATCTTGATCTCGTCCTGGGTATATTGCAGCGGCAGGCCGCTGGCAATGCGCAGCTGTTCGCGCACGATGTCGACACCGGTGACCATCTCGGATACCGGATGTTCCACCTGTACCCGGGTGTTCATCTCAATGAAGTAGAAGGCGCCGTCCTGATAAAGGAATTCGAACGTGCCAGCTCCCACGTAGCCGATTTTCTTGCAGGCATCGACACAGGCCTTCAGGGTGACTGCCCGGGCTTCCGGATCTATGTCCGGCGCAGGCGCTTCTTCCAGTACTTTCTGGTGCCGGCGCTGCATGGAGCAGTCCCGGTCGCCCAGGTGAATCACGTTGCCGTGGGTGTCCGCCAATACCTGGACTTCCACATGGCGGGGGCGTTCCAGGTATTTCTCGAGATACACCGTGGCGTCGCCAAAGGTGTTCTTGGCTTCGCTCTGGGTGATCTGCACGCTCTTGAGCAGGGCCGCTTCAGAGTGGACTACCTGCATGCCACGACCACCGCCACCTGAGGCCGCCTTGATAATCACCGGGTAGCCAATACGCCTGGCCACTTCCAGGGTGCGTTCGTCATCGTCCGTCAGTGGACCGTCGGAACCGGGAACGGTGGGAACGCCGGCTTCGATCATGGAATTGATGGCAGAGACCTTGTTGCCCATCAGGCGGATGGTTTCAGCCCGGGGACCGATAAAGCGAAAGCCGCTTTTTTCAACCTGCTCCGCAAAATCCGCGTTTTCGGCCAGGAAGCCGTATCCCGGATGAATGCCGACGGAATCCGTGACTTCCGCTGCACTGATAATCGTCGGGATGTTCAGGTAACTTTCAGCGGCGCTGTTGGGGCCGATGCAGACAGACTCGTCCGCCAGGCGCACGTGCATGAGGTCACGGTCAACCTGGGAGTGGACGGCCACGGTCTTGATGCCCAGCTCCTTGCAGGCACGCAGGATGCGCAGGGCGATCTCGCCGCGATTTGCGATCAGAACTTTTTCTAACATAGCCATGAGGGTATCACCGGGTTCAGGAAATGATGATCAGCGGCTGGTCAAACTCGACCGGCTGCCCGTTCTCCACCAGGATCTCGGCGATGGTACCGCTCTTGTCCGCCTCGATCTGGTTCATCATCTTCATGGCTTCCACGATGCACACCACGTCACCGGCTTTCACCGACTGCCCGACTTCCACGAAGGACTTGGCAGTGGGTGAGGGTGAACGGTAGAAAGTGCCCACCATCGGCGACTTCACGGCATGGCCGGAGGGCTCCGCCGGCTTGGCGGGTTCATCCGAGGCAGGCGAAGCTGGCTGGGAAGACTGCGCAGGCTGGGGTGCCGGCGACGGGTACTGTGCCATGTACTGCGATGCAGCCAGTTGCTCGCGACGGCGGGAGATACGAACCGAATCATCACCCTCGTGAATCTCCAGTTCCTCGACGTCGGATTCCTCCAGCAGCTCGATAAGTTTCTTGATCTTGCGAATGTCCATAGTCAGTCCGATCCCGTTTAATCAGTTCTATCGATGAATTCGTTGCAGGGCGGCTTCGAGTGCAAGGTCGTACCCCAGGCTGCCCAACCCGCAGATAACGCCTTCGGCGATATCAGAAAAATAGGAGTGATGGCGGAAGCTTTCCCGCGCATGCACATTGGAAAGATGTACTTCAATGAACGGAATGCCAGACGCCAGCATGGCATCCCGCAGTGCAACACTGGTGTGGGTGAATGCCGCCGGGTTGATAATGATGAAATCCACCCCTTCTGACCTGGCTTCATGAATCCGCTCAATCAGTTCATATTCCGCATTTGACTGTAAATGTAGCAGGTGATGGCCATCTTCGGCGGCTTTCCGGTGTAATCGGTCATCTATATCGGCCAGCGTTTCATGGCCATAGACCTTCGGCTCACGGGTTCCGAGCATATTCAGGTTGGGTCCATGCAGGACGAGGATGGTCGCCATGATTGTATCTGCCTTACTCGCTTGGCTACAGGATCGCCGACTTTAGCGGCATTTTCACCCAATGGTGCGTGCTTGAGGCCTTCAGATCAACACTTTTTGACATTCTGCTGTGTGTCAGAAAGTATCCTGGCACCGCCATCGCGATCTGTAATGTTCAGGGTGCCATTGTCGTTAACGGAGGGAATGAGTTCTATAAGACGTTGGTTTCATGTTCGGTTTTTGCCGCATACGAACACGGCCCGTTAATCGCTTGCTGCGGTGACGCAGTTTCTGCCCTGTTCCTTGGAGCGGTACAGTGCCCTGTCGGCCCGTTCGCACAATGCCTGGGAGGTGTCACCTTGCCAGGCCGCAACGCCACAACTGAAGGTGACATTGAACTCCCTGCCGCCTGCAGGCTGCACCAGTTCCGAGAAGCGCTCGCGGATTTCGTTCAGCACATTACGGGCGTCGCGCTCGCGGGTGTCCGGCAGGATGATGGCAAATTCCTCGCCACCATACCGGCCTATGTGATCCGTTTTGCGCAGGCGCTGTTTCAGGAACATGGACAGGCTTCGGAGTACGCGGTCACCGATAGGATGGCCAAAGGTGTCATTCACTTTCTTGAAGTAATCGATGTCGATCATTGCAAAGCAAAGCGGCTGGTCCTTCTGCTGGCACTTCACGATTTCCTGGTCCAGCAGGTGCAGCGTGTGGGTGTGATTGAACAGGCCGGTCAGGCTGTCGCGGATCATCAACGCCAGCAGTGAGCGGGCTCGCCGGCCACGGTTATGGATGGTAGCGATCAGGTGTTTCGGGTCGATAGGTTTGGTGAGGAAGTCATCACCCCCGAGGCTCATGGCGTGGAGTTGTTTGCTGACGTCTTCCTCGGCTGACAGGTAGATAATGGGGACACTGTGGAAGCGATCCTGCTGCCGAATTACCCGGGCGATTTCCATGCCAGTGCAGCCGGGCATGTACATATCAAGAATGATGATCTCGGGAGAGAAGTCCTCCAGGGCGTGGATGATCTGCATGGGGTCGGTGATGATATGGGCAGTCATCCCTGCCTTTTTGAGAACCGTTTCCATGAACTTGGCCTGGGCACGGGAATCATCCAGAACCAGCACCTTATAAGGTTCTACCGTGTTGCCATGAGTATAGGTCTCGATTTTCTCGATCAGCTGGCCGGGGTCCACCGCCGGGTAGAAAAACTCCTCGCCACCGCAGCGGGAGGCGCGCAGCCGTGTCTCGATGGTGCCGTCCTCGTCGCTCATGAAGATAATGGGGATGGGCGTATCGTGACGCTCCTGCAGGCGTTCAATGGTGGCAATGCCGCTCAGTGGCTCGCCGCCATAGTTGACGTCCATCAGGATGGTTTCGGGTTTGTGCAGGGCGCAGGCTTCGATCAACTTGTCCGCGGTGTGAAACGCTGAGGCGCGGAAACCGAAAAACTCAAGCTGGCGAATAAGACGGCTGGCCATTTCCTCGCTGGCTAATGCGATGTAGACGGGCGTGCGGCGATATTGCTGGGGTGCTTCGCTGGCTGTCTGGTCAGTGCGCCGGAGAGTGCACCGGGAGAGTTGTTCGATAGCGTCCTCCAGCTGGCGGTCAAGACCCTCCGGCAGGCCCTCGGCTTCTGGCCACTGGCCAATCAGGTCGAACACTTTCTGGCCGGATTCTGCATGGCTCTCCATCTCGAACCGTCTGGCATAACGAACCAGCTTGTCGGTTGCCCTGGCAAAATCGTCCCTGAACGCGGCAGACTGGCTGGTATCTTCGTGGATCTTCTGCCATGTATCCAGAACAACCCGCGCCTGGGTGGTGACACGGCGCGCAAAGTGCTGCCTGAGTTTGTCTTTCTGGCTTTCGTCGTTCATTTTGCTCCGGCCTGTATTTTTGTCGTTCCTGGCCGCCCGTCTCCATTACAGGCAGATATTTTCAACATTAGTCGTTATGCAGAGTCTATAGTGTTTAATGTTGTCGGCGTAGGTGACTCAATGTAAATGTTTGTCAACTCTGCGGTGCAGGTCACATCAGCTCCCCGGTAACCGTTATTTCAGTCAGGTGTTGCCCGTTATGGCACGGATGCAGGAAACATTGAAAATTGCCCGGCAGCGGGGGGTGCTAACCCTGCGCAGCCTGCTTCTGCTATTTACCGGGGGGTTGTTATTGCTGGTACTGGTTGCTGCCGTCAGTGTGAGTGTTGATCGTTTCCGGGATTACATGACGGATCAGCTTCGCGGGCACTCACAGGATGGTGCTACTGCTATCGGCCTTTCCCTGTCCAACGCCATCGACGGCCGCGATCCGGTGGCGTCCTCATCCCTGATAGATGCGGTCTTCGATAGCGGCCGTTACCTGTCTGTGATTTACCTTGATAACAAGGGCGAGGAAATTGCCGGCAGGGAATCATCACTTCGTGAAATAGCCGTTCCTGGCTGGTTTGTTTCCCTGGCTGACCTGCCCCTGCCTGCAGCGGAAGCAGAGGTGGTGCGGGGCTGGAGCCGTCTGGGCAAGGTTCGGGTGGTCAGTCACCCCGGCCGGGCCTACGAAGATCTCTGGAAGGTAACCGTTCGCACCGTTGCTGGTTCCGCACTGGTTGGCGGAGTCGGGTTGATCGGTCTGTTCTGGACACTCACCCGCCTCCTGCGACCACTTTCGGCCGTGGAGAAACAGGCCCGGGCACTTGGTCGCCGTGACTTCAGGCGCAGGGTGGATATCACCTCTACCCGCGAGCTTAACCAGGTTACCCGTGCCATGAATCAGATGGCGGATGACCTCGGCCAGCTGTTCGAGGGCCAGGCCAAGCTGATCCAGCACCTGCGGAAAGTCAACAACGAAGACAGCGTGACCGGGCTTGCCAGCCGGCGGGCCTTCGAGCAAAGGCTCAAAGTGGAAGTCGAGTCTGAAGAGCGGGCGGCACCGGGTGTTCTGTACCTGATCCAGCTGGCTGAGTTTTCCCTGTACAACCAGACTTATGGCCGGGAAGAGGCGGACCGGCTGCTGGTTCGTGTTGCCGGGGCGATTGATGCCTTTACCCGTCAGCACGGTGACGCCTTTGCCGGCCGGCTGACCGGTGCCGAGTTCGGGGTATTCCTGCCCGGCATATCGCGGGCAGACGGCCTGATATGGTGTCGCGAGCTGGTTGCGGAGCTTGATGGCATCTACTCGGATCTCTCGGCCCCGATGGATGCGTCGGTCCATGCCGGCATTGCCCAGGCAGCGGAGAGCCGTCATGTTGATGACCTGATGTCTGCCGCGGATGAGGCCCTTCGCCAGGCTCAGGCAGAAGAGGCCTCCGCATGCCATGCCGCCGATGCGGACAGGCTGGAACACCATAGCAGCGAAACATGGCGAGCGATCATTGAGCGGGCCATCCGGGATGAGCAGTTATCCCTTTGGCTGCAGCCGATGGTGGGTGGAAGCAATAATGACCTGCTTTTCCACCAGGTTTTCTCCCGGATGAAAACCCCTGATGGCGTGATCAAGGCTGGCATTTTCGTACCCATGGCAGAGCGGTTCGGTATGACTGCTGATATTGATCATTGGGTTCTGACGCGCTCTCTCGCGCTGCTGAGGGACCAGCCCGAGACGCGGTTGGCCATGACGCTGGGAAAGGTCTCGGTGGCCAGCGATGAGTTTCGCCAGGAGCTCGTAGAGCAGTTGTCGATGGCAGGGCCGGAGCGGCAGCGGCTGCAAATAGGTGTATCCGAACAGACCATTCACCACCACCGTATCCGGGTGGGGCTGCTGGTGCGCTCCCTGAACCGGTTGCAGGTGCCGGTGATTGTCGATCGCTTCGGAGTGGGTGGTGTGCCGTTCAGCTACCTGAGGAATCTGAGATTCCAGGCACTGCGTATTGATAGCAGCTTTATTCACGACATCGACAGCCATGACGATAACCGCTTCTATCTGGAGTCTGTGACCACTATTGCCCACAGCCGGGGAGTTCGGGTGTATGTGACCGGTGTGGAGACTGCGAGTGAATCTTCGGCACTGGGTGGTCTCGGTATAGACGGAGCAATGGGTTACCATCTTGGGCGCCCGTTCGAGGCGGGACAGTGAAGCCGGCAGACACGTCGCAAATTGCATAAAATCCACCTTTGCTTCATGGTAATTGAAGGTCGCAGACGGACTGCAGCCAGACAAAACGACAGACAGGGGAAAAACAACCAATGTCAGGAAAAATCAGACAGTATTTCAGTGATCGCAAAGACGACGCCAAGGATTTTGCCGGCGGCGGAGGGGTGGTCGGAAAATTCGTTCTGGCTGTGCTCGTTGTTTATTTTCTCGTCACGATTGTTGTGGGTATGATCTGGAGCAGTGAACCGGACGTGTTCTCGGTTCGCGAGCACACCAGGAGTGTCGCGGAAGAGATGGGCCGGGAGCCTGTCACCGGTTTTGCAACCACTGCAACGATCATCCGCATTGCTGAAACGATGCTGGATAAGCCCGGTGGGTATATTTCCAACGATATTTTTCCGCCGGGACTCTGGCTGGATAACATGCCGAACTGGGAATACGGTGTTCTGGTGCAACTCCGGGATTTCTCCCGTGCCATGCGCAAGGACATCAGTCGCTCGCAGAGCCAGTCGGCCGAAGATCGCGACCTGGTGATTACCGAGCCCCAGTTCCATTTCGACAGCGGCAGTTGGGCGATCCCGTCTACCGAGGC
The DNA here is from genome assembly GCA_046260345.1 of Marinobacter sp. Classification (GTDB taxonomy): domain Bacteria; phylum Pseudomonadota; class Gammaproteobacteria; order Pseudomonadales; family Oleiphilaceae; genus Marinobacter. The sequence goes on along the minus strand of JBHEPI010000060.1, from coordinate 1,427 downwards.
TGAGTACCGCCGTGGTATTGATGCTCTCCACAGTTATCTGGACCGCTTGTCGCACCCTGACAAGCCCGACGCGCAGTTCTTTGCAAGGGCAGATAACCTGGCCAACTGGCTGGCTGACCTTGAAACCCGCCTCGGCAGTCTGTCGCGTACCCTTGGTGAGAGTGTCGGCAAGGCGTCTGTGTCCGATTCAGTCGCCAATATTGATCTCGACGATCCTCTCTCGGAAGAGGCAACGGGTGATGAGGTTAAAACCCCGTGGACCAAATTAGACGACGTGTTCTACGAAGCCCGGGGCACTGCCTGGGCCCTGCTGCATATCTTCCATGCGATCGAAGTGGACTTTCGCAAGGTGCTGAATGACAAAAATGCCGTGTCCAGCGCCAAGCAGATCATCATCGAACTGGAAGGTACTCAGGGGGAGATGTGGAGCCCGGTGATTCTCAATGGCGGTGGCTATGGTGTGCTTGCCAATCACTCGTTGACGATGGCGGCATACCTGTCCCGTGCCAGCGCGGCAATTGGTGACATGCGCGATCTGCTGACCCGCGGCTGATACCGGGAAAACGCACAGCGATAAAAAAACCGGGCCACAGTGAACTGAAGCCCGGTTTTTTATACTCGCAGAAAAGTGCTGGCCTCAGCCCTTATAGGCGTTTACAGCCTCTTCAATTGCTTTCTTGGCCTCCGCCGCATCGCCCCAGCCCTGAACCTTGACCCATTTGCCCGGCTCCAGGGTCTTGTAGTTCTCGAAGAAATGATGGATCTGGTCCCGCAGAAGTTCCGGCAGGTCATCAATTTCCTTCACATTGTGGTAAGAGGTGGTCAGCTTGTCGTGGGGAACCGCAACCAGCTTGGCATCGCCACCTGCTTCGTCTTCCATGTTCAGTACGCCAATCGGACGGCAGCGGATAACGGAACCGGCCTGCACTGCGTAGGGGGTCACAACCAGTACGTCGATAGGGTCACCGTCGTCGGCCAGGGTGTGGGGAATGAAGCCGTAGTTGGCCGGGTAGAACATGGGGGTAGCCATGAAGCGGTCCACCAGCAGCGCGCCCATATCCTTGTCCAGCTCGTACTTGACGGGCGAGCTGTTGGCCGGGATTTCGATGGCAACGTAGATGTCTTCTGGCGGATTCTTGCCAACCGGGATGTTATCGAAGTTCATGAGCGATCCTTTCTGAAGTGCGTTTGACTGCGTTTAAAAAGTGGGCGCAATTATACGGCACAATAGTGCGGATCGAAACTAAACGTTGGTCTCGTTACAACCGCATCTGCTTCGCAATCAATTCCTTCATAATCTCATCGGTACCACCACCAATGGAAAGTATTTTCGCATCCCGGTAAAGCCGCTCAACCACGGATTCCCGCATATACCCCATACCACCATGGATCTGCACCGCTTCGCGGGTGACCTTCTCACACACCTC
>JBHEPI010000025.1:0-10125 GCA_046260345.1 Marinobacter sp. | reverse complement strand
GCAGAATGGCCTGCCAATGAAGCCTATGCGCCAGTCAGCCGTTACCACCAGCCTGCAGAGCCCCCCGCCTGCCATAGCAGGCGCAGGGCGAGCACTGTCAGTAATACGTTGAACGCACGGCGGAAGTACCGGTTACTCATGGATCTGAGCACATGAAGCCCCAGCCAGGTGCCGACAAATCCGAAAGCAATCATCGCCAGGATAAACAGCACCCAGTCCCGGAAGATAAAGCCGGCAAGTCCAAAAACCAGGGCTTTCGGGGCATGTTGCAGTGTCATGGCCGTGGCAAAGGTGGCTACCGTGGTGAATCGGTCGTTATGCATCTGTTTGATGAAGGATGCCACCAGCGGGCCCGTAGCGCCCACGAACAGCGTAATGAAACTGGTAAGGCCGGAAGCCATGAAAATTCCGGTACTGCCGAATACTCCCCGGGGCAGCGCCGGCCCCCAGCAAAGGTACAGCACGAACAGGCCAATGGTCAGTTGCCAGAGGTAGGTCGGCAGATCCACCAGTACCCAGGCTCCCAGGGCCGCGCCTGCCAGCACACCGGGGGCGAAGGCGGCAATGGCTTTCCAGTCTGTGTGGCGCCAGGTCAAGGTGGCCCGCCCTGCGTTTGAGCCGAGCTGAATCATGCCATGTACCGGAATGATGGCCGCCGGCGGAATCCAGAACGCCATCAGCACCAGTAGCAGAACACCACCACCGGCACCGAGACTGGCGGTAATCATCGAGGTTATAACAGAACACAGCAACAGGAAGCCTGCAGTGGTTGCGGTCAGGCCTTCAGGGATCAGAGTCAGTTCCAACCAGGGCTCCAGGGGTTATTCACAGAACGGGGTGTTGGCAAGGCGGGCGGTTTTGCACAGTGCCTCCGTGGCCAGTTGAACGTCCGCCACATAGTACAGCGAAGCCAGACCAAAACGATCCCGCCCCAGGTTATGGAAGACCATACCGAAAGCGATATCTCCGGCGCTGAAGTTTTCGTGTTTGCTGGCGAAGTAGGCTGCGGGCCGGGAAAGGGTTTCATCATCCAGCAGGGCTTTTACGCGGCCCGCGCCACCATGGTAGGCCTGAACCAGCAGCAGGGAAAATAGCTGGTCGCGTTTGCTGTCGGGTAAATGACCGAACCGCTTGTTGAACGGCTCGCTCAGGTTACGGGCGTTCTGGCTCGTTAATCGGAGGGCACAATCGATTTGTGCCAGCCGGTGCCAGTGGTTGGCCGGCTTGATCTGGCAATCGCTGAGTGCCGAGGGAGACAGCTGCAGAATGCCCTTGGCATTGGCGGCAGAATGGGCCCGTTGCTGGCCGCTGCTCTCAATCAGGACCTGCCCGGCAAGGTATTTGGGCAGTGTTGTCGGTAAGTCGTTGCGTTGCTGTTGCTGGCGTGTGTCATAGACATACATCAACGCATCGTGGAGCGGCCCGGGTTTATCCTGTGCAGCAAACGAAAGATCATCCCAGGCACCCCATATCAGTTCAGTGGGAAGGGTGCCCAGATAACGGGCCACGGCTTCGTCCAGATTGACGTGGGGCTGGTCACACGCAAGCGCGAACGGATACCCGGTTTTACCAGGACCGCCGGTTGCCCATTTATCTGCGCGGCCACTGGCGACCAGGGACCGCCTGGTGTCATTGAGGCGCTTCTGTGTCGCCTCGCGGCTGTTTTCATCGTCAATATAGCCAAGAAACTGGCCGCGCATATCGAACAGAATATGCCGGTCTTTGTCCGAGCAATAACCGGACTCTTTCAGCACCCAGCGCCGGATGGTAGTGATGTTGTGATAAACCCCCTGGCTTACCCAGTAAGGTGAGCTGCGGACAATGCTGGTCCAGCTGTCTGTCGGTTCCGGCGGTTGTTCGCTGGCGTTCAGAAATGGTGCAATAATGGATGTGACCATGAAAGCGACAGCAAGTGAACGGCGCCCGGGACTCTTGTTCATAGACGATGGCTCCCTCAATTTCCAGACTTCAGAATAACAAATGGAATCGATCATGAAGCAATCTGAATACCTCCGATACGATGCGGTAGCGCTTGCCGACCTGATTCGCCGTAAAGAAGCGTCGGCCCGCGAAGTCTGCGAAGCCGCCATTGAGCGGGCCGCGGCGGTCAACGGCAAACTGAACGCTATCTGCTACCCTCAGTTCTCGGAGGCGCTGGATCAGGACTACTCGCCCGATGGTACCTTTTCCGGCGTTCCCATGCTGCTTAAAGATCTGTCCCAGGAACAACAGGGTCATCCCTGCACATTTGGCAGTCGTGGACTGAAAAATAACATTGCACCGCAGGATTCGGAGTATGTTCGCCGGGCCCGTGACGGCGGGCTGGTGTTTCTTGGCCGTACGGCAACGCCGGAATTTGGTCTCAAGGCAGTGACCGAATCGAAACTCTGGGGCGCATCACGCAATCCCTGGAATACGGAGGTCACACCCGGTGGTTCCAGCGGCGGCTCCGGTGCCGCCGTGGCAGCGGGCATTGTACCCATGGCCGGTGCCAATGATGGCGGTGGGTCGATACGCATTCCGGCGGCGTACAACGGGCTGTTCGGGCTGAAGCCGTCCCGGGGCCGTATTTCCTCCGGTCCCTTCGCTGGAGAAGCCTGGACCGGCGCTTCGACCGACCATGTCGTGACGCGTACTGTCCGCGACAGCGCTGCCATGCTGGATGTGTTATCCGGCCCTGCGGTTGGCGATCCGTTCATCATTGCTCCGCCATCGGCTCCCTATGCCGAGCTGATGCAGCAGGCACCACGCCGCCTCAAAATCGGCGTGTTTACAGCCTCTCCCTATAGTACGGAGGTAGCACCGGAGTGCGTGGATGCCGTTGAGGACACCGCCCGTATGCTGGAAGCGCTCGGGCACGAGGTGGAGTACGCCCGTCCCGAGTTTGATGGCATGGCGCTGGCCCGCTGTTATCTGGGCATTTATTTTGGGGAAGTATCGACCCTTATGGACAAGGCAAAGGCCGAGTTTGGCGCCAGGGATGAGGATTTCGAGCTGGATACCCGCCTGCTTGCGATGCTAGGCCGGGCCATGCCGCTGCCGGATTATGTCCGGCGGCGCCAGCAGTGGAACGACTTCGCCCGGGCGCTCGGGGTGTTCTTTCAGGGTTTCGATATGTATCTGTGCCCTACTGCGGGACAGTTGCCGGCAAAAATAGGAGAGCTGGACACCCCGGGCCACCTGCAAATGGCGGCTCGCCTGATGCTGATGCTCAAGGCAGGCAAACTGGTGCATCGCAGCGGCCAGGTGGATCAGATGGCACTGGAGAACCTGGCCCGTACCCCCTTTACCCAACTGGCAAATCTGACAGGCACACCGGCCATGTCGGTGCCCGTGCACTGGACCGCTTCCGGCCTGCCCGTCGGGGTCCAGTTCGGGGCACCGCATGGTGATGAAGCCACGCTGCTTCAGCTGGCAGCCCAGCTGGAAGGCGCAAGCCCCTGGTTCGGTCGCTACGAGTTGCTGGAGACTCTGGCCTGAAACTACGCTCTGAAACAATAAATGACGTATTGTGATCCGCGATCACCGCATCCACGTTTATCTTTGTGGTGGTAACAGGCTATGCTGTGAGTCAGGGAGAAACCTTTCTCTCTGAAAGACCCTGATGGCATCGAGGAGGCGAGCGTATTATGAACCAACCGATGGCAATCGACGAACTGGTGTCTGTAGCACAGGCCGAGGCCATGGGGGAGCTTGACGCCCCGATGATGGCCATCGTTCTGTCCAGCGAACAAAGCTACGACTTGCCCATTAACTCTCTTGAAACCGATGCCGACAAGGCCCGCTGGGGACTGATCCTCCGCGCCGCCCGCGAGCATGTGGAAGCCGATGCAGTGGCCGTGCTCTACCCGGCGTGGACCACTATCCGTAACAAAAAACCGGCGAAGGCTGATGCAGGGTCAGAACCAGCCCGGGCTGTGGAAGATAGCGACGATGAACCGGTACGGGGCGAAGACCCGGCCGAACCCATTGATACGCTGTTTGTGCAGTTGCATACCCGAGACCGTATCTACTGGCGTGGCTTTGAGCAGATCCGCGATCCCAAGCACCAGCGGATTATTGGCTTCCGCCGCATCAAGGCACTGTCCACGGAGTATGGTCGTGATGAGGCGCCCTCCGTCACGTCGTGGCTCAACACTCTGTTTGAGCCATTGCCTGATGAAGGACAGGAAAGTGAGGTGGATATGGAACTGGCAGACCTGCTGGATGAGCCGGAAGTCAGCGCAGCACTGTATCCGCGCCAGCTCAGGGCCCTGCACTGATCTAAACAGGGTCAGTGCCCGGAAAGAAGCGTGATGCACAGCTGGGCGTTCTGGACAAAGTGGCCGAACGCCATCAGCTGATCATTGGATGGCACATAGTCGGCAGCCGCGTTGTCCGCATAAAACAGCCCCACAAGCCGCCCCTTGGCCTTCAACGGGCCAACAAGGGCCGGAACATTGCCCAGCCAGCGATCATAGGGAACGGCTTCAGTGCCTGATTTGGGCTGGTAAATGTAACAACTGGCATGGGGCAGCAGCGCGCCCAGCGGGCCAGTGCCGTCCGTACGGACAGTGAAATTTTCCTTCCAGCTTTCGGTGCCCTTGCCGCCCAGTTTGCGGGGAATCAGCTCCAGCCCGCTGCGGTCACTCATCAGCAGCACTACCCGCTGCATGCCCACGGCCCGGTGTATGCCTTCGATGACCAGCTGGCAGACTTCGTTGATGTCCGGCTTGTCGGTCAGGCTGTGGGTCAGGTCCCGGAGAATCTGCAGTTGCAGTACCGGGTCCACCTCCGGTGCCTGGGCCTGACCGCTGTCGGCGTCCGACTGACTGCCGGGCATTAGCGCGGTGACCTGGGGAATGCCCAGTGATACCGCCACCCTGGCGGCTTCACCCGCATTTATCTTGAGCTGGTCCCGGACGGCAGCAGGGTTCTCCCCGATATCCCTGCCCAGTTCCTCCATTATTTTATCCATATCCGTGCCACGCCAGCCCTTCTCGGAAAGCCTGGCCATCTCAACTGAGTGCCGGACCAGGCTGGCGGCTTTTGAGTTGGCCTGCCCCGGCGCAGCCACTTCCCTGATGAAGGGCCCCAGGGACCAGGCGTCCACCAGGCCTCGGGTGATCTCGGTGAAGGTGGTGTGAAGAACGGACTTCTGGGCTTCCACCGGCGGAGCGCCGGCACGCAATTCGGCTTCCAGTTCACTGGCCTGTACCGTTTCGCAGGACCAGAACGCCAGCTCGCCGATATTCATCAGCAGGGCGCCGATGAAAACCTCCTCCAGCGCATGCTCGTTGCGCTTTGGCAACAGACAGCGGGCCTGAACGGCGGCGTGAATGGCACGGGCAAGGCAGCGAAGCAGGTGGGGGCGGTCGTTGCGTTTGAGCAGGGAGTCCACGATCAGAGACGAAATGGCCATCGACTTTACGGCATCAAACCCGATCAGCGTGATGGCGCGGCTTACGGTGCTGACCTGGGTGCGGGTCTGGTTATAGAAAATCGTATTCGACAACCGCAGTACCTGGGAGGTGAGCTGGGCATCGTTGAGAATCACGTTGGCCAGTTCGTTTACCGTGCTGTTGCTGCTGTCGGTTAGCTCGTCGATCCTGCGGAGCGTGTTCGCCAATACCGGCAGTTCAATCTTGCTGAGGTAGGTGACCCATGCCTGGGTAGAATTCATCCTTGAGGGCGGAGTCTCGGTTTTTGTGGTCAAAATATCGTGCGCCTCGGAAGGGGTATTAAAAGGTTCCTTTGAAGCTCCAGTTTAGTCCAGTAAGGCGGCCGGTGTCAGGTGGCGGATGGTGTAAGGGGATTTACCAAGGCGGTGGATTCGGGTTTGATGGCGGATTGGTTTATAATTGCCCGCTTTATATTGCACCCACAAGGCGCTGACAGGGCTCATTCGTGATCGTATTTGACCAGGTACAGAAGTCTTACCAGGTAGGTGGGCGGGCGATCCCCGCACTGCACCCCACCAGTATGACCATCGACACCGGCGAGGTATTCGGCATTGTCGGCCATTCCGGCGCGGGTAAATCCACCCTCGTGCGGCTGATCAACCTGCTGGAACCGCCGACCGGTGGCCGCATCCTGATCGATGATGAAAACATCACCGATTACACCGCGACTGAGCTGCGGGCTTTCCGCCGCAAGGTGGGCATGATATTCCAGCATTTCAATCTGCTGTCTTCCAAAACCGTAGCGAACAACATCGCTTTTCCGATGAAGCTGGCCGGCATATACTCCCGTACCGAAATCGGGGAGCGGGTAGATGAATTACTCGAACGGGTAAGCCTGGCGGACCAGGCCAACAAATATCCGTCACAGCTTTCAGGTGGCCAGAAACAGCGAGTGGGTATTGCCCGCGCCCTCGCCTGCCGCCCGACGATTCTGCTTTGCGACGAAGCCACCAGCGCACTGGACCCGCAAACCACCCAGTCAGTGCTCAGATTGCTGGCAGACATCAACCGTGAGCTGGGCCTGACCATTGTGCTTATTACCCACGAAATGGACGTGGTGCGCCGGGTCTGTGACCGGGTGGCCGTGATGGACGCCGGCGAAGTGGTGGAAATGGGCGCCGTCAGCGACGTCTTCCTGCACCCAAAACACCCTACCACCCGGGACTTCGTCTTCGAGAGCGAAAACATCGACCGCGAGGAAATGCAGCAGGATCTGCAACATGCGCAAGGCCGTATTCTACGTCTGACTTTCCGTGGTGAGTCCACTTACACCCCTTTGCTGGGCAGCGTTGCTCGCGAGTCGGGCGTGGACTTCAGCATCCTGTCCGGCCGTATCGACCACATCAAGGACACCCCCTACGGCCAGCTTACCCTGTCGCTGGTGGGTGGCGATCTTGATGTCGCCATGCAGGCGCTGGAAGCCGCGGATGTTCATGTGGAGGTGGTACGCTGATGGAACTCCTGATGGAGCGTTTGCTCACGAACGTGGACTGGACCGAAATCGGCTGGGCCAGCTGGGACACCCTGGTAATGGTGGGCATGTCCCTGCTGTTCAGCGTCCTCATCGGCCTGCCGCTGGGCGTACTGCTATTTCTGTTCGGCAAACGGCAGCTGCTGGAGCAGCCTGTAGCGTACGCAGTGTTGTCGTTTGTGGTGAACGTGCTTCGATCGGTACCGTTTATCATTCTGCTGATCGTCATGATCCCGTTCACCGTGATGCTGATTGGTACATCACTGGGTGTAGCAGGCGCAATACCGCCGCTGGTCGCCGGCGGTGCACCGTTCTTTGCGCGCCTGGTGGAAACCTCCCTGAGGGAAGTAGACCGTGGGATTATTGAAGCCACACAGGCCATGGGCGCAACGGTAAAGCAGGTTGTATTCGGAGCCTTGCTGCCGGAAGCGCTGCCGGGCATCATTGCCGGCATTACCGTAACAGCCATTACATTGGTGTCCTACGCAGCGATGTCTGGCGTTGTCGGCGGCGGTGGCCTGGGCGATCTGGCTATCCGCTTTGGTTATCAACGGTTCCAGACAGACGTAATGGTCATTACCGTGGCGTTATTGGTTATTTTTGTGCAGCTGTTGCAAATGGCCGGCGATCGCCTCGTACTGTATTTCAGCCGAAAATAATCACCGTTCTGCATAGGCACACGGTTGGAATCACCTTCCGAAAACGTGGAGCGCCAGGGATGGCGCGACCGAGCCCTACATGGACGTATTCACGGGCGTTTTTCGGAAGGTGATTCCAACCGTTTGCCGTACGCCCAGACTGAATACATTATCTGCAGTATCCAACAGGAGAAAAGATTTATGAACCTCAAGAAAACAATAGTAGGACTGGCTGCCGTAGCGACTTTCTCCGGCGCCGTATCGGCCGAAGAGCTGTCTGTTGCGGCTACCCCAGTGCCCCATGCAGAAATACTGGAGTTCGTAAAACCGAAACTGGCTGAGCAGGGCGTGGAACTGGACGTCAAGGTGTTTACTGACTATGTCCAGCCCAACGTACAGGTGGACCAGGAACGAATGGATGCCAACTTCTTCCAGCACCAGCCTTACCTGGACGAGTTCAACGATGGCCGTGGTACCGACCTGGTGAGCGTCATCGGTGTTCACATTGAACCTTTCGGTGCCTACTCCAGCAAGATCGACTCCCTGGATGACCTGGAAGATGGCGCTACCGTGGCCATCCCCAACGACCCCACCAACGGCGGCCGTGCGCTGTTGCTGCTGCAGGAAGCCGGATTGATAACATTGGAGGATGACAGCAAAATCACCGCAACTCCCCGTGATATTGCAGACAATCCGAAGGACCTGGAATTCAAGGAGCTGGAAGCCGCAACCCTCCCACGTGTACTTGACCAGGTGGACCTGGCAATGATCAACACCAACTATGCCCTCGAAGCAGGTCTGAATCCGTCTGAGGATGCGCTGGTCATCGAGGGTTCCGAGTCACCTTACGTGAACATTCTGGTTTCCCGTCCGGACAACAAGGACAGCGATGCCATGCAGAAGCTGGCAGAAGCTCTGACGTCTGACGATGTAAAGGAATTCATCATGGAAGAGTACGAGGGCGCTGTCGTTCCGGCGTTCTGATGTAAATGAAAACCGGCATCAACGAAAGAGGGCAGGTTTAACCTGCCCTCTTTGCATTTCATGCTGCTTTCAGACCGGAGAAATCAATCGCCACTCCAGTTGGAGCGTGGATCCGGCGTCATCCGCAGGTAGGATTTGACTGCCTTGTAGCCCTTCGGGAAGCGTTCTTTTATTTCCTCTTCATCCTGCAGGGATGGCACGATCACCACGTCACCACCGGCTTCCCAGTTGCCTGGTGTGGCAACCTTGTGTTCGTCGGTCATCTGCAGTGAATCGATCACCCGCAGCACTTCATTGAAGTTGCGGCCGGTGCTGGCCGGGTAGGTGATGGTCAGCCGGATCTTCTTGTTCGGGTCGATCACGAACAGTGAACGAACCGTGAGACTGCTGTCGGCGCTCGGGTGAATCATGTCGTACAACTCGGACACCTTGCGGTCTTCATCGGCAATGATCGGAAAGTTTACCGAGCAGCCCTGGGTTTCGTTAATGTCCTTGATCCATTCCTTGTGGGAGTCCACCGGGTCGACACTCAGGGCGATGGCCTTGACGTTACGCTTGGCGAATTCATCTTTCAGCTTGGCTGTAAGCCCCAGTTCGGTGGTGCAGACAGGTGTGAAGTCTGCAGGGTGTGAGAACAAGACCCCCCAGCTATCCCCCAGCCAGTCATGGAAACGAATCTGACCTTCGCTGGAGTCCTGCTCAAAATCAGGTGCGGTATCTCCCAGACGTAAACTCATGGTGCTTGCTCCTTTGGTGTTACCAGTTTCCGGCCAGACAAAACGCCGGTACAGACAATCAGTCTATAGAAAGATAATGGTGACGGATGGAGGAAAAACCAAGGGTGGTTGATCCAGGTCATCCGTCACCGGGATGGCATCAGTTTACGCCAACGGAGCGTTCCTTCTCGAAATGCTCCCGGGTCAGCTTGAACACAACCGGGCTGAGCAACAGCAGCGCCACCAGGTTGGGCAGTGCCATCATGGCATTGAGGGTGTCTGCGATCAGCCAGATAAGGCCAAGGTTGATGGTGGCGCCGACCGGAATAGCCAGAATCCAGACCACGCGATAGGGCACGATGGCCTTCACACCGAACAGGAACTCGATACATCGCTCACCATAGAACGACCAGCCGATAATGGTGGTAAAGGCAAATATCGCCAGAGAGATGGCGACGACATAGTTGCCGAAGCCGGGCAGGCCTGTCTCAAAGGCCAGCGAGGTGAGCGCTGCGCCGGTTTCACCGGATGTCCAGGCACCGGAACTGATGATCACCAGGCCAGTGATGCTGCACACGATAATGGTATCGATGAAGGTACCCAGCATGGCAACCATACCCTGATTGATCGGGTTTTTGGTCTGTGCCGCGGCGTGGGCGATGGGGGCGGAACCCAGGCCTGCCTCGTTGGAGAAAATACCCCGGGCAACACCAAAGCGAATGGCGGCCCATACAGCGGCGCCTGCGAAGCCACCCTCGGCAGCAACCGGGCTGAAGGCATGGGTGAACACCATGGCGATGGCCGAGGGAAGCTCGTTGGCGTTGATGGCCAGAACCACCAGGCCAATCAGCACATAGGCGATGGCCATGAAGGGT
>JBHEPI010000023.1:0-2784 GCA_046260345.1 Marinobacter sp. | reverse complement strand
CCTGGCGCTGGAAAACTACCCGGGCACGCTGATTTTTGTCAGCCATGACCGGGAGTTTGTGTCGTCACTGGCCACGCGCATTCTGGATCTTTCGGGCGACGGCGTGACCGATTTCAGTGGCAGCTACGATGATTATCTGCGAAGCCAAGGGTATTACTGAGGCCTGCTAACTCTGGTTTATTCGCAATCGGATAGGTCGGTCAGACTTTAGTGTTCTTCCCCATCCACTCGCTTGAGCAGGTCGTTAACCGCATTGGCAAACTGCACTGGTGAGTCCTCCTGCAGGAAGTGGCCGCCGGTCAGAGTGCTGTGGGGCTGGTTTTTGGCGCCGGGAATGGGCTCCTGCATGTAGCGGTCGCCGGCCGGGGTTTTCGGTGACCACGCGATGCCCGGCGGCGGGGCCTTCGTCCACATAACACGACTCTGGCGAATCTGTGGGCCAGATCTGAAGCTCAAATAAGGATGCGTCTTGGATACGTCTGTGATCGAAACAGCAACCCGGCTATGGCTGGAAGAGATGGTGATTGGCCTGAACCTGTGCCCGTTTGCCCGCAAGGAACTGGTCAATAACCGGATCCGGTTTGTGGTGTCACCGGCGGATTCGGAAGAGATGCTGCTGGCAGATTTGCAGGTGGAACTGAGGTTTCTTGATGAACACCCGGAAACCGAAACTACCCTGTTGATTCACCCCGGCACCCTGACGGAATTCGATGACTACAATGACTTCCTGTCGGCGGCGGACGGGCTGCTTGAACTTCTTGAGCTTGCCGGCGTTTACCAGATTGCCAGTTTTCACCCGGATTACCGCTTTGCCGGAACCGGGCCGGAAGATGCAGAAAACTACACCAACCGCTCACCTTATCCGATGTTGCACCTGTTACGGGAGGACAGTCTGGAGAGGGCTATTGCCGCCTATCCGGGCACAGATGCCATACCGGAGCGGAATATCGAACTGATGAACAGTATGGGTGCGGAAAAGCTGCGGGCATTGCTGCCAAAAAGCTTCTGAACGCCCGCTTTGCCGATTCCTGTGTCTTTGTGATGTTTTCCGGCCCCGGCTATTGGCACCGCCCTGTTCGCCCCCTACAGTAGAGTGGTTTTCCAACAGGTGATAATTTGATGTCTGCAATCCGACAGCCTGCCAGAGGGGTGACCATGCCCGTCGGCGATCAGCCGCTGGTAATGCATCAGCCCGAAGAGGCCGGTGCCATGCTGGCGGAGTTTATCCATCAGCATCCGGGCCTGATGATACTGACCGGTGCCGGTGTCAGTACCGATTCCGGTATTCCTGATTACCGGGATGGCGACGGCGCCTGGAAGCGAAAACAGCCGGTGCAGCACCAGGACTTCATGACCAGCCGGGAAGTACGGCAGCGTTACTGGGGCCGCAGCCTTATTGGCTGGCCGGTGATCCGGAATGCACGGCCTAATACGGCCCATCACCATGTTGCCGAGCTGGAGCTGCGCAATCACAGCCGCCTGTTGGTCACCCAGAATGTGGATCGGCTGCACCAGCAGGCCGGCAGCAATTCGGTGACGGATTTGCACGGCCGGGCGGATGAGGTTATCTGTATGAGTTGTGGTTACCGTTGCAAGCGGGATGAGGTACATGAACGCTGCGCAGATATGAATCCGGGGTTCGAGCAGTTTACCGCGGGTACCGCACCGGATGGTGATGCGGATCTTGAGGTCGATTTTTCTGCCTTCTGGATCGCCGACTGCCCCTGTTGCGACGGCATTCTAAAGCCGGACGTGGTGTTTTTCGGAGACTATGTACCTAAAGCCCGGGTCTATTCCGCACTGGATACTTTGAAAGCCAGTGATGGCCTGCTGGTGATCGGATCCTCACTGATGGTCTATTCCGGATTCCGCTTTTGTCGCTATGCAAAAGAGTGGGGCAAACCCATGGCGACACTGAACCTGGGCCGCACGCGCGCAGATTCTCTGGTAGACCTGAAGCTCAACGCGGGCATCAGTGAAACCCTGGCTGCCGTTCTGGATCAGCTCTGACGCTTCGGCAACTACCTATACGCATCTGATGACGATTTCATTAGCTTGCTTAAATGAATACCAGTACATATTCCTACCAGCTTAGCCCCGAAAAAGTCCGCACCGAGTTTTTCAGGCTGCTTCCCATCTCGTTATTCGTGGTGGCATTCGGCGCTGCCTTCGGGTTGGCGGCGGTGCAGAAAGGGCTTGAGCCGTTACAGGCCATCCTCATGAGCTTCACTGTGTTCGCCGGCGCGTCGCAATTTGCTGCCGTCGACATGTGGGGCAGCGAAGTTTCGCTGATCCCGCTGATGGCCGTGGTCTTCGCCATCAACTCCCGGCATCTGCTGATGGGCGCCTCGTTGTACCCAATGCTCAGGGATATGTCCCCCGGTCGCCGATACGGCCTGTTGCTGTTTCTGACTGATGCCAACTGGGCAGTGTCAGCGCAGGAATATCAGAGTGGTAAACGCAATCTGGAAGTAATTCTGGGCGGTGGGATCGCGCTCTGGGTGGCGTGGATCATCGGAACCTGGCTGGGGGTCTACTTTGGTGGTTTGCTACAGGACCCGAAATCCCTGGGCCTTGATATGGTGCTCGGCTGTTTCCTGCTGGCCATGGCGCTTGGCGGCAACAAATCGCCCCGCACCCTTGTCGCCTGGACCATCGCTGCAGTCTCATCACTGGCCGCCTGGAAATGGCTACCCCCCAACACCCACGTAGTCGTCGGCGCCCTGGCCGGCGGCGCTGTCGGTTTTTTCTGGCTGGAAAACAAACCCGGTGAAGCCAGAGGGG
>JBHEPI010000179.1:0-5195 GCA_046260345.1 Marinobacter sp. | reverse complement strand
GTTGAAGGTCAGTTGCTTGGCGCCTTTGCCGGCAATGGACTCAAACGTGGTGGTCTGCTCGCCCAGGTACTGCATGGCGAGGGAATCCATGTCATGGCGTGAAGCAACTGAATTGAGCACGTAGGACTCCAGCATGGTGTCCTCTGCAATCCCTTCCAGTTCAATACCATGGTTGGCGAGTACGTTCTTGTCGTACTTGAGGTTCTGCCCAAGCTTGGCTTTTTCCGGGTTCTCCAGCAGCGGTTTCAGCTGCGCCAGTACCTTGTCCCGGTCCAGTTGCTCCGGGGCGCCCATGTAATCGTGGCCGAAGGGCACATAGGCGGCCTCGCCTGCCTCGATGGCAAAGGAAACACCAACAACTTCCGCATCCATGTAGCGCAGGCTAGTGGTTTCAGTATCGAATGCGAACAAGTCAGCCTTGCTGAGGCGGTCAATCCAGCTGTCCAGCTCTGCCTGGTCAGTGACGACCGAGTATTGCCTTTCTTTTGAGGCAGTTTTTTCGCTGCTGTTGCCGGCACTGTCTGTGCCGGAGGTGTTGTTATCACTGCTTTCCAGCTCCGCAATCCACGACCGGAGTTCGTACTCCCGGAACAGTTCCAGCAGTGTGTCGTCGTCCTGGGTCCGCAATTTCAGGTCTTCCAGCCCGAACTCCAGGTCCACATCGGTTTTGATGGTAGCCAGCTCGCGGCTCAGAGGCAGTGTTTCTCTGGCCTCCCGCAGGTGCTCGCCAATCTTGCCCTTGACCTGGTCCGCGTGCTCGATAATCTCATCCAGGTTGTCCCAGGTCTGCAGCCATTTAACCGCGGTTTTGGGGCCGCATTTGTTCACCCCGGGAATGTTATCCACCTTGTCACCCACCAGTGCCAGGTAATCGACGATCTGTTCCGGTGCTATGCCGAACTTTTCCACCACACCGTCACGGTCCATGCGGGTGTCCGTCATGGTGTTGATCAGGGTGACGTGGTCGCTGACCAGTTGTGCCATGTCCTTGTCACCGGTGGACACCACCACATCAATGCCCTTGCTGGTGGCTTCATCTGCCAGTGTGCCGATGACGTCGTCGGCCTCCACGCCGCCGACAATCAGCAGGGGCAGGCCCATGGCGCGAACCATGTCGTGGATCGGCTGGATCTGCACGGCCAGGTCGTCGGGCATTGGCGGGCGGGTTGCCTTGTAGTCTTCGTAGAGGTCATTGCGAAAGGTCTTGCCCTTGGCGTCAAACACCACCACCATTTTTGAGCCGGGGAAGTCCTGCTCCAGCTTCCGGATCATGCTGATAACACCCTTTATAGCGCCGGTGGGATGCCCCTTGCTGGTCATTAGCGGTGGCAAGGCGTGATAGGCGCGGAAAAGGTAAGACGAGCCGTCTACAAGAACCACGGGTGGAGTCTGCTGTTGTGTCATATCAAAACGGATCCGGATTCTGATTGAAGCGTTGATTGGCTTGTGCAACCCTGATAACACAGAGCCATTGACTGGCCGTATCGGGGCGAATTTGAGCGTCCTTTAACAGAATGGAAGAGTAACATGAAAACGAAACGTATCGCCTGCTCGGGTCTTGTGCTGGGGATGTTATGGGGGCCTGTGGTGGCGCAGGAAAGCATGGACGACAGCGATGTTGTTCAGACGCCCCGGGAACCCCTGGTGGTATCCGACTATCAGCCATCATCGGACGGCCCCCAGATTGTAATCCGCCCTGGTGACGATGAAGTGTTCTACGAGTACCGGGTGAACGGTCAGCTGATGGAGATCAAGGTGGTGCCGGAAGTGGGGCCTGAGTATTACCTCGTGCCTGCAGACGGTGGTGGGTGGATTCGCGAGAACGACACCGACATGCTGGTGCCGAGCTGGGTTATCTTCAGCTGGTAAATATTCAGGTCAGGTCAACGACCACCGCGTCCGAGTGGCGGCTTTCAAGGCCGTTGTCGTCAAGCGTTGTGATGTTGAACTCGTAGCCACCGGGCGGGAAATCTTCCAGCGGATACTCGGTATCTGCATCGCCGGGTAGTGCAATAAACTCGTACTTGCCCTCGTGGCGCAGCCGGTAATAGATACGGTAGCCGCTGATGTCGCTGGAATAGAGGCGGGAGCCATCTTCCCTGGTCAGTGGCGCTTGCCAGCGTAATGTGGGGGCAGCGCTCAGGGAATCTTTGCCAGTAGACCCTGATTCGATATCAGGCTGCCCCAGGGTATCGCGGAAGGAAGAAACCGCATTGTTCAGGCGTTTGGCAGAAACCTCATTGGCCTGGCTGGACGCTGCCTGCGTCGCCCCGGAGTCTTCCTGGCAGCCGGGCAGTCCGATAACAAAAAGGCCAGCTACCAATATTTTCCACAGTCTTGTCAGGCCCGCAGTTCTCTGGCCGTGTTTTTTTCCGTCCATGGTGTTTCTCGCGTTCCGATTGTCGGGCGAAAGTATGCCGAAATTGCAAAAATCCTCAAGTGAACAGTTGGCATACCGGGAAAGACAGGTATCCGAAAACTGCTAGCAGGGCTATCGAAAGATTCCGGGGTTTAGTATGAACATTCTAATTTTTAACCGTAGTCTTACCCATGTAATCACAAGACGGTACAGATTCACTGGCCGTGACGATGCAACTTTTAATGTTATGCATCAAAAACCTAAGGAGATCCATCATGGGTAAACTCAAGAGCTATCAGGAACAACTGCAGGACATCGTAGAGAAGGGCATCAACGCTGCTGAAGAGCAGCAGAAGAAGCTGTCTTCCAAGCCTTTCGAATACGCTGAAAAGCTTGAGTCAGGAGCGCGTGAGTACAGCGTCAAGACACTGCGTACCCGTTACTACGGCTACAGCGAAAACCTGTTTGATCAGCTGCGTACCCTGAACAGCCGTTTTGGTAACTTCGCTGCGGATCTGGTCGCCAAGCTGGAAAAAGAAGCTGCTGAGGGTGCCGACACGGTTTCCGAAGCTGCCGAAGACGTTTCTGAAGCTGCCCAGTCAGCCAAGAAGACCGTCGAGGCTAAGAAGCCTGCTGCGCGCAAGACCACTGCGCGTAAGAGCACCAGCACTGCCAAGAAGACTTCTGCTACTGCCTGATTTCCAGGCCGAAGTTTTCTGAACAAAAAAGGTCACCTTCGCAGGTGACCTTTTTTGTGTCCGGCGTCTGGCAGGCGTCGGTTTATTGTCTTGCCGCTTCCTCCGGATCCAGAGGCACGGTTCTTTCCTTGTCGGTTATTACTTCAAGGCGCTCGATATCCTTCTCGAACTGTTCCCTTAACGCCTTGATGTCGGCATCTTGCGAATTGATTTCCCTCTCGATATCCCGAATCTGGGACTCCAGCCGCCGTATTTTATCAAGCGTTGCTTCCGGGATGTCGCGACCGGAGCGCTCAAGGTTTGCTGCCCGGCTCTGCTCGCTATCCAGCTGGCTGTCGATAACAGAAATATTGCCCCGTTTAAGCTGGTTCAGCCCCTGCAGTTCGCGGATCTTCCTGTGCATGGCGCGCACGGCCTGATCCGGGTGGCTGAAGCGTTCCAGCAGCTTGCGGTCAAGCTCCATCTGCTTTTCCTCTTCCGCCTGGCGCTCTTCATCGGCTTCTCTGGCGGCAATTTCATCTTCCGTCGGCTCGGGGTCAACGGTTTCAATAACACGGCCGTTCTTGCTCAGAATATCGTAGCCACGCTTCGAAGCGTCCTGGGGAATGGTGTTGCTGATGACAACCTGGCCGTTTTCATCCGTGTAACGGTACATCCTCGCTTCCGCGATTGAGGCCACCGCCAGTGCGGCCACAGCAGATACAGCGATCGAAAGCCTGGTCAGACGGTTCATGGTGAAAAGTCGGTGCTCCACTAAAAACAAGTTGTGTCAGGAAGCATAACAAAAGCTGGGCGATAAACCATGTCGGGTTTCAGACCCCGTACTCATCCCGGTATGCAGCGACCTTCTGGGCATGTTCGTCGAAGCCGGGCCTGTTTCGCAGGTAATCGAGAACCTTGTCCAGTGTAATAATGCTGACAACCGGGATATCGAATTCTTTTTTGACTTCCTGGATTGCCGAAAATTCGCCCGCGCCACGCTCCTGGCGATCAAGCGCAATCAGAACTCCCGCCGGTTCTGCGCCTTCTCCACGAATGATCCCGATGGACTCGCGTATAGCGGTTCCCGCGGTGATAACGTCGTCAACAATCAGCACCTTGCCTTGCAGTGGTGCACCGACGATATTGCCGCCCTCGCCATGCTCCTTCTTTTCCTTGCGGTTGAAAGCAAAGGGTTTGTTGGAGCCTTCGGAGGCAAGCGCCATGGCTGTGACCGTTGCCAACGGTATGCCCTTATAGGCAGGCCCGAAAATAATGTCATAATTCAGCCCGCTGCGTTGAAGCGCTGCGGCATAAGCCTTGCTTAACTCAAGAAGATCTTCCCCGGTATTGAACAACCCTGCGTTGAAAAAGTAGGGGCTGGTGCGGCCGGATTTGAGCGTGAACTCGCCGAAACGAAGAACATTACGGCGAATGGCAAATTCAATGAAATTTTGCTGATAGTCGTGCATGACAGGGCTTCTGGCGGGTGTGGAACTTTAATTAACCTGTAAAACGGGTATCATACACACAAACCGAATCAGGGAACACGTATGCGGGTAGTAACAATCAGCGTCAACGGTCTGGCTCAGGCAGTTGAAAAAGGTTTCTTTGAATGGCTGGCCAGGCAGGACGCTGACGTGGTCTGCGTTCAGGACCACCGCATGCGGGCCTACGAGATCGAGGATTATAACCTGATCCCGGAGGGCTATGAGGCCTACTTTATTGATGGTGAGCGCAATGAGGATGGTGGTGTTGGCATCTATACCCGTCATTTCCCCAAAGCCATCATGTACGGTTTCGCCAATGAGCAGGCTGACCGCGAGGGCCGCTTTATCCAGGCGGATTTCGACAAGGTGTCCGTTGCCTGCGTTCTGTCACCCTGCGCCCTCGGCCGTGAAGAAGAACTGATTGGTGAAGACGACCTGACCGTGCTCGACCACAAGGACGACTTCATGGAAGCCTTTGGCCTCCATATGCAGAAAACACTGCGCAAGCGCCGCCAGTTCATCTTCTGTGCCAACCTGCAGACCGCTCACCACGTAACCGACGCCAGCCCGCTTTACCACAAGCTGGATTTCTCGGGCTTCCTGCCCCACGAAAGGGCATGGCTTGACCGCCTGTTTGACGAAATGGGCTGCGTTGATGCGTTTCGCGAC
>JBHEPI010000222.1:0-9976 GCA_046260345.1 Marinobacter sp. | reverse complement strand
GAGACGCCGAACAGCACCAGAAGAATGATGTACTTGATCGCCCAGAGACGCTCATGAATAGCGAACGGAACCGTGTACTGGGGCACCTTGAACTTGCGGGCGATTTCGTTCACCAACTCCTGGAGGGCGCCAAACGGGCAGAGCCAGCCACAGTAGACAGCCCTGCCCCACAGCAGAACAATGCCGGCGACCGTGGCCCAGAGAATGAAGATTACCGGGTCAACCAGGAAGGTTTCCCACTTGAATCCGCTGATCAGGCTGTTTACGAAGGTCAGCACGTTAACGATGGATAGCTGCCCCAGGGCATACCAGCCGATGAAAAACAGGGTATAGGTCAGAAATGCATGACGTATCCAGCGGGTTACTTTCGGCTTCTTGACCAGCCAGTCCTGGAAGAAAAGAATAAACATCAGCACGCCAATACCTATGCCCAGAACAATGACCTGGAACTGGCGCTGATACCACACCTGCACCCACACGGGTTGTTCTTCAAGCCACTGCTCTTCGGTCAGTTCCGGCTCGGCCCGATCGTAATACTGGTCGGGCAACTGGTATTCCAGCGGGAATAGCTCGAATTCGCTATCCAGGGGACCGGTCTGCCGCTTGACGGACAGTTCCAGCGACCAGGGTGTGCCAGGGTCGAAGTTGTATTGCTGGCGAATGATGAAGATCGCCATTTCGGAGAAGTCAGGCATGCCACTGGCATAGACATCGCTCAGGCGGTGAAAATCCAGGTCGCGGAAGTTGAAGGTATCGCCGAACTGGCGTATCTGCAGGCGGTCGAAAATGCCGCCCCGCACGTAACCGGACCCCTTGAAGGAATAGTCTCCTTTCGCCATCACGGCGATGGCATGCTCACCCTCCTCCAGCTCGGACATCAGCCACTGGTACTGGCTTTCGCCCAGCAGGTTTCGTCCGATGGCGGGCACGTTCAGATAGCCGGTGTATAGATCAATCAGTGCCTCATCGCGCTCATCCGGGGAAGCAGCGTCAATACCTTCTGCCTCGGTACCTTCGAAAGAATCATCCACCTGTCCCCGTGTTAGCAACAAACGGCGAACAGACCCGTCGCCGGTGAGCTCTTCCCAGTTTTTTTCCGTAAAATCGCCGGTCCGGATTTCAGCTATAGGAGGCCTGGAGCCGCTGCCACCTTCAACCAGCCCCAGTTCAGCACCAATGCGGTGGGCTGTTTTCATGATGACTTCATTAATCACCATCACTGTGACTGTTGCGCCGGATAGCCCGTCTACAGACACCCTTGTATCGGACGAGCGACCACCCACTGTCACCCGTTGATCTGCTGCCAGCCCGGTGTACTGATCGGTGAATTCGTGCATCTTGATTTCGGGAATGCCGATCAGAAGAATCGGCTCATCGTGGTGTATCACCCGCGCGCCCTTGATCTCGCCATCAGTGTCGAGCACCACAATGGCATTAAGGGGTTTGCCGGAATAAGCAGGCGTTTGCGCAAAGTCCAGGGTCTGATAGGCGTAACCCAGGAGTTCTTCATGGTGGCGAAGCTCCTGGATTGCGCGGTTATCCTCCCGGGGGGAGATGTCGTTGACAGCGGGGAAAGCTTTCTTGATTACCTGACGGGCTGCCGCTGGCTCGTAGTCTCTGGGAGCCACCGCCATGGCAGTCGTCACCGAGATCAGCACAAGGAAAACTGATGTGATAATCAGTCTGGTGATATGCAAAATACAACTCACAAAACCCCCTGCGGACACCTGCCTGAATAGAAGAGAAGTAACGACGCAATACTATTAGTCTGACTCTGCGGGATATTTGATATTTCTCAGTGCTAACGGGCAGCTATATAAAAAAGCCAGTAAATATAAGAAAAATCTCAAATGCTTCTTAATTTCGGTTACCCCAGAGCAACCGCCTGGCCATTCCTGTCCAGTGGCAGATAATGACCCACGTGGCCAAGACGGATTGATTCCACCATCATTGTGAGGGGCTGTTGTGCTTCGTCGGAGGACGGTTTCATGCCGCCACGGCCAGACATTGCAGCGACAAAGACTACATCCCAGGGCTGTCCGGTTTCCCGGGACTCTTCGACAAGCGCATCGAAATCACTGACTTCATCAAGTGACTTGTCTACGCAAACAACGGGCGTCAGGGCGCCACCCTCTCCATTGGCAAAGGCGGATTTTTCAGATTCTGATGCGTCGTCCGGCAACTCCGCACGGCAGAACACGAACAACAGGCGCTGGGGATCGGCTTCCGCATCAGCGGCTTTGAGCAAATCGGTGTAACTTGAAATCATTTGAAGGTTCCTGCCTTGCGTATTTACTGGCTGATCTGGATCAGTCGCGCCGGGTTGGAGATAAACAAACGGTTGCGGTTAACCCGCACAAGCCCGTTTGATTTCAGCTCTGCCAGAATCCGCGAGAATGTTTCGGGCTGCATGGCGAGACGGGATGCGACAAGGCATTTCGGCAACGGCAGCTCCACTTCGCCGCCCTCCTCAGCGTCGCTGGGCAACAGGTCGATCAGGTAACGGATCAGGCGATCACGGGCGCTCTGCACGGTCATGATTTCCAGATCGTGGAAGCGGGCCACGGCGCGCTTGGCATAGTGGCGCAGTGCTGATTGGGTATACTCGGGCTTTCTTTCCAGCAGATCCTGGTAAATCTTGACGGGTATCATCAAAACTTCGCTGGATTTGAGTGCCTCGGCGTAGCAGGCATATCTGGCCGGGTCTGCGTAGATCATAACTTCGGCGAAGCAGTCGCCGGGCGCGATGCTGTCCAGTGTTCGGTCTATGCCGGACGCATCAAGGCGATACAGGCGAAGCCTGCCGGATACCACGTAGAAAAAGTGGTGAGCGGGCATGTCCTGACGGTAGAGCAGTTGATGGTAGCCAAGCCTGAGCCGTCTGGACTGTTGCAGCAGGTCGGTCAGGTCATCGTCGCTCAGTGACGAGAAGAGTGCATGCTGCCGCATGGGTGCCAGTGCATCATCGTCTTCAACGGGTTTATTGACGGCAACCAGTACGGGCTTGCTGTAACGCGTTCCGGCGGTTTGTAATAGTGCCATTTATTGCCCCCTGCATTAATAATGCATTTCATATCTGGTTTTATAGTAGTGGGGCTTGGAGGGAAAATCGCTCCCCCTATGGGGGTAGTTGGGGGGTTATTTTTGAGTAATTGACTTAGCTCAAAGATGGGCTGGCTCATTCGAGTATCTCCAAACACAGAGCTCAGGCCAGCGGGGATCTCCCTTCCAAAACACGCTCCTTCGGCACGTCCATGTGACGCTTGAGCTCTGGCGCACAGGCCGATGCACCGCCTTCCCAAAACACGCTGTAAATACGTCCGTGTACGCTTGGGCTCCGCCATCCATGGCTCCGTACAGTTTTGTGAAGGCGGTGCCCCATCAGCCTCCAAAGGTTTGGAGTTACTGCATCAAGGGTGAGTCCGGGATTTCGAGATCTACTCCTTCCACACCGGTTTCCGCCGCCAGAACCTGCAGGTATTGACGGAAGGCCCGTCTGGTCACACTTTCACTCAGGTACTGACGGATCTGGGGTTTAACGTGCTCGTAAGGTAGTTGTTCACCGTCGATGCGCTGGTCGATGCGGACCAGGTGCCAGCCGTAGCGGGTTTCGATGAGTTCCGGGTTGAGGCCTTCCTGGAGGGAGAGGACCGGGCGTTCGAATTCTTCGACGGTCTGGCCTTTGCTGATCTGGCCGAGGCTGCCGCCCTGGTGACGGGATTCGCAGGCGGAGTATTGTTTGGCCAGGTCGGTGAACTGGGCACGGCCGTCGAGCAGCGATGACAGGAGTTGTCGGCCGGCTTCTTCCTGGCGCATGCGTTCCTGGACGTCGTCCGGGGCGGCAGCGAGGAGGATGTGGCTGACGGCCATCAGCGTCGGGCTGCGGAAGCGGCCGGGGTTAGCGGCGTAGAAGCGTTCGCAGTCCTGTTCGCTGGGGTCGGGGACGTCGAGGTCCTGTTCCAGTACGCGGGCGATGCGGTCTTCTTCGTCGGCGATGTCGTCCATTTGCAGGCGGCTGGCCTGTTGCAGGAGGAGTTCGCGGATGACGAGGCTTTTGGCGGCGTCGTGCCAGGCTTCGGCAACTTCTTCGGCCGGGTGGTGTTGCAGTTCCCGGGCGATGTCTTCTTCGGTGATCAGGGTGTCGCCCACGTATACCGGTGGGAACTGGTTTCTGGGCTTTTCGGCTTCGCCTGTTGGGATGAGTTGCATGGTCGTTTTCCTTTGAGCTGGTTGTCGGATTACGGCCCGTTGGGCCTAATCCGACCTACGTTTCTGCTTTCGGGCTCGGGTAGGTCGGATTAGCGTGGCCCCGCCACGCGTAATCCGACACCGTTAACGAGCCCCTTGATCACCCGATCACGCCCGCTTACGCACCACCTGGTACTTCCGCCCGAAATACTCCACCGGCACGCTGAGCATGTGCACCAGGCGAGTGAACGGGAACAGTACGAAGATGGTCAGTCCCAGGAAGATGTGGGTCTTGTAGATCCAGTGCACGTCAGCGATGTAGTCGGCTACGCCACCCTGCAGGGTGAAGATTCCCTGGGCCCAGGCGGAGAACTTGAGCATGGTGCTGCCATCCAGGTGGCCCATGGTGGGCAGAATGGTGAGCATGCCCAGCACCAGCTGTACCACCAGTATGATGATGATCATGTTGTCCGCGAATGTACTGTTGGCTTTTACGCGGGGATCAGTCAGCCGGCGCCAGGCCAGCATTCCACCGCCGACGATTGCCATCGCACCGGCAACGCCACCCACCACAATCGCCAGGATCTGCTTTGTTCCCGGTGTCATGAACGGCTCGTAGAGCGCGTGAGGTGTCAGCAGGCCCACCAGGTGGCCGAAGAAGATCACCAGTACACCCACATGGAACAGCACGCTGGCCATCACCATGTTTTTCTTTCGCAGCATCTGGCTGGAATGGGCTTTCCAGGTGAACTGGCCGTGGTCATAACGTGCCCAGGTACCAATCACCAGGATAGCGATAGCAATGTAGGGGTAGACCCCGAACAATAATGTATTGAGATAGGACATCATTTCAGTTTCCTCCTGCGCCCTCAGGCGCCTCCTGCCTGACGGGGCATAGCATCCGTTATCAGCTGATCGGCGAGATGGATGGTCTGGGTCTGCTCCAGCTCGCGGCGGCGCTGACCAACAACGCCACCGGTGGCGCAGGAACTGCCCTGATCGTCCACAAACTTGACCATTTCCTCTTCCCAGACCTTGTCCAGTGCCTCTGGAGTGTCATCGCGCTCTTCGGAGGCCACGATCTGCGCCAGTTCCTGGCGGTTCGCCTCACGGCCGGACAACACCAGGAGGGAATCCATAAGCACGTGATAGACACTCTCACGCTGGTAAAGCCTTTCGCCCAGAAGCCCGAGGATGTGATGGATATCTTCCAGCCAGTTCCGGATCTCTTCCCATGGCCGGGTGGAGAGATACTCCAGGAACAGCGGCAGGTAGTCCGGCAGTTCCTTGGCATCGATTTCCAGGCCGTTGGAACGGTATTGCTCCATCAGGTCCACCATGGCCTGCCCACGGTCGCGGGATTCGCCGTGGACATGCTCGAACAGCAGCAGGGACGTGGCCCTGCCCTTGTCGAAGGTGCCCACGTAGTTTTCCTGCATATCCAGCAGGTCACCGTCGCACACCAGGTCGATACCGCGCAGAAGCTGTTCTTTGTTCTGCCTTGGCAACCGGTTGTCTTCAAGGACAGCCGCTATCAGGGCGTCTTTGGAGGCCTGGAGTTCATCGGTGGGGTACTCGAGCACCCGCGCTATTACTTTTAAAAGTTGCATCCTGGTCTCCTTATTTCTGCAGCTGTTTCGGGTCAACCTGCTTCACAGTGGACAGTTTCTGCACCATGCTGGTGGTCTGCTTGCGACCGCCAAACATGTTGAACTCGCTGTCGCCGTTGCAGCCGTCGCCGAAGCTGAACCCGCAACCACCGCGCTCGCCGTGAGCATCGGGGAAGGCGTCCTTCGCCAGCTCGCGATGGCTGGTGGGAATCACGAAGCGGTCCTCGTAGTTGGCAATGGCCAGGTAACGGTACATTTCATCGGCCTGGGCTTTGGTCAGCCCGGCTTCCTGCAATGCCCGCAGGTCTTCCTTGCCTTCTACGGTTTCTGCCCGCTTGTACAGACGCATGGCCATAATGCGCTTGAGGGCACGAACGATCGGCTTCTCGTCACCCGCGGTGAGCAGGTTGGCCAGATACTTGACCGGAATCCGCAGGCTTTCGATCTTCGGCAGTATGCCGTCAAACTCGACCTTGCCGGCTTCCGCCGCAGACTGGATCGGGCTCAGGGGCGGCACGTACCAGACCATGGGCAGAGTGCGGTATTCCGGGTGCAGTGGCAGGGCCAGTTTCCAGTCCACGGCCATCTTGTAGACCGGGCTTTGCTGGGCGGCTTCGATGACGTTCATCGGGATGCCGTCCTTTTTCGCCTGCTCGATCACCTTGGGATCGTTCGGGTCCAGGAAGATTTCCAGCTGCTTCTCATAGAGCTCATGCTCGCCCGGGGTACTTGCCACTTCTTCAATGCGGTCAGCATCGTAAAGCAGCACGCCCAGATAGCGGATGCGGCCGACACAGGTCTCGGAGCACACGGTAGGCAGGCCGGCTTCAATCCGCGGGTAGCAGAAGATGCACTTTTCGGACTTGCCGGTTTTCCAGTTGAAGTAGATTTTCTTGTACGGGCAGCCGGAGACACACATCCGCCAGCCACGGCACTTGTCCTGGTCAATCAGCACGATGCCGTCCTCTTCCCGCTTGTAGATAGCGCCGCTGGGGCAACTGGCTACGCAGGTGGGGTTGAGGCAGTGCTCGCACAGGCGCGGAAGATACATCATGAATGTATTTTCGAACTGGCCATAGATGTCTGCCTGTACCTGGTCGAAGTTCTTGTCCTTGCGACGCTTGGCAAACTCGGTACCCAGGATTTCTTCCCAGTTCGGGCCCCATTCGATTTTCTGCATGCGCTGGCCGGAGATCAGCGACCGTGGCCGTGCTACCGGCTGGTGCTTGCTGTCACCGGCGGTATGCAGATGCTGGTAATCGAAATCGAACGGCTCGTAGTAGTCGTCAATCTGCGGCAGATCCGGGTTGGCGAAGATGTTCGCCAGAATCCGGAAGCGGCCACCGATCTTCGGGCGGATCTTGCCGGAGCTGTCACGCATCCAGCCGCCTTTCCACTTGTCCTGATTCTCCCACTCTTTCGGGTAGCCGATACCGGGCTTGGTTTCGACGTTGTTGAACCAGGCGTATTCCATGCCTTCACGGCTGGTCCACACGTTTTTACAGGTCACAGAACAGGTGTGGCATCCGATGCACTTGTCCAGGTTCAGTACCATGCCGACTTGGGAACGGATTTTCATTTTACAGCCTCCTGAACAGTGTCGTTACCTTCGCCATCGAGCCAGTCGATGTTGTGCATCTTGCGCACCACCACGAACTCATCGCGGTTGGAGCCTACGGTGCCGTAGTAGTTGAAGCCGTAGGAATACTGGGCGTAGCCACCAATCATGTGGGTCGGCTTCGGGCATACCCGGGTAACCGAGTTGTGGATACCACCACGGGTGCCGGTGATCTCGGAACCAGGAATATTCACAATCCGTTCCTGGGCGTGATACATCATCACCATGCCCGGCATGACCCGCTGGCTCACTACTGCCCGGGCTGCGATGGCGCCGTTGGCGTTGAACACCTCAATCCAGTCGTTGTCTTCCACGCCGATTTCTTTGGCGTCGTCTTCACTCAGCCACACGATGGGGCCACCTCGGGACAGGGTCAGCATCAGCAGGTTGTCACTGTAGGTGCTGTGGATACCCCATTTCTGGTGCGGCGTCAGGAAGTTCAGCGCCTTCTCGGGATTTCCGTTCGGCTTTTTGCCAAGCATCGGTGCCATCGCCTTGGTGTTGATGGGCGGACGGTAGACCAGCAGGCTCTCACCGAAGGCGCGCATCCACTCATGATCCTGGTAGAACTGCTGGCGACCGGTCAGGGTGCGCCAGGGAATCAGCTCGTGAACGTTGGTGTAACCGGCGTTGTAGGACACGTGTTCGTCTTCCAGGCCAGACCAGGTCGGGCTGGAGATGATCTTGCGCGGCTGCGCCACGATGTCCCGGAAGCGGATTTTTTCCTCTTCCTTGTTTTTCGCCAGGTGGCTGTGGTCCAGGCCTGTGAATTCGGACAGTGCTGCCCAGGCTTTCACTGCTACCTGGCCATTGGTTTCCGGCGCCAGGGTCAGAATGACTTCGGCCGCATCAATGGCGCTTTCAATCTTTGGACGGCCGGCATTGGCACCGTCGATATGCTTGTAGTTCAGGTCACCGAGGAACTTCACTTCCTTCTCGGTGTTCCAGTTGATGCCCTTGCCACCGTTGCCCAGCTTGTCCATCAGGGGGCCAAGCGAGGTAAACCTTGCGTAGGTGTTCGGGTAGTCCCGCTCAACGGTAATGAAGTTGGGCGCGGTCTTGCCCGGAATCAGCTCGCACTCACCGCGCTTCCAGTCCTTCACATCGAAGGGCTGGCCCAGTTCGGCCGGTGCATCGTGAAGCAGCGGCAGAGTGACCACGTCCTTCTCGACACCCAGGTGGCCTTCGGTTGCTTTGGAGAACGCCTTGGCAATGCCCTTGTAGATTTCCCAGTCACTGCGGGCTTCCCAGGCCGGATCGGTGGCCGCAGTCAGCGGGTGAATGAACGGGTGCATGTCCGAGGTATTCAGGTCGTTCTTCTCGTACCAGGTGGCGGTCGGCAGAACAACGTCGGAATACAGACAGGTGGTGGACATGCGGAAGTCCAGAGTCACCAGCAGGTCAAGCTTGCCTTCCGGCGCTTCATCGTGCCATTTGACTTCCTGGGGTTTGGCACCACCTTCGTGACCAAGGTCCTTGCCCTGCAGGCCACTCTTGGTGCCCAGCAGGTACTTGAGCATGTACTCATGGCCCTTGCCGGAGGAGCCCAGCAGGTTGGAGCGCCACACGAACAGGTTGCGCGGACAGTTCTGCTTTGCTTCCGGATCCTCGCTGGCAAACGCCAGGGAGCCGTCTTTCATGGACTGGGCCACATAGTCGGCCACCTCCATACCGGCTTTCTCGGCTTCGGCGGCGATACCCAGCGGGTTACGGTTCAGTTGTGGCGCGGACGGCAGCCAGCCCATGCGCTCGGCGCGGACGTTGTAGTCAATCAGGCTGCCACTGAACCTGGACTTGTCCGCCAGCGGCGACAGGATCTCGTCCACACCCAGTTTCTCGTAGCGCCACTGGCCGGAGTGGGCATAGAAGAAGGAGGTTGAGTTCATATGGCGCGGCGGGCGCTGCCAGTCCAGACCAAACGCCAGCGGCTGCCAGCCGGTCTGCGGGCGCAGTTTTTCCTGGCCCACGTAGTGAGCCCAGCCACCACCGCTCTGGCCGATACAGCCACACATGATCAACATGTTGATCAGGCCACGGTAGTTCATGTCCATGTGGTACCAATGGTTCATACCGGCACCCACAATGATCATGCTACGGCCATTGGTTTTATGGGCGTTGTCGGCAAACTCACGGGCAATACGCGTGGCCTGCTCGGCGGAAACCCCAGTGATCTTTTCTTGCCACGCAGGCGTATAAGGCTTGATCTGATCATAAGAGGTGGCGCCGTCGTCTTCGCCTTGCTTGCCGAATCCTCGGTCGATGCCGTAGTTGGCACACATCAGATCGAAAACGGTCACCGCCAGCACGTCGTTGCCATCAGCTTTGCTCAGTCGCTTGGCAGGCAGGCAGTGATATACAAACTCACCATTTTCACCAGTCACGTGATCAAAATGCTCATGCTCAATGCCGCCAAAATAAGGGAACGCGACACGGGCCACTTCGTCGTGCTGTGTAGCAAGGCTAAGCAAAGGTTTTATCTCTCCCCCTTCCGCATCAAGGGACTCAAGATTCCACTTGCCCTGGTTGGCTTCGTCTTCGCCCCACCGGAAACCAATCGAAC
>JBHEPI010000221.1:0-14628 GCA_046260345.1 Marinobacter sp. | reverse complement strand
GCCACCTCGTTGGCAACACCAATACCACCCAGTTTCAGGGTAGAGCCGCCGTTGAAGCCGAACCAGCCCATCCACAGGATGAACATGCCCAGTGTAGCCAGTGGCAGGTTCGCACCCGGGAACGCCTTGATCTGGCCGTCTGCGCCATACTTGCCTTTACGGGCACCGAGCAGAAGAACACCAGCCAGGGCAGCAGCAGCGCCCGCCATGTGCACGATGCCGGAGCCGGCGTAATCGCTGTAGCTAAGTTCATACATGCCGAAAACAGCATCGCCGTTCCAGGTCCAGGCACCCTGCATCGGATAGATAAAGCCAGTCATGACGACGGCAAATGCCAGGAAGGCCCAGAGCTTCATGCGCTCGGCCACGGCACCGGAAACGATGGACATGGCGGTTGCCACGAACACGACCTGGAAGAAGAAGTCGGAAGCACCGGCGTACTCGCCCATGTCGCCGAAGCCAGCTTCGCTGGAGGCCGCAATAACGCCGGCGATGGCCGCGTCATCCATTTGGGCAACGGTCGTAACGCCGCTGAGGAAGAGTCCGCCGCCGTACATAATGTCGTAGCCGCAGATGAGATACATCGTGCAGGCAATGGCAAACAGCGAGACGTTTTTGGTCAGGATTTCAGTGGTGTTCTTGGCACGCACCAGGCCTGCTTCGAGCATCGAGAAACCGGCGGCCATCCACATGACCAGGGCACCGCAAATCAGGAAGTAGAAGGTATCCAGCGCATACTGGAGTTCAAAGATGTGTTCTAGATTACTTTCCATGAGAAGCCCTCCGCACGAGGCTTATTTCAAGTTATAAATTTTTTGCGTTGGCTGTCTGGTTGATCAGGCTGTGATCAGACCGCTTCTTCGCCGGTTTCACCGGTTCGGATCCGGATAGCCTGTGCAAGCTCGGTCACGAAAATTTTGCCGTCGCCGATTTTCCCGGTATTGGCTGCCTTGGTGATGGATTCGATGACCTGGTCAAGCAGGTTGTCGCCAATTGCAACTTCAACCTTGACCTTGGGCAGAAAGTCCACCACGTATTCTGCGCCACGGTAGAGTTCGGTATGACCCTTCTGGCGACCGAAGCCCTTGACTTCAGTGACCGTTACGCCTTGAACGCCAATCTCGGATAGTGCCTCACGGACATCATCCAACTTGAAAGGCTTGATGATCGCTGTCACAAGTTTCATTGCTTTCTCCTTGGTAAAGCCGTCTCAACGTATGGAGCTTTTCGGCCCGTTGTTGAGGTCGGGATGCTGCCACCTCGCACACCAATTGTGCGGATTGCGTACAAGGCTTTTAGCATCGGGTGTGCCAACGCAAAAAATAACAATAATATCAGCAAGTTGATTATACGCTGATCCAAAATGGACCGACAGGCTGCACTAAAACAGGGCTAGTCTGCCTGAAGTGAACCATAATGATGCATAAGTCTGGTGCAACCATTAAACGGTTCTTCAGCCGCATTATACTGCCGATAGGGTACAGTATGGCAGGGCTGGCAATGTGTTACACTTCCGACCTTCATACCGGCGCCAGCGCCGGGCAGAGTTCAAGTGTGTTCAAGCCAGTGAGGTGATTTGTGAAAGGTCCGCAGGATTTCTTTACCCAGCTTCAGGGCCAGTTTGGCCAGTTTGTCCCGGATATGGCCCGAGCGGCCCGCGAGGACTTCGAAGCCCAGGCCCGGGCCACCGTGATGACTGTGCTGTCGCGGCTTGAACTGGTGACCCGTGAAGAGTTTGATGCCCAGCAGGCAGTACTGATGAAAACCCGGGAAAAGGTGGAAGCGCTGGAAAAGCGCGTGGCTGATCTGGAAAACCAATCCCGGAATAGTTGAAGGGCAGGAAGCCCCTCAGGCGGCCGGTCCGCTGATACTCATAACCATGGAAGGTTGTCATGTTTGCCGTAGTTCATACCCGCGCCAGTATTGGCGTATCCGCTCCATCCGTTACTGTAGAAGTTCACCTGTCCGGTGGTCTGCCGGCGCTCTGTATTGTGGGCCTGCCTGAGACGGGCGTTCGAGAAAGCCGTGAGCGGGTTCGCAGCGCCCTGCTGAACGCCGGCTTCGAATTCCCTGCCCGCAGGATTACCATCAATCTGGCACCGGCCGACCTGCCCAAGGAGGGAGGCCGTTTCGATCTGCCCATAGCACTCGGCATTCTGGCCGCGTCGGGGCAGATTCCACCAGAGAGCCTCGCGCAGTACGAGTTTGTAGGCGAGTTGTCCCTTGATGGTGCATTGCGTCCCCTCAAGGGTGTACTCCCTGCCGTGTTGGCTGCCCGCCAGGAGGCCCGCCAGTTGCTTGTTCCCCAGGCCAACGCCGCAGAAGCGGCACTGGCCAGTCAGGACGATGTGTTACCCGCAGGCCACCTGTTGACGGTGTGCGAGCACCTGTGTGAGCGGGCTCGTATCTCACCGGTACCCGCTGCCATGCCAGACCAGAGCGCACGTCCTGGCCCGGATCTGGCGGATGTGCGGGGCCAGAGTGTGCCCCGCAGAGCCATTGAGATAGCAGCGGCTGGCGGACACAACCTGTTAATGTTTGGTCCGCCGGGAACCGGCAAAAGCATGCTTGCCAGCCGCCTGCCCGGGATTCTGCCGCCGTTGACCAGCGAATCAGCTCTGGAGGTAGCCAGCATCCATTCGGTGGCCGGCATGCCGGTTCAGGACGGCGACTGGTGCCGGCCGCCTTACCGCTCGCCACATCATACCGCCTCGTCCGTCGCCATGGTGGGCGGAGGCAGCAGTCCGCGGCCCGGTGAAATCTCGCTGGCTCACCGCGGCGTATTGTTTCTTGACGAACTTCCGGAGTTTGAAAGACGGGTTCTGGAGGTTCTGAGAGAGCCCATGGAGTCCGGGGAAATTGCCATTAGCCGGGCTGCAAGGCAGGTAACCTTCCCGGCACGGTTTCAGGTTGTGGCGGCCATGAACCCCTGCCCTTGTGGCTACCTGGGGCATCCCTCGATCGAGTGCCAGTGTACGCCGCAGCAGGTACTACGATATCGGGCGAAGATCTCGGGCCCATTGCTGGATCGCTTTGACCTGCATGTGGAGGTGCCTGTGCAGAATGGCGAAGTGCTGATGCAGCGCGAAGGCGACGGGGAATCCAGCGCAACGGTGCGGAAACGGGTAAACCTGGCCCGGCAGAGGCAGGATCTGCGGGGCGCTGTAAATTCGTCTCTCGGGGGCAGTGAGCTCCACGACCACTGCCGTGTGGACGAGGCCGGCGAAACCATGTTGTCCTCGGCTATGGAGCGGCTGGGGCTATCTGCTCGGGCGTTGCATCGGATTCTCAGAGTGGCAAGAACCCTGGCTGATCTTGATGGGGCGGAGCGTATCGGCAATGGTCATCTGGTGGAAGCACTGGGTTACCGCAAACTGGACCGGCAACAGACCAGGAATGCGCAGGTCTCGATGTAAGCGGATTCGGTTGGTCAGGGGCTGACGGGTACAGAATGCTGGTTGTATAGTGGCGTCTGCAGCAAGTCACTCTGGTAAACTGTCGATATAACCCATTGAAGATGAACCGCGAAAGGGCGGTTGAGGACGTCAGATGACCGATCACGATGATGTTTCCGACGATTCACCTGTTACCACACGCCGTGGCGTGCGCAGTTTTGTGCTGCGCCAGGGGCGAATGACAGAAGGCCAGAAAAAGGCCTACGAGCGCAGCTGGCCCAAATACGGCCTGACCCGTGAACAGGGCATGATCGACCCGCGCCAGGTGTTCGGACGGGACAACATGCTGAACCTGGAAATTGGCTTCGGCATGGGAAAATCCCTGGCGGACATGGCGGAAGCTGCGCCAGAGCAGGATTTTATCGGCGTGGAAGTGCATCTTCCCGGTGTCGGCGCCCTGTTGAAGGAAATAGAAGACAGGGGGCTGGAAAATGTCCGGGTCTATGCCATTGATGCCAACGACGTGATTGACCTGTGTCTGCCGGATGCGGCTCTGGACAGGGTAATGGTGTTTTTCCCGGATCCCTGGCACAAGAAGCGGCATCACAAACGCCGGCTGATCCAGCATGAATTCGTCCAGCGTCTGCGCCACAAACTCCGTGTGGGCGGTATCCTGCACCTGGCGACAGACTGGCAGAACTACGCGGAATACATGATGGAAATCATGAGTGAGTCGGAAGGCTTCGCCAACAGCCAGGAGCGGGGCCAGTATTCACCTCGCCCGGACGATCGCCCGATTACCAAATTTGAGAAGCGCGGGGAAACCCTGGGGCACGGGGTGTGGGACCTGGTGTTCTACCGCACCAACTGACGCTTATCCAGTGGCGCTATCCGTGGGCCATCGGATGGCGCCTGGCAGCGCGGATAATCACCAGCCCGGCAGCCCCCAGCATAAGCCCGGTAAACTTGACAAGCGCACACACGGTCGCAGACAGGCTGAGCATATCCGTGGGCGGGTCCATGTTGTTCAGCAACAGGATATTCTCGCCCATGTCGGCGGTACCGGCCGCCACAAACAGGGCCTTGACCCAGCGGGCAACGTTACGTTCCCGCACGCCCGGGCGGTCGCGGGTCAGATGGTTGGTGAGGAAAATCAGTGACACCAGGTAAGCCGGGACAAACAGGAAATCCATCCACAGGGAAACATGGGCCCATAGCAGGCCACCCTGGCGCCAACTCCGGATGATGGCCATGGACTGGTCTGCAGTGGCCGCCATCTGGAAGCTTACAATACCCTGCGGTGCTGAGCCTGTCTGCAGTGGCTGGTTGATCAGCACCAGAATGAGGAGCAGAGCTGCTGTTGCCAGAAGACTCAGGTTGAGCCTTTTGGGAAAAAGGGTCAGAAGGCGCGGCAGTGGCATCAGAGGAAGCGCTCCAGCAGGCTGTTCAGGTATCGCTGCCCGGGTTCGGTGGTCTGTATCCTTCCCGGTTCCAGCAGATTTTCCATTCTTAACTCATCAAGTTTTACCGCAACTGTGCTCAGGGGTAAACCTGTACGTTCTGTGAACATATTTTCCGGTACGCCTGCAGTCAGGCGCAGAGCGTTCATCAGGAACTCCAGCGGGCGTTCTTCGGGCTCAATGGCCTGGCTGCCGGCAGTGCGGCTGGCAATGCGATTGAGGTAGGCTTCGGGCTGTCGGGTTTTCCAGAAACGCCTTATGTCGCCGTCGCGCAGAGTGATCTTTCCGTGGGCTCCGGCACCAAGCGCCAGATAATCGCCAAACATCCAGTAATTCAGGTTGTGACGGGACGCCATCCCCGACCGGCTCCAGGCTGATACCTCGTAATCCGTGAAGCCGTTCTGGTGCAGATAGTCCGAGCCCTGGCGATAAATTTCCCACAGGTGGTCTTCGTCCGGTAGCGTCGGCGGCCGGCTGTAGAATTCGGTATTGGGCTCCAGCGTCAGCTGATACCAGGACAGATGCGGCGGCTCCCAGGCCAGAGCCGCGTCCAGATCGGCAATGGCCTGCTCCGGTGTCTGGCCCGGTAATCCGTGCATCAGGTCAAGGTTAAAGTTGTCGAAGCCGGCATTGCGGGCCGATTCAACGGCTCTGTGGGCCGACTCGTCGTCGTGTATGCGCCCCAGTGCTTTCAGGTGCTGGGCATCAAAACTCTGGATGCCGATGGAAAGACGGTTGATGCCTGCTGCCCGGAAACCATGGAATCGGTTTTGTTCGACAGTCCCGGGGTTGGCCTCCAGAGTGATTTCGGCATCGTCAGCAAAATGGAGATGTTCACGTAGCCGGCGGAACAGATTTTCATAGAAGGCGGGCGACATCAGTGAGGGCGTGCCACCGCCGATGAAAACTGTCTGTATGCTGCGATCCTGAACCAGTTTCAGGTCGCTGGCGAGATCCGCCAGGATAGCCTCGAGGTAGCGGTCTTCCGGAATGTCGCCGGTCAGCGCATGAGAATTGAAATCACAATAGGGACACTTCTTCACGCACCAGGGAACGTGGATGTACAGGCTCAGCGGGGGTAACGGGTCACTCCGCCAGGCATCGGGCAGGCGCATGGTCACGCCGCTCCGGCACCCAGCTGTTCAAGGAGCTGGGTAAGCGCACGTCCGCGATGGCTTATTCTGCCCTTGTCTTCCCGGGACATTTCCGCAGCGCTGGTTCCGGTTTCGGGGACCAGGAAAATCGGGTCGTAACCAAACCCGCCTTCGCCCCTGGGCTGCTCCAGTATGTGGCCGGGCCAGCGGCCATGACAAATCACCGGTGTAGGATCATTGGCATGGCGCAGGTAGACCAGAACGCAATGGAACTGGGCCGTGCGCTGTTGTTCCGGTACCCCCGCCATGGCGGCTAACAGCGCCCGGACATTGTCCTCGTCGCTGGCGGACTCACCGGCATAGCGTGCAGAGCGCACACCCGGTTCGCCGCCAAGCGCATCAACTGCCAGCCCGGAATCGTCTGCCAGGGCCGGCAAGCCGGTAATGTGGGCCGCATGGCGGGCTTTGAGGATGGCATTTTCTACAAAGGTGACCGCGGGTTCTTCCGCTTCGCCAACCCCGAGCTCGCCCTGTGCAACCGGCGTCAGCCCCAGGGGGCTGAGCAGTTCAGCCAGTTCCGCGATCTTGCCCTTGTTGTTGCTGGCAATAACCAGTCTGTCTGTGGTTTCAGTCATCAGTCATTGAACAGCGCGTGGGTGAAACGAATGGGAAGATCCTGTTTACCGCCTGTCGGCCTGGCGGTTATCTGGAAGGTCATCAGCTCTGCATTGCTGTACTGGTATTCGGCGATGAAGTACACGGCATCGCCTTCCTGTATGCGCCGAAAAGCCAGGAACTTTGCCTGCTGCACATCGTTCAGTGCTTTGCCTTCCACTTGCCCCGAGACGGGTTCCAGACCACCGTCGTCAGTTTCCTGCATGATCGAGATGTTAACAACTCCGATGCTCTTGCTGCGGTTCAGATTGTTGTCGCGGGCCACTTCCGGTGCCAGGAAGGTGCTGGGGAAAACGCTCCAGTGTACCTGGTATTCGCCAAAATCCTTCGAGCCCGCGTGGCTCTGGGCGGAGATAAAAAACAGACAGGCCAGTGCAAGCATGGCAAACCAGTGGTTTTGAATCGTTTTGTTCATGAGTCCTCCCGGGTTATCCGGTAAATGGCAATCTGTCCCAACATGTTGGGCCACAGGCGGCTGAGCCAGCGATCCTGGTGCTCACCGTCCACCACCGTACGGGTCAGAATGCGGAAGCCTTTGCGGTAACACAAGGCTTCGAAATCCTTGAAGGTACAAAGGTGGATGTTGGGGGTGTTATACCATTTATACGGCAGAGTTTCGGATTCGGGCATACGACCTCTGCGCATCAGGTACCAGCGCAGCCGCCAGTAAGCAAAGTTCGGGAAGGTGACGATGCCTTCACGGCCCACCCGAAGCATTTCATCCAGTACCATGTCGGGGCGGCGCACGGCCTGCAATGCCTGGGTCATCAGTACGGTGTCGAAGGTGTGGTCCTCGAAATTGCCCAGTCCCTGGGTATCGAGATTCTGTTCGATAACCGATACGCCACGGCCCATGCAGGTGGTGATGTGGTCCTGGTTGATTTCCAGGCCGAAGCCGGTGGCCTGTTTTTCCCGTTGCAGGTAGTCCAGCAGGGTGCCGTCGCCGCAACCCAGGTCCAGCACGTGGCTTCCTGGTTGGATCCATTGCTCGATGATTTTAAGATCGGTTCTCATACCCCGGTCTCCCGCGCGATCCGGTCCATATACGCGTGGAAGATGGCGGTGTACCTGGGAGTGGGTATCAGAAAGGCATCGTGGCCCCAGGGTGCGTCAATTTCCCCATAGCTGACCTTGCAGCGTGCTGCAATCATGGCATTCACCAGCTCTTCCGAGCGGGCAGGGGTGAAGCGCCAGTCGGTACTGAATGACAGCACCAGGAACTCACATCGAGCGCCGCGCAGGGCTTTCGCCAGATCGTTGTCGTGTTCATAGGCGGGATCGAAATAGTCCAGCGCCTTGGTCATCAACAGATAGGTGTTGGCGTCGAACGACTCGGAAAAACGCTCGCCCTGGTAACGCAGATAGCTTTCCACCTGGAACTCGGCGTCGTAGCCGAACTTGTAGGCCTGATCCCGCAACTCCCTGCCAAATTTTTCCCCCATGGAGGCATCGGATAGGTAGGTGATGTGGCCCACCATCCGTGCCAGCATCAGGCCGCGCCGGGGCAAGGTGTCGTATTCGTAGTAGCGGCCGTCATGGAATTCCCGGTCCGAGGTGATGGCCTGCCTTGCCACTTCGTTAAAGGCAATGTTCTGCGCGCTCAGACGTGGTGTGGATGCGATGACTACGGCATGCCGCAACCGATCAGGATAATCCAGGCTCCACTGCAGGGCCTGCATGCCGCCGAGGGAGCCGCCAACAACCGCCGCCCAGCACTCTATGCCCAAACGGTCGGCCAGCAAGGCCTGGCTGTGTACCCAGTCGCGAACGGTGGTGACAGGAAAGTCGGGGCCGTAGGGCTGACCGGTTTCGGGATTGGTACTGCTGGGTCCGGTACTGCCATGGCAGCCACCCAGATTATTCAGGCTGACAACGAAGAAACGGTTGGTGTCGATGGGTTTGCCGGGACCAATGCAGCTGTCCCACCATCCGGGTTTGCGGTCTTCCTTGCTATGGTAACCCGCCGCGTGATGGTGGCCACTGAGAGCGTGACAGATCAAAACAGCATTGCTGGCGTCGGCGTTGAGTTTGCCATAGGTCTCGATCACCAGATCATAGCTTTCCAGTGTCCGGTTGCACGCCAGGGTAATCGGCGTGTCGAAGTGCAGTGTCTGCGGGGTAACTATCCCTACAGAATCCGTTGGCAAGGGATCGGGCATTGGCGCGACAGGTTCCTGATTCGGTCCGTATTATCTGCAACAAGATTGAGGCAATGGCCGCGCAGGGGAGCCCCGGATAAGATGGGCTCGATGGAGTGGCCGGCTGATTACCAGCCAAGCAGTTTAAAGGCCGGCCTGCAAGGCTGCAACTGCCATTTCCGGCGCTTCTCAGACAGCGCCGGAAATATTGACCACCTTCTGCTGGATCAGTGTTGGTGCCGGTTTGCGGATTTGCCGTTGCATGGCATCGGCCAGTTCCAGTTGCCGCTTCAGATCAGTGATGGTGTTCTGCAGCCGTTCCCGCTCGGCGCGGCTGTCACGGTCACTGCGCACCATGTCACGCAGGCGGCGGATCTGATGCTCCAGCAACTGCTTCTGTTCCATGGAATACTGCATGATGGGCAGGAGCGCTTCCGCGGGCCAGCGCTCGACATCGGTTCTTACCCGACGGTGCAGGGTGCGAGCTTCCTCTACCATAACAGTGAAGAAACGACGAACCAGCAGTGACTGTTCCGTCAACAGGTTTTTCGGACTGATGCGGAATCGCCTGGCTTTTTTCCGTAACTCCCGCACTGCGATCACGTGGCGGCCTGCCCGTAAAGGGATTGGCTCCAGGTGTCGGGCCCGGGTGTCCTCGTTGTAGCGGCGATAGATGGCCCCGACCATTTTCTCTGCCAGCCGGCCTTCGCTGAGGAGGTTGGTCAGGTCGCTTTCCAGTAATTCGAAAAACTGATCCATGCCGTGGTTCATGCCGACTGTAGTCCAGCTTTTCGACATCTTCCGCCGGATCTTTTCGGCATGGCCCTCAAACCTGTCTTCACCGACCAGATCCCTGAGCATGGCGCCCTGGGAATCCATCAGCCGGCGGCTGGAGCGCAGGGTGATCAGCTTCTTGTAGTAGAAGTCGTAATCGCGCTGGGCGCGGTCCGCCAGCCGGCGCAGAGCTTCCTTGTCCATGGTGACGCCGGAGCAGGCTTCCAGTTCCTCTTCCAGTGCATCGAGCCTGGTCTGCATCGCCGCCTGACTGTTCTGCAACATACCCAGCAGATCATTGATCAGGCTCTGGGTAATCAGCTGCTCCTTGTGCATCAGGATGCGCTGGATAATCAGTTGCTCCAGTTGCCCAAGGTTGGAACGCCCGAACAATTCCTCATCGCCTTTTACCCGGGCCACCAGGCCCTGTTTCGCCGACAGCGGAATAACATCATTCTGTCGCATGCCCAGATGATCCGCGGTGTAGCCGCGCACCCGGTCGATGGCTTCCTGAGTGTGTTTCTCCCCCTGCAGGTCGTCCCAGAGCACATCGATCTTGTTCAGTACCGCAAAGCGCCCGGCACGGTGATCCGCATGCTCGGTATCAATGTGCTCCTTCCAGATGGTCATATCACTGGCGGTAACGCCGGTATCTGCGCTGAGCAGGAAGATGATGGCATGGGCCCGGGGCAGCATGCTGATGGTCAGTTCCGGCTCCGAGCCCAGTGCGTTAAGGCCAGGCGTGTCCAGAATCCGCAAGCCACGCTCAAACAGGGGGTGGCGGATGCTGATCTGGGCATTGCGCCAGGCCGGAACCAGCACGTTGCCGGGCCGATTGCGGTCGTGCTCCAGCATGTCTTCATCAAAGCCGAGGCTGCGGGCTTCCTGCGGAGTGACACTCTTGACCCGGGCCACTTCCGCCAGCACTTCCCGCATGATCTCAGGGTCGCGCTCATCCAGGTCGTGCTTGACCCAGCGCTCCGGCTGTTTGCGCAGTTGCTGCAGAGAGAGCTCACCGGTACGGGTTTCAATGGGAAGCAGCAGCAGGTAATTGCTGTTGGCAGTGCGGTCAAAAAACAGCTCGGTCGGGCACATGGTGGTGCGGCCGGCCTGGGAGGGCAGCATGCGCTGACCATATTCCGAGAAGAACAGGGCGTTGATCAGTTCCGTCTTGCCGCGGGAATACTCACCGACAAAGGCAATGGTGAGCTCATCTTCGATCAGAAGTTCCAGGCCATGGCGAATTCGGTTGCTGACATCGTCCGAAAACAGGTCGTTGTCCTGAAGCCACAGGCGGTAACGGCCGATCTGTCTGATCAGTTCCTTTTTCCAGCCGTGGTAGGCCTCAACCTGTTGCGACAGGGTACCTTGTTTGTTCATCGGACCATCCTTCTGCGCGACTTCCGGGCGACTGCTCTGGGCATTGGTCGGGTAAAGTTGTGCCAAAAATATAGTTAATGTTACCGCAATGTTCCGGTAATTCTGCGAGGAGCATCACAGGACTGAAGGCCAGTGCGACGGATTGAAATCAAAAAAAGCAGCTGATTCAGTAAGATAAATCAGCTGCCGGGAAAGTTGTTTAATTGTCGTGATGTGTAACGGATTGTGTTTTTGAGGGATCGTCTACATTCCGACGATGGATCCCATGCCGGCTGCGATCTTCATATGATCAATCACCACCGAAATCACGTTGAGGATCAGGAATACGATAATGGGTGACAGGTCCAGTCCGCCAAGTGATGGCATCACGCTGCGCACCGGGCGCATAACCGGCTCGGTGATCTGGGCCACCAGCTGAATGGCAGGGTGGTTGCTTTGAGGAGCGATCCAGCTCACTACCACAACGGCAATGACGGACCAGAAATAGATCTTCACGATCAGGTCCAACACATTGAGTATCGACCAGCTCAGCAGTGTGAGCGGGTTAATGGACGGCATACTGCTGTTCAGGGCAAACAGAATCAGGAAAAAGGTGATGGCCTGAATAATAACCGCGAGCACCAGGGCAGCGCCGTCTATGCCGCCCCAGCCCGGAATGAAACGGCGCAGGGGCCGTAGCAGCGGATTGGTCGCCTTGACTGCAAACTGTGAGATCGGATTGTAAAAGTCGGCTCTTGCCAGTTGCAGCAAGAAGCGCAGCAGTACGATGGTCAGGTAAAAAGTTGACGCGATGAGCAGTATGGTGATCAGAATGTCAGCCAGCATGAAGCTGTGTCTCCCGTTATCGGTTACTGTTTCTTGGCGAGTTCTTTGGCCATTTCCCCGGAGCGCTTATAGGCTGCGGAATAGGCTGTTTTGACCAGGTCCCTGAGGCCGCCTTGCTCGAACGTCTGGATGGCCTGCTCCGTTGTGCCGCCCGGGGACATGACATTGCGTTTGAGCTGGCCCGGGTCGTGCTCGCTGCGGCCTGCCATTTCGGCGGCTCCGGCCATGGTCTGAATGGCCAGCGCCCTTGCCGTTTCGCTGGCAATACCGGCGTCGGTGGCGGCTTCTTCAAGTGCTTCCAGCATCAGGAAGAAGTAGGCCGGACCACTGCCAGAGAGAGCGGTGACCGCATGCAGCAGCGTTTCGTCCTCGACCCAGAGAGCCGTGCCGATACTATTGAAGACCGATTCAACCATGGTCTTCTGCTTATCCTTTACCTGGTCATTGGCGTACAGGCCGGCCGCCCCCTTGCCGACCAGTGAGGGTGTATTGGGCATCACCCTTACCAGCGGCAGGCCGCCGCCCAGCCATTCGTCCAGAGTGGATGCTTCCAGGCCTGCAGCGATGGATACCATCAGCGGTCGGGTGTTCTGTACTACCGGGGCGATGTCCTGGCAGACATCCGTCATAACCTGTGGCTTGACCGCCAGAACCACCATATCCGCCTGCTGGGCACAGTACCGGTTGTCTGTGGTGACGCTGACGCCGAACTGTTTGCGGATGGATTGAAGATGATTGTCATCTGGGGCGCTGACCCAGATGTTGGCGGCCTTGAAGCCGCTGTCCAGCATGCCGCCGATAATGGCGCTTGCCATGTTGCCTGCACCGATAAATGAAATCGTTGGTGATGTGCTCAAGGTTCACTCCACGTTTGGATCAGTAATCGTCAGTTGTCAGTCTGCTGATGATGATAACAGGAACTGCCGCCATCAGCCTCCGCTTAGCGCGGCCCGAAGAGCGCGGTTCCTACCCTGACCCAGGTGGAGCCTTCCTCAACGGCCATCTCCAGGTCGTCGGACATGCCCATGGACAGGGTGTCCAGGGGGCCGGAAGCAGGCGCATCCTGCCGCAGTTTTTTCAGGGCGTTGGCCAGTTTGCGGAAGCTCGATCGCAGCTCCGCCTCTGGCTGATCCGGGTCCGGAATCGCCATCAGGCCCCGGAGCGAGAGGTTGGGCATTTCCTCAATGGCGTCTGCCAGTTCGGTGAGGTCTGCCAGTGAGCAGCCAGATTTGGACTCTTCGTTATTGATATTCACCTGCAGGCAGATATTCAGCGGCGGAAGGGTGCTGTCGCGCTGTTCATCCAGTCTATGGGCAATCTTGAGCCGGTCTACGCTGTGAACCCAGTGAAATGCGTCGGCAATCTGGCGGGTTTTATTGGACTGAACCGGGCCAATGAAGTGCCACTCGATAGCATCGAGATCAGCCAGAACCTCCATCTTGTCCAGCGCTTCCTGCACATAGCTTTCACCAAATGCGCGCTGGCCAGCATCGTAAGCCCTACGAAGGGCATCGACCGACTGCTTCTTGCTGACTGCCAGCAAATGCACAGACCCCGCCTTGCGGCCGGCCTTCAATGTTGCTTTTTGTATGCGTCGGGTTACGGTCCCGATGTTGTCTGCTATGCTGCTCATAGTGCGAATCCGCCGCTCCGGTCTGTCACTGATACGGTGACACGTTACCCGCAGGTCACTGAAATGCCAAGTGAAGCTGTTCGGGGCCTGCTGCCGGAAGCCGGCGCATACCGGGATAAAAGAAAAATGCCTTCCGAGGACCCCTATGGATATTACTGAACTGCTTGCCTTTTCGGCCAAACAGGGTGCATCAGACTTGCACCTTTCCGCCGGCCTTCCCCCGATGATCCGTGTTGATGGCGATGTCCGCCGCATCAATCTTCCGCCCATGGAACACAAAGAAGTTCACG
This sequence comes from Marinobacter sp., assembly GCA_046260345.1. Classification (GTDB taxonomy): domain Bacteria; phylum Pseudomonadota; class Gammaproteobacteria; order Pseudomonadales; family Oleiphilaceae; genus Marinobacter. Next base: position 964 of record JBHEPI010000221.1, on the reverse strand, counting down.
GGCTGATCTACGACATCATGAACGACAAGCAGCGAAAGGACTACGAAGAGTTTCTGGAAACCGACTTTTCCTTCGAGGTTCCGGGCGTAGCCCGCTTCCGTGTCAACGCCTTCAATCAGAACCGGGGCTCCGGCGCTGTATTCCGGACCATCCCGTCGAAAGTGCTGACCATGGAAGACCTGGGCATGGGCCAGGTGTTCAAGGACATTGCCTCGGTACCACGTGGTCTGGTGCTGGTCACCGGCCCTACTGGCTCCGGTAAGTCCACCACACTGGCGGCGATGATTGATTACATCAACGACAGCCGCTACGAGCACATCCTCACCATCGAGGACCCTATCGAATTCGTGCATGAATCCAAGAAATGCCTGCTCAACCAGCGGGAAGTGCACCGCGACACCCTGGGTTTTAACGAGGCCCTGCGTTCGGCACTGCGGGAAGACCCCGACATCATTCTGGTAGGCGAACTGCGGGACCTGGAAACCATTCGCCTGGCGCTGACCGCGGCTGAAACCGGCCACCTGGTGTTCGGCACCCTGCACACTACCTCCGCGGCCAAGACCATTGACCGGGTGGTAGACGTGTTCCCGGCGGAAGAAAAGTCCATGGTCCGCTCCATGTTGTCGGAGTCTTTGCAGGCGGTTATCTCCCAGAGCCTGATGAAGAAAATGGGTGGCGGCCGGATTGCGGCCCACGAAATCATGATTGGTACCTCGGCGATCCGTAACCTGATCCGCGAAGATAAAATCGCACAAATGTACTCAGCGATTCAGACCGGTGGTTCCATCGGCATGACAACACTGGACCAGTGTCTTGAGAAGCTGCTGAAGAAAGGTCTCATCTCTCGCGAGGCCGCGAGAATGAAGGCGAAAATGCCGGACAACTTCTAAATTCGGTAGAAAGCTTGGCACATTATTCGGTGGGTGTCGGGCAGGGCCTGTTCCAGGGACGTCAAAAACAGGGA
>JBHEPI010000217.1:0-11359 GCA_046260345.1 Marinobacter sp. | reverse complement strand
GAACACGAGCCCGGAGAAGCCATGGGCGCCCGGCATGTTCAGATCCAGCAACACCAGATCCGCGTCCGGATGCGATTCTACCGCCGCCTGCAGCGCCTTGATGCTGTCCACTTCCACTGTTTTCGCATCAGGCACCGCCTGACTGACCGCTTGCTTCAGAGCTGCGCGAAATAGCGGGTGATCATCGGCGACGATAATGGTTTGTGTCATTCAACAGATTCCTCACAGGTACACAGCCTGACAGCAGACAGGCCTCAGTTATCCGCGCGACCGCTGATGAGATCATCCACCACACCCGGATCCGCTAGAGTGGAGGTATCGCCCAGCTGATCGTGCTCGTTTGAAGCAATCTTACGCAAAATCCGGCGCATAATCTTGCCCGAACGGGTTTTTGGCAGCCCGGGTGCCCACTGGATCACATCCGGAGACGCAATGGGACCAATTTCCTTACGGACCCACTGAACCAGATCTTTCTTGAGCTCGTCTGACGGCTCCTCACCGTGGACCAGGGTGACATAGACATAGATGCCCTGCCCCTTGATTTCATGCGGGTAGCCAACCACGGCAGCCTCAGCAACTTTGTCGTGAGCTACCAGGGCACTTTCGACCTCGGCTGTACCCAGACGGTGGCCGGACACGTTGAGCACGTCATCCACGCGGCCGGTAATCCAGTAGTAACCATCTTCATCACGGCGGGCACCATCACCGGTAAAGTACATGCCTTTATAGGTGCTGAAGTAGGGCTGCTTGAAGCGCTCATGGTCACCGTAGATGGTACGCATCTGCCCTGGCCAGCTGTCCAGGATAACCAGGTTGCCCTCGGTCTTGCCTTCCAGAATGTTGCCATCATTGTCCACCAGCGCCGGCTTGACGCCGAAGAATGGCACCGTTGCGGAGCCAGGCTTCAGATCAGTGGCGCCGGGCAACGGCGAAATCAGAATACCGCCGGTCTCGGTCTGCCACCAGGTGTCGACAATCGGGCATTTGCTGTTACCAATGACGCGGTGATACCACTCCCAGGCTTCCGGGTTGATGGGCTCACCCACTGAACCCAGCAGGCGCAGGCTTTCGCGGGTAGTGCCATTCATGCAGGACTCGCCTTCCGCCATCAGGGCGCGAATCGCTGTTGGTGCAGTGTAAAGAATATTCACCTTGTGCTTGTCGACTACCTGGCCCATGCGGGAGGTGTCCGGATAGTTGGGCACACCCTCGAACAGCACAGTAACGGCACCATTGGCCAGCGGGCCATACAGAATATAACTATGGCCGGTAACCCAGCCGAAGTCCGCTGTACACCAGTAAACGTCACCGTCGTGGTAATCGAACACGTATTCGTGGGTCATGGAGGTGTAAACCATGTAACCACCGGTGGTATGCAGTACGCCTTTCGGGGCGCCGGTAGAACCGGAGGTGTAGAGCATGAACAGCGGGTCTTCGGCGTTCATGGGTTCTGCCGGGCAGTCAGTGGACGCCCCCTTCATCAGCTCTTCGTAGCCCTGATCGCGACCGTCTTTCCAGGGCACATCACCGCCAGTGCGCTTGACCACAATGACCTTGTCCACATTGGCACCGGCTTCGTTGTTCAGTGCGGCATCAACGTTTTTCTTGAGCGGAATCTTGCGGCCACCGCGAACGCCTTCGTCCGCCGTTACCACGAAACGGGACTTGCCGTTGGCAATACGTGCTCCGAGTGCCTCCGGAGAGAAGCCACCGAAGACCACCGAATGAATGGCGCCAATGCGGGCACAGGCCAGCATGGCAACGCCGGTTTCAACAATCATGGGCATATAGATGGTAACCACATCGCCTTTTTTTACGCCCTGATCTTTGAGGACGTTGGCGAACTTGCAGGTTTCCTCATACAGTTCCCGATAAGTCACGTTGCGGGAATCGGCGGGGTCGTCACCTTCAAAAATAATCGCTGTCTGGTCGCCACGCTTTTCCAGGTGGCGGTCGAGGCAGTTGGCGGCAGCGTTCAGCTGGCCGTCTTCAAACCACTTGATAGAAAGGTTGTCGTAATCATAAGTGGTGTTCTTGACCTTGGAGAACGGTTTGATCCAGTCAAGACGCTTACCGTGTTCACCCCAGAATGTCTCCGGGTCGTCCACCGACTGGCGGTACATCTTCTCGTATTGGTCCCGGTTCACAAGGGCCTGTTTGGCCACGTCCGGGCTTACCGGGTAAACCTCTTTATGAGTCATTGTGCTCCCCCTTTAGTCAGAGTCTGTTGTCATTATCGGTTTTGTAATATAGAGCGTGCGGGGCAAAAAAAGCCCTGAAGACGGATACCCATAGTTCAACATGCGTGCCAGTGAACAATGAATTAGACTAACGTCCTAATGCGCCGGCACTTTTAGCCAGAATGACGACTTTACTGGGTTGTTCTGGAGCCGCTTATAAAGGATAGACCCACTGGCGGAAACAACAAGTGGAAAACGGACCCCCGGGGGAAAGGGATCCGGCTGCGAAGACTATTAAGCCGCTTTCTTGCGGGGTTGGGCCGCGCGCAGGCTGTATAGCTTGCGCTCGTTGAGAGCATAGCGATTGAGGCCGCCAAGGTGAATCTTTCGCAGGTATAGCCGCCAGTCAATCTGGCGCGCATCTACCGGGAACAGCACCCGGTCCAGTTCACCCATGCGAGAGGCCAACGCCATCAGCCCATCGTTGCGGAAAGTGTAATCCGGCGCCGTGTAGAACCCGAAGATGGTGGCCAGTGACCGGGTGGTGTCCAGGTTTTTCAGAATCTTCAGCTCCCTGTTCTGTCCCGCCAGCCTCAGAGCTTTCCCGGCGATAGACAACGGCAGCCTCATACCACCTACCACAACATCAAAGAGCTTCCGGTTCACGGCAATAAATGGCTTGGTGGGCTTGCGATAGAACAACTGATCATAATCCGCGTAGCTGGATTTCGCCTCGGCCATCAGGTGGTCAATGAATTCACCCAGCGATATCGGGTTGGAACTGCCACTGCAACACTGATAGATCCTGCGCTGGCCCGGGTCGCCAATGGCTTCTGCCAGTGACAGGATGATGCTGTTGGCAACCAGGTCCACGGGGATGACATCGATGATTCCGCTGCGCTTGCCCGGGAACAGTGACACTTTCCCGCGGGCGTAGGCCAGTATAATGGCATCCGCCACTTTCACACCCTCGATCCAGCCGGGCGACGGCTCTTCCAGCGCGCTCTCGATAATAGCCGGGCGAACAATGGTGAGCGACCGACCGGAAAGAGCCTTCATCAACAGCTGTTCTCCCAGCCACTTGGCAAAGGTATAGGTATCGCTCCAGCCGTAAAGGTTGGCTTCACGGATGCCCAGGTCCACCAGTTTCTTCTCGAGCATCTTGCCGGAATAGCGGGCGCGAACATCAGCAATCTTGTCCTGCAGCAGGTGCACAAGTTCATCAATTTCGTAATAACCATCAGTGCTGCGGGGAATGGCCTCACCTGAGGGCTTGATCACGGACTCTGTAACCTGCCCTGCGTTCTTGCCGTTGACATAACAGGTCGAGACCTGGATGACCGCCATTGTTCTATTCAGCTTCGCCAGAGCCGCCACATTTTCGAGGCACAGGGTGTTGATCTTCAGTGCCTTGTCGAGTTCTTCCCGGAAATTGACGCTGGCTGCGGAATTGATCGATGCATCTACCTGGCCGGCAAGTGCCTGGAAGCGATCCGCTGCCAGGCCAAACCGGGGCTCTGTAACTTCACCGGTAATACAGTGAACGCGCTCTTCGAGAAAATTCTCGAAGGCTTCGTTATCTTCGGACCGGAGACGCTCGAATACCGACGAACTGGCGATCTCATGGTTGAAACGCTCACGGGCTCCCGGATACCGCTTGTTGCCGCGAATAAGAAGGTGAATACCGCCGATGTCGGGCACCGCACGGATCAGTTTTTCCAGCACCACCTTACCGAGAAAGCCGGTCGTGCCGGTGATCAGTACGTGTTTGCCTCTGAGTTGTTGCAGAACACCGGACTCTGACGTTCCGGGCTGCAGTTGCTGTTTCGACATGGCGTGAACTCCTTCTCGTAGTCTCTGTGCAGCTATTGAGTGCAGTTGGTTTCAGGTTTGAAATAACGGCTCCCTGACCTCTGCATATTGCGGGCCACGATTCCGGGGAATAAGGTTAATATTTGCACAGACGCCATTACAGTGCGGTGACACACTGCAAAGTTACGCTACAAAAAGTGTAAAAAAAATGACGGTAAAATAACGTGACTTCCAGGGAGGAGTGCGCTGGAAAAAACCGTCAGGAACCGTCCTTGCCGGTATCCGCGAGGGACCGCAATAACTGGTCCAGGGAAATATTGGAAGGCTGCTCTCTGAGCGCTCGTACCAGACGGTTCTGGTCCCCGAAGCTGATGCGGTCATAATAGGGTTCACGCCCCTTCCCCGGTGCCTCCGGCTCCAATTTTTGCTGCACTGGACCAGGATCAATCTGACTGGCGATGTGGTGAAAGTGGGTTGCCAGATGGGCACGCTGTTCCTTACCCAGCCGCTCCCAATCCAGAGAGGCTAACCCTGTCTGGATAATCTCAATCGTATCTGCATCCATGCTGCGCCCCAACAGTGCAAAAAAACCGTTGAACGCTTCATAACGCAGCAGAGGCGCGTCACCGCTATCCGCCAATACTTTGTCGATATCTGCAATCAGCCGCTTGCATTCCGCCGCCGGATCCGGCGGCGTGACCGGGTCCTTTTTCCGGCCATTCAGAACGGGTTCCGCCGGCACCGAGGATACCCGGTGCCAGTAGGCGGCAATGCCGGCCTTGCGCGGAGGGAGCTGTCGTAATCGGACATTCAGCATGTCGGACAGAGTCCGGAACTGGCGGCAGGACGGGTCCGACTGCGGCAACAGCGAGACCGGACGCTGATTCAGTACCGACTGACGCAACGTTTCGTCCCGCCAGATCGCCCCCAGATAATGCAAAGATACCCCGAGATGGCGTTGCGCAGCAGCTTCGAGGCGCTGAAATACAGACCTCGCCTGGCTGGCCCCCTGGGCCATATTGACCAATATACTTGGCGTCCTTCTGTAACCACGCCGGATCAGCAATTTGATCAGAGAGAAGGCATCTGTCAGTGAAGCAGGGTCGGGCGTCACCACCACACAGGCCAACTCCGCGGCAGCAATCATATGCATGCCGGTCTTCTGCAAGCCGGATGCGGTGTCGGTGATCACATAGTCGTAATCTTTCTCGAGCCGGGACAGCGCTTTCAGCACCCGCAGGCTTTCGTCAGCCGCCATGTCCACGCACTGCTCCACGCCAGAGGCACCAGGAATAATGTGAAGCCCCCACTCTGCTTCCATGACGACATCACCAAGACTGCACTCACCGGCCATCATGTTGGCCAGTGTTCGAGTGGGATAACGCCCGAGCATAATGCTGACATTGGCAAGATCCGTGTCACCGTCCAGCAACAAAACCCTGTAACCCTCACGGGCAAGGGTCAGGGAGAGATTGAGGGCGACAGATGTTTTACCCACACCCCCCTTGCCACCGGTAATTGCCAGCGTTCTGGGTTGGCCCTGATGTTGCGTGCTTGTACGGGAATCCGTCATGGGTTCTTATTGGCGCCGTCTGATCCGTTGACTGGCACATTTCCGGGGAAATTTGTGCACTGCCTCAAATTGTAACCCGGACTGCGCTCTAACTGTAGCCAAAAACGTGCTATCCGGCAGGCCACAAGCTGGCAACTTGACTACACTTTATCTGTAAAAAGTTTACACACATCACAAGCCGGGTAATACTTTGCATAAAAAAGGAACAATAACTGTTTAATAAATGCAGCTTATTGTCTAAGCTCAGTCCAAATATTTTATGAACAAACTGTCAGAAACTGACTACTCATCAGCTGTTGAATACAGGCAGGCTTATGCAGATTGCCCCTGACATGCAGTTACCAAGTCTCCCCGAAATCACTCTCAGGGCGCTGGAGGCGTGTCATCAGGATGAGAGCTACCGCAGGATCAGTGACATCGTTTCTGCCGATACGGCACTGGTGTCCCGTATTCTGGCCCTTGCCAATTCGGCACTTTACGGCCCTGTCGCAGAAACCCGTTCAATAGACCAGGCTCTACTCAGGCTCGGAACCAGGCGCTTTCACACTCTGGTCCTGACAGCGGCATTGCGGCAGATACTTTACGAGCTGGGCGCGGATCAATGGCAACAGCTGAGAGACTTCTGGCGCCACTCCCTGACCACCGCACTCACGGCCCGGGCACTGGCAACGCTGACACGCTACTCCGAACCTGACCAGGCTTTCATGCTCGGCATGCTGCACAACGTGGGTGAGCTGATTGCCCTCAAGACCCCACCGGGCGACACACAACAGTATTATTTTGACCACCAGGCCGACATCGCAGCCGAGCTGGTCAGTTCCTGGGGACTTGGCCCCATGGCCGCTGATGCCATGCGTTACCAGCAGGCCATGCCAACGGAAATCCGCGATGCCGGCCATCTGGTCAAACTGATCAGCCTGGCCACAAGACTGGCTCAGTCAGACGCCGCAGGCATTGCCGCCGCAGGCACCATTTTCGGCCTGAACGAGGAACTGACGCGGGAGATAAATCGTCGCATCGGCCAAGAGGTCAGTGGTGTAGCCGAGTCTCTCGGCATACCGCTGTCCGATGAATACGATGCCAGCCATTCCAACCAGAAACTCAAGCAGACAATACTGAAGCAAGCCATGGCCAACCAGGCACTGGATCTGTCGCCGCTTCGCGGCAGTGCCCAGGAGTACCTGGCTGCAACGGTCAACAGCCTGACCCTGATCACTGGTCTGCCGGCATTGTATTTCAGCCACTCAGACGATGGCCTGACTCTTCTTTCTGCCAGCAATGGCGATATCCCCGACCTCTCGATTGCCAGCGGGCCTGCCACCAGTGTTTTAACGGAGGCCTTCAGCAGCGGAGTTGCCCTTTGCCTGGACGAGCGTTCACCCACGGTGCTTGACCGTCAGCTGTTGTCACTGCTGAAAACCCCTTCTCTGGTTGCCATTCCCATCAAAGGAAACGAGGAATGCGCCGGGGTATTTGTGGTGGGTACCGACAAGGACAATTCCGCGCAGACCGAGGAACTTGGCCGTTTGTTCAGTGACAAACTGTCGCAAGCCCTGGTCACCATGCTCTCCGGCAGCAACGAGGGCCAGGAAAATATCGAAGCCGAGCTGGCGAGGGACGCTATCCGGCGCCAGGTTCATGAAGTCAGCAACCCCCTGACTATCATCCGGCAGTATATCTATCAGCTCAGAAACCGTCTCGACGATGATAAAGTGCTGCAGGAACTGGATGTAATCCGGGATGAACTGGACCGGGCGGGGGACCTGCTGTTACAGATCAGCCGCACCCCGGAGCACGACTCAAAGGAACCGTCCGGGGCCTGCAACCTTAATGACGAGCTGAGAATACTGCGGGACCTGCTCGAGGACAGCCTGTTCAGCAGTGACGGCAAATCACTGCGGCTGGAACTTTGCGAAGAACCAACCGATGTCACGGTCCCGGGTGCGGTTATCCGGCAAGTGGTCATCAACCTGGTCCGCAACGCAGTAGAGAGCCTGCCTGAGGGTGGCAACGTTTTTATCCACACTCTGGCTCCGGTCTGGCAAAGCGGAAAGACCTGGATTGAACTGGAGATTGCAGACACAGGCAATGGAATTCCGGCCGGTGTCCGCAAGAACCTGTTTTCTCCGGTTCGATCCACCAAAGGCAAGGGTCACAGCGGCCTGGGCCTGAGTGTAGTGAAACAACTTATTGATGACATGGAGGGCATCATTAATTGCCGCACAGGGCGTGGAGGGACAGCATTCCGAATACTGTTCCCCTCGGCGGCAAACAAAAAAAACGATGACGAATGACGAAAAGCGACGGGCGTAAAAAATGAAACCTACGAGCACCGAATGGAATTCCGGCGACGGCGCAGAGGCACGCATTCTGGTCGTCGATGACGATCCGAGACTGTTGTCAGGCCTGGCATCGCTGCTCAAAGGCAAGGGGTATGATGTCACCGAGGCGGAAGGAGGCCGCATGGCCTATCGCATCCTCGAGACTGAATCCTTTGATCTGGCAATGCTGGATCTGCGAATGCCCGATGTGGACGGTTTCGATGTCATGGAACGGCTATCCTCAGACCAGCCGGACTGTGGCGTAATTGTGGTCAGCGGGGAAAGCTCATTCAGTTCCGTCAGCCGGGCCCTGCGCAGAGGTGCGCTGGACTATATCCGCAAGCCTTTCGACCCGGAAGAACTACTGACTACAGTAAACAGCGTACTCGGCAAGCGCTCCCTGATCCGCGCCCATGAGCACATACAAATGCGTCTGGAGAAGTCGGAAGAACTTCATCGTTACATCGTCAACAGTTCTCCCGATATTGTGTTCATGCTCGATCGCGACGGCCACTTCTGTTTTGTGAACAGCAAGATTGAAAGCCTGCTTGGCTATCAGCCGGCTGAACTCTGCGGCCGCCACTTTCGACACATCCTCGACGACCGCGACATAGCCAGAGGCACCTATGCCCTCAAAGGCCCCAACATTTCTGCAGACAACCCCCGCACTCTGGAAGTTCGGCTGAAAACCCGGGGCAGCCGCAAAGCCAACCGGCACTTCGAAATAACCGCATTTCCCATCGACCCGGAAACCTGGCCCCACTCTAACGACGATGATGTCAAACGTGGTGGTCGTGAAGCCCGGTATTACGGAACCGCTCGCGACGTTACCGAACGCAAGGAAGCAGAAGCCTTTATCAACTTCCAGGCTTATCACGATCTGCTGACACGGCTGCCCAACCGCGCCCTGTTCAAAGATCGCCTTGACCTGGCGATCACCCACGCCCGCCGCAGTGAACAGAAACTGGCGGTTATGTTCCTGGACCTGGATCGCTTCAAGGTTATCAATGACACTCTTGGCCACGCCATGGGCGACCGCTTGCTGCAAACCGTTACCCAGAGGCTGGAACGCTGCCTGCGTAAAGGCGACACGCTGTCTCGCTTCGGCGGTGACGAGTTCACTCTGCTACTGCCATCCATTCACAGTCATGAAGATGCCAGGCAGATTTCCAAGAAACTGATCAATGCTCTTCGCGCACCCTTCCAACTTGGGGATCATGAAGTATTCGTGGGTGTCAGTATCGGTATAGCCATCTATCCGGAAGCGGGTGAGTCGATGGACCATCTGATCCAGAACGCCGACATCGCCATGTACCACGTCAAGGCCCGTGGAAAAGATGGCTATCGCTTCTATTCCGAGAGCATGAGCATCGACACCGCCAACCGTCTGAACCTGGAGCGGGACCTGAGGCTGGCACTGGAGCGGGACGAACTGCGGGTGTTTTACCAGCCGCAAGTATGCTCCACGAGCAACCGGATTGTTGGCCTGGAGGCCCTTGTACGCTGGCAACATCCCGAGCGGGGCTTGCTGTATCCCCGCGATTTTCTGCCACTGGCGGAAGAAACCAAACTGATTGCCAAACTCAGCGAGTGCGTACTGGACCGGGCCTGCCACGACGTGGGTCAGTGGATCCGTAACGGTCACAGTGACCTGAGACTGGCAGTGAATCTGTCTCCGGTGCAGGTGGAACACCCACGTTTTGTCGAAACGTTAATGGAACAAATTCACGCCCATGGATTCCCACCGGAAAACCTGGAGATCGAGATCACAGAAAACGTGATCATGAACGATCTTGAGCAGATCAGCCAGAAACTCCGCGAACTGGCCTCATTGGGCGTCAGAATTGCGATTGATGATTTCGGCACCGGTTATTCCTCACTGAATTACATTCATCGCCTGCCTATCCACACCCTGAAAGTGGACCAGTCCTTCGTTAAGGCTATTCGCAGTGGCGAGGATGGAGCCTGTATTGTCAATGCCATTGTCGCCATGGCCCACGGACTGAAACTCGAAATTGTGGCCGAAGGCGTAGAGACTGACGAACAGCTGACCTACCTCAAAAGCCTTGGCTGCCACCAGGTTCAGGGATTCTTCTATGGCCCCGCCCGGCCAGCTGCCGACATCGAAAAAACCCTCGGCCACATACCTGCCCGCGCTGTCGCTTTCTGACCCACCTAAAAAACGACAATCCATTGTCTGACAGTCTTATCTAAAATGTTGATCTGGTTTGCAAAGTGTTGCCGTTCGTTACTTTGTGTATCCGGAAATGCGTATTACTGCACATAATTCCCCCACTGGCTTCTCTAAGCTCAAAGCCATCAGACGTTTCCATCGCAATCACCAGACGGTGAAATAATCAATACAAGAACGATGGAAGCATCCAATGGATATGCACAGGCAGAAGTCACCATGCATGATAAATACAAATATATTGGTCCGGTTTACGATTTTCTGAGCAATCTCTACAGCGGAAAGAACATCCATCGCTGCAAGACTGCCATGCTTGATGTGGAAACAGTAAAACCCGGTGCGCGCATCCTCTTTGCCGGTGTCGGCCATGGTCGTGATGCCATTCGTGCAGCGGAACTGGGCGCAGATGTCACGGTGGTAGACCTGTCCGAAACGATGTTGCGAAAGTTCGGGGATGCCCAGGAAAAAGAGGCTCCTCACCTGAATATCCGCCGCATTCACAGCGACATCATGAAGGTGGAAGAGTCCGGACAATACGACATGGTGGTGGCCAACTTTTTCCTCAACGTGTTCGACGAGGACATGATGGTACGGGTGCTTGAGCATCTGATCCGTCTGGGCAAAGCTGACGCCAAAGTGGTGGTCGGTGACTTCTGCTACCCCACAGGCAATATTGTCGCCAGGCTGTTCAAGAAAATGTACTGGTACATGGCCGTCTTCATCTTCTGGCTGTTCGCCAACAATGCCTTCCACAAGATCTACAACTACCCCGAGCACATGCAACGCCTTGGGCTCAAAGTCACCGAGAAAAAGCACTTCAAATTGCTGAACATGAATTGCTACTGGTCAATTCTGGGCCAGAAACAAGCGTGAGCGATCATCGAAGCCCGCAAAAACAGCATCCAAAAACACTTGGGGGAATATTGAGATGAACGAACAAATCCTGACGCTTGACCGCAGCAGTGCCCTGGAAGAGAAAACATTCACATTCCAGGAACGAGTGGACTACCTGAAAAAGTATGGGACTCATTCTCAGTCCTTTTCCACCCTGCAACCGAACATGGACTATTTCGACCTGCCCGGCATAGGCTACATAGGCTTTATGCGGAAATGGGGGATGACCTTCGTGCTGTCGGACCCCGTCGCGGCACCGGAGCATTTCGAACTGATTCTGGAACGCTTCCATCAGCGCTATCCGAAAGCCTCATACATCCAGGTTTCCAAGCCGGTAGTCGACTATATGCACCGCCGCTTCGGGCTGTATGGCACCCAGTTCGGCAGC
>JBHEPI010000208.1:0-10719 GCA_046260345.1 Marinobacter sp. | reverse complement strand
CTTTCTTCCGGAAATGGGGTGGGTGTGGACTAACGGATGAGTCACGCTTGAAGCCGAATTGACAGAAACAAGGCGTTCCCAGAATGCCTGCTTTTCCTCTGGAAGCGCATCAAAGGCAGCTCCCTGATGGGCAAAGTGCGTACCGCCGCCCTGTTCAGGTGCCCGAGCCATGTAGTATGCCGAGTGCGAGAATGTTGCCGCTTCAAAACTGCCATCGTTATGCCACTGCGGCCCAACACCAAGGATGCCGTGGCGGGCGTCGTTGGAACAGCGGAAGATGTGCCTGTTCCTTCCGGGCGTTGCAGGATGAACACCATGGGTGGAATGAATCTGGTGAGCCCCCCACCATTTGCTCACTTCAACCAGCTCATCAGCTGACAGGCCAGCCTGATGTTTAAAAACGATAAAGCCCCGATTCGCCATCTCCATTTCCAGTGCTTCAATGACCGGCTCGGGAAGCCTGGAACGAACATCAGCACCGTGAATTTCAACGCCATGGGGCTCCAGCTGTTTGACAGTCAATCCTTCCTTCTCAATAAGCGAGACACGGCCAGGGTCCAGTGGGGGAATGGTCGGTAGCCTATTGCTGAAGTTTTCCGAGGTTTGTCCCATAGTCCTGAGTTACCTTGCTGGTGCATTTATGAACAGCTTAACTCAGTGTATTTAAGTGACAAGCCCCCTGAACCGGAGTCGCCGGCTTTCTCAGCTTATCAACAGGACCGCCAGTCTGCGGAGGCCTGGACTCAGCTGGCCCAGTTGATCAGCCCTACCGCCGGTAATTACGCTGATATGGGTATAAATGCGGCCTCCAGGTACTACGATCAGATCAAGGCGACCACCGATCTCGCGTTCGCGGGTGCCAGCCAGTGCAGTGAGGCAATCTTCCTTCCACGCCCTGAAACAACGGGGTGTTACCCAACCGCTTGGCAGAAATACCTGTGGGTAACCTTCAGTCCGTATGCAGTTCCCGAATTGCCTGCGCAAAAAGCCCCGCAACCGGAAGGGTAGTGACCTGGCACTGTTCCTGAGGTCGTTAATGTGGTGTCACGCTGTCTGTAATGAAAAGCTGATCCATAGCCCCCGTGCGGTAAAGCTGCTCCGAACCCGGCCCGAACAGGGCATGGGTAATCACCCCGAATACCTGGGTGGCGCCCTTGTTCTTGCAGGCTTCCGCGGCGCGCAGCAGAGTGGTGCCGCTTGCCACCAAGTCGTCGATGATGATGGCGACCTTACCTGTCATATCCCCAACCACGGCATCGCCGGTTATTCCACCATCCCTTCGCCGTTTTTCCAGGAAGGCGGTGGGTGGCTGTTCGCCTGCGATATCGGCCCAGGCGTCCCGGAACCGGTCCACGCGTTTGGTGCCTCCGGCGTCGGGTGAAACAATAACGACTGGCTCACTCCCAATGCGGTCTAAAAGTGCGTTGACGAACAGGCTATGGGATTCCAGGTGTACCGTCCGGCAGCGGAAAGCGTTATCGAACGCGCCCTGGTTGTGAACTTCCAGGCCCACCACGCAGTCCACGCCCATGGCTTCGAACAGTTGCGCCACATAGCGTGTGGTCACAGGATCCTGGCTCTTGGAGCGACGATCCTTACGGGCATAGGCCAGATACGGCACCAGCGCGGTGACGCGTTTCGCGCCGGCATCCTTCACAGTTGCGATAAAAAACAGCAGCCGCAGCAGCTTGTCGTTGACGCTGGCGGTTTGCTCGCCAAACAGGGTGCGGCAAACGTAAACATCCCGGCCCCTCAAACTCTGCAATGGCCGGGACTTGTATTCGCCATCGTCGAAGGCGCGATCCTCCTGAGCTGCCAGGCTGACGCCAAGCTGAGCGGCAACGGCATGACCAAACGCCTGGCTGCCTTCCAGGGCAAACAGAACCGGCTCGCTGTTCATATCATCTCCTTGAGGATGTTGGCTCGTTACCCGCCTTCGCGGAAACGCCGGATAAACGCCTCAGATTCCGAGACTGATTGTTCCATGTTGCGAATAAGCGCATCCACGTCCTGACGGATATTCACCAGTTCGTTTTCCAGGGAGCCGATCGCCTGGGCATTGAGGTTATGCTTGAGATACAGCACCTGGTCCTGAAATGCCTGCAGAACCGGGTCCATGCGTTCTTCGGCTTCGTGCATGCGGCTGATCAGCTGGTTGTACTGGGTGCGGGTTTCATCGAGCTGCTGTTCGCTGTTACGACGCAGAGAATCGCTTTCGTACTGATCAAGTTCATCCTCCCATTCATCGAAAAGAGCCTCTGCGACGTCTTCCACCTTGTCGATACGGTCGCGGACTTTTTCCGCGCTCGACTTGCTGTCTTCATAAGCATCGCTGATCTCGGCGTACTGTTCCTTCAGCTCGGTGTCCGGCGTATCCACCACGCTCTGGAAGCGCTCCAGAGACGAACGGAAAGTTTCCTGAACATCATTCTGGCTGTCCCGCGCGTCTTCCACCCGGTCCACCAGGATGTCGCGTTTTTCATACCCGAATTTTTCCATGGTGTCGTAGTACAGTGACGAACACCCGCTCAGAATCGCGATGCCGAACAGCGACAGCCATAGCTGCCTGGCACCGGATGGTAGTATTGAACGAGTAACAGGGCCGGACATAAGCAGTCTCCTGGGAAGCGGGTTCGCGTCTGCAGAGTGAAGCATGGTGGCGGGAGGCTGACAAGCGCTGATTCAGGGGCCGGCCTACCTGGATGGGTTAAACGGGAGAATATCCGATGAGCAAGGAAGACACTCAACAAAAACCTGATGCAAACGCCCCTGATGAAGAAGAGCTGAAACGGGAGCGTTACGAGTTGCTCCAGCGCCTGGAGGGCTGGCTGGAAACGCCGATGCTGGTCCTCGCATTCGTGTGGCTGGTGCTATTGATAGTAGAGCTGGTTCGGGGCGAGAGCGCGCTGTTCTATTTCCTCGGTACGGCTATCTGGGTCGTTTTTATTATCGATTTCGCTGTAAAGCTGGTACTGGCTCCGGACAGGGTCGTTTACCTGAAAGGTAACTGGCTGACCGCGATTGCCCTGTTGCTCCCCGCCCTGCGGATCTTCCGCATTTTCCGTGTATTCCGGTTGCTCCGCCTGGCAAGGGCAGGGCGCGGATTGAGACTGGTGCGGGTCGTCAGTTCCCTGAATCGCGGTATGAAGGCGCTGGGCGCCAGCCTGAGCCGACGGGGCTTCGGATATGTAATCGCCCTCACTTTGCTCGTCACCTTCGCAGGCGCAGCCGGAATGTACGCTTTTGAGAACGAGGTGCCCGGAGGTCTCGACAGCTATATCGAGTCGCTGTGGTGGACTGCCATGATCATGGCAACCATGGGCTCGGAGTACTGGCCGCAGACTGCGGAAGGGCGTGTACTCTGTGGCTTTCTGGCGCTGTATGCTTTTGGAGTCTTCGGCTACGTGACGGCAGCGCTTGCCACTTTCTTCGTTGGGCGCGATGCCGAAAGTAACGACGCCGAAGTGGCCGGGGCCAAACAGCTGATCGCGCTCCGGGATGAGGTCAGCGCTTTACGCAGTGAAATCCGTGCCCTGTCACGACAACCGCCGCAATCGTGACACTGTCTTCCAACGGCGAGATAGTGGCTGGCCCGCTATCGTGTTCGCTGGCCTGGCGTCAACAGTACCGAACTTCCAGAAGTAACGATTCGCGCGCGGCCTCCGCCTCGCGGATCGCGGGGCAGTAGTCGATCGGGCATCGCGGTTTTCGACATTCGTGGGATTTTTTTGATGCGGCAAGAGAACAAACCCGTCCCTTAAGGCCCGGAAAGACTAGGTGGCTCAAGCCACAAAAGCCAATAACCGCTCTGGATAGGCGATTAACAATGGCCCACTGACCAAAACCATGGTCTCGGTAAGAGTCCAGGCACCAATTGATATACTGGCGGGTATTGTCCTCAGTGCATGGCCCTTTGGCTGAAAACTCCATTACGTCCGGATCACCAAGAATCTCCGCAAGTGCGCCAACATCATCCAGTGAAAATTCACGCAGTAATACTCTGGATGTTTCAGCTATGACCATGCGTCTGTCCTTGGTGCACTTTGTGTATGGCGCCAGCGAATCCGGCGCTTGTTGCGTTAAATGCCGTATTCCCGCTCCACCTTCGCAATCCGGACCCGAAAGCTGGAATACCATTGCTGATGGCCAAGACGCTGGGCTTCCTGATCAATTAAGTAGCTGGGCTTTAGTGGCTGCCCGCCATGCAGATGCGGTTCCGGCCCGACTCCTTGGCTTGATACAAGGCAGCGTCTGCCCGTCTGAAAGCCGCCTTGGGGGTCTCTCTAACCTCCACCTGCGCCCCGCCAATGCTGATGGTCATGTTCAGTCGTCTATCACTGAATTCGGCGGCTTCCACACTGGTACGCAACGTTTCGGCTAGTTGCCTCGCCCCTTCGGCCGAGGTGTCGGGCAATAGGAGGGCAAATTCCTCACCGCCCCAGCGGGTCAGGATGTCGGTCTCGCGCACACGCCCGGAAATATGGTTCACTAGTTCCTTGAGGACGTCATCACCCGCTACATGGCCGTGATCGTCGTTGATTCGCTTGAAGTGATCAATATCCAGGATCAGAAGCGATAATGGCTCTCCACGCCGAACGCTGCGGGCGAGCTCCTTTTCGACCAACCCATCGAAGAAGTGCCGATTGAATGCACCAGTCAGACGATCGTGATGAGCGGCATGTTCGAGTTTTTCCTCAAGAGCCAGTTGCTGGGAAATATCCCGGAAGACAACCACTACGCCCTCCGTCTGGCTGAAAACATCCTGGAGTGGCGTTGCGTAGGTCTCGACAGATAACGGCTGGCCGTCAGCGCGGAAAAACGTGTCTCGCCAGGCCTCCAACGACGCTTCGGTCTGCATTACATGAGTGATCGGGCACGCGGATTCTGGGTAGTGCCGGCCATCCGGATAGCTTGAATGCATCAGTTCGTGCGCATTGGCACCGAGCAGCGCCTGCTGGTTCGTGTATCCCAGCAGATCCATCGCCGCCTGATTAATCAAAGTCAAGCGGCCGTTATAGTCAACACCGAACACGCCCTCACCCAGGTTGGCCATCAGTTGCTGGTTGAACGTCTCGAAACGTTCACGCTCGGTGATATCACTCTGCACCGAGACGTAGTGCGTGATCTGTCCGCGCTCGTCGAATACGGGACTTACGTTCCAGTGCACCAAATACGGCGTGCCGTCCTTGCGATAGTTAACTGTTTGCCCCTCAAAAAAGCCGCCTTCGGCTATGGTCTCACGCAACTGTCGGAGCACTGCGGGGTCAGTCAGGGGACCTTGCAAGATTCGAGGCGTCTGGCCGAGCAATTCGTCCGCCTTGTATCCAGTCTGTGCGCAGAGGGCCGGGTTCACGTACACAATTTCCGGCCCCGGCAAGTCTAGCTCGCCCGTAGTAATAAGAACCGCGTTGTATGCCTGGTTTATAGCCTGGCGGAAGATCATATCTTGCAATGCTGACATCATGGCTGCACTGAAAACCTGTTTTATTTTGCGGAAAATAATCCACCATCATTCACGAGGGTAAGATTCAGGAAATGCGGCATTATCGTGGAACCTAGAATTCACCAAAACGTCTCAGTATAGGATCTTCAATTTTACACACCGCCACTGCTTTAATAGCATTTGAGTTAACCATTATTTCTCACGCCTCAGACCAGCAATCTGAGGTGGACCCGATCAGCGCCCTGACAAGGGCGTCCAGTGGAGGCCGAACGCCGGAATGGTAATACAGCGACTTGTTAAAAGATTAGGTCCGCTTCGGGTACACGTGGTATCGGTCTGTGCCCGTCTTCTCGATTACCACCCGATCACCTGCTGCCAAATTATGAACCTTGAAAACTCACCTACCCAAGCCCGGCGGCGAAAAATTTTCTTATCACCTACGATGTCAGTGCGAACCGGTGAAGCGATACCGCTGTGAACTTCGAGGACTCTCGGAGCGAGGCTAATCTCGTTGCTGCCTCCGATAGAGTCTGGTGGAAAAAACTCGACCACCGATGACAGGTAAAGGTGATTGTTGTTGATATTGCCTTGGGTTAGCTCGATTTCGACAAATCCCATTTGATGCTTCCTTGTACTTTTAACAGCGTATTATAGGACACGTTCGTATATCACCGATTCGTATAATTCCAATTTCAGTCGCTCAGACGACCTCAAAAACTCTCTTTAAAACAAAAGCATAAAAAGATTCGCTATGGCTGCCGCCGGAGTTATACGCCCTCCTAGAGCAACATTGCCCTCGTCTTGGAAGGCGTATAACTCCACAATGCTTGAATTTATATTCAATAATATCATGTAGTTAGGCGATTACTTCGCCGTTTGATCGGAGTTTTGCGAACTGGTTCTTATAATTCCGGACCGCTGGAGCCCTTGCATGATTCCAGACTCTCTAGGGGCGTATACGCAGGGTACACAAAGCACAAACCCCAGCACACAGCTGGGGTTTGAATCAGAAACTGAGTGAGAGAAGGTCCTTACTTCTGCAACCCCATCTCCTCAATGGAAATCTCCCGCATCTTGAACTTCTGGATCTTCCCGGTGACGGTCATCGGGAATTCATCCACGAACTTGTAGTTCCGGGGGATCTTGAAGTGGGCGATTTTGCCCTTGCAGAACTCCCTCAGTTCGTCGCCGGTGACCGGGTCTGCATCCGGGGCCAGTTTCACCCAGGCGATGAGTTCCTCGCCGTACTTGTCGTCGGGGATGCCGGTGACCTGTACTTCCTCGATGGCGGGGTGGGTGTAGAGGAATTCCTCGATTTCTTTCGGATAGATGTTTTCGCCGCCACGGATAACCATGTCTTTGATGCGGCCGACGATCTGGATGTAGCCGTCTTCGTCCATGGTGGCCAGGTCGCCGGTGTGCATCCAGCCGGCCTCGTCAATGGCTTCGGCGGTTTTTTCCTCGTTGTTCCAGTATCTCAGCATCACGCTGTAGCCGCGGGTGCAGAGTTCGCCGGTTTGGCCCCGGGGCAGAATGTTGCCGTTGGCCGGATCGACGATCTTGCTTTCAAGGTGCGGTTGGGTGCGGCCCACTGTGGTGACCTGTTTTTCGAACGGGTCGAGGGAGCTGGTCTGGGTGGAGACCGGGCTGGTTTCGGTCATACCGTAGGCGATCTGCACTTCCTTCATGTTCATCTTGCCGTTGACCTTTTTCATTACTTCTGCCGGGCAGATGGAGCCGGCCATGATGCCAGTGCGCAGGGACGACAGGTCAAAGGTTTCAAAGTCCGGATCGGCCAGTTCGGCGATAAACATGGTAGGTACGCCGTATAAGGCGGTGGCCTTCTCCTTGTGGACAGCTTCCAGCACGGAGCGGGGCTCAAAGCCTTCGCCCGGGTAGATCATGGTTGAGCCATGAGTGATGCAGCCCAGGTTGCCCATGACCATGCCAAAGCAGTGGTATAGGGGGACCGGGATTACCAGCCGGTCTTTCTCGGTAAATAGCTGGCTTTCTGCCACAAAATACCCGTTGTTGAGGATGTTGTGGTGGGTGAGGGTGGCCCCTTTTGGGTTGCCGGTGGTGCCGGAGGTGAACTGAATGTTAATGGGGTCGTCGAACTGTAACTGGCTCTGGACTTTGTCCAGTTCTTCCTGGCTGATGTCACCGGCGAAGCGGACAAACTCGTCCCAGCTCCACATGCCATCGTGGCTTTGCTTGTCCAGATTGATCACGCCTTCCAGCTGGTCCAGTCGTTGAGCCTTGAGCTTTCCTGGCTTGCTTGCTTTGAGCTCCGGGGCCAGCTCGTAGATCATCTTGCGGTAGTCAGAGGTCTTGAAGCTGTCGGCCGTCACAAGGAATCGCATTCCGGACAGGTTGAGTGCGTATTCCAGTTCATGCACGCCATAGGCCGGATTGATGTTCACCAGTATTGCACCAACCTTGGCGGTGGCGAACTGGGTAACGGTCCACTCGTAGCGGTTAGGAGACCAGATTCCTACCCGGTCGCCACGTTTGACGCCGATGGCGAGGAAGGCTCGGGCGGCCTCGTTGACCTTTTCAACAAATTCTTTGTAGGTCCAGCGGATGTCCTGGTGCAGGGCGACCAGCGCTTCGGTGTCCGGGAACTTGTCGGCGGTGCGGTCGAGCATTTCGCCGATGGTCATTCCAAGCAGCGGGGTTTCGGAGGTACCGCTGGTATAACTTGGGAGAGTCTGGTTCATTGTCTGCCTCCATTGTTTTTGTAGTCGAGGGCGAACAGACGGCTACGCCTGTTAGCGACTCTGGCTGTGATACTCGGGGTTTGGTTGCATATCGCTGGCAATCGCTACGCGATTGGACATGTTGTAAAAGCCGATCAGGTTGCTCAGATCCCAGATGGCGCGGTCGCTGAGGCCAGCATCCCGAAGTGCTTGGATGTGTTCTTCGGTGACCAGGGCCGGTGTCCGCGTGAGCAGGGATGCAAAATCGAGCATGGCGCGCTGGCGCTTGTCGAGTTTGGCGGTGCGGTAGTTCATCACCATGTGTTCGCCCAGTGTGGGGTCGCCGCTCAGTACCCGAACGGCGGCGCCGTGGGCGACCAGGCAGTAGAAGCATTTGTTTTCTGAGGACACTACTACAGCGACCATTTCCCGCTCGAGTTTGCTGAGTTCGCCTTCGCCCATCATCAGTTCGTTATACAGGCGGGTGAAGCCTTCGAGCTGTTTGAGGTTCTGGCTGTAGGCGGTCAGTACGTTCGGTATCATGCCGAGTTTTTCCTGGCAGATCTGGAAGTACTTTTGGGTGTCTTCTGGCATGTCTCTGATCTCCGGGATTGGGAGATCCAAAGCTACTACGTTTTTATTGCTCATCATTGCACCTAGCCTTCAGAGTTGAGTGCTGTGGGGAGCAAGCATGGCGTTCCGGGACACGCCGTAAATACGTCCATGTAGGCTCGTAAAAAACATCCTTGTTTTTTACGGTCCCGGAACGCCATGCTCGCTCCCCATTTGTTCATTTGCAGTTATCGCCTTAGTTGCAGTTACCGCCTAATGCCTGGCCTACTTTGGAGCCGTTGTTACGTTTCAACTGACTGCTTATCCATTCGCCGGTTGCGACTAACTTATTCAGGTCGACGCCGGTTTCTATTCCCAATCCGTTAAGCAGGTATAGCACGTCTTCTGTGGCGACGTTGCCCGATGCACCTTTTGCATAGGGGCAGCCGCCCAGGCCGGCGACCGAGGCGTCGATGACCGAAATGCCTTCCTCCAGAACCGCGTAGAGATTTGCCAATGCCTGGCCGTAGGTGTCGTGGAAGTGGGCGGCCAGTTTTTCAATCGGTACTTCGGCGGCGACGGCTTCGAGCATGCGTTTGGCTTTCAGCGGGGTGCCTACGCCAATGGTATCGCCGAGGGAGATTTCGTAGCAGCCCATCTCGTAGAGGGCCTTCGCTACCTTGGCGACCTGTTCGGGGGCGATGTCGCCTTCGTAGGGGCAGCCGAGTACGGTGGAGACGTAGCCTCGTACCGGGATGTGATGTTGTTTGGCGGCTTCCATTACCGGCAGGAAGCGTTCGAGGCTTTCGGCGATGGAGCAGTTGATGTTTTTCTGGCTGAACGACTCCGATGCGGCGCCGAATACGGCGACTTCGTCTACCCCGGCCGCCAGGGCGTTTTCGAAGCCCTTGAGGTTGGGGGTGAGTACGGAGTAGTGAACGCCCTGCTTGCGTTTGATGCTGGCCATTACTTCGGCGGCATCGCCCATCTGTGGCACCCATTTCGGGGACACGAAGCTGGCGGATTCGATGTGGTTGAGGCCGCAATCGGCCAGCCGGTCGATCAGGCCGGTTTTAACGGCGGTGTCGATCACCGGGCCGGGCTCGTTCTGCAGGCCGTCCCGGGGGCTCATTTCAACCAGTCGTACTTTTTGGGGAAAGGCCATCAGCCTGCCTCCTCTTCCGCGTCTGCGGTCACTTCTATAGCAATCAGTTCGGCGCCTTCGGACACCTGGTCGCCTTCGGCAAAGAAGATGTCGGTCACCACGCCGTCAGCCGGGGCCTTGATGGCGTGTTCCATTTTCATGGCTTCCATGATCACCAGGCTCTGGCCGGCGGTGACTTTGTCACCCACTTTGGCCTGCACCGCGACAATGGCGCCGTTCATGGGGGCGGCGAGGCTGCCTTCACCGGCCATTTCTTCGAAGCCGTAGGTTTCACGATAAATGGTGCACTGGAAGGTGTCACCCTCATAGAAAAGCATCAGCTTGTCGTTGTGCAGGTTGCCATGGATACTGATGCGGTGGCCGTTGATGACGGCTTGCAGGTAGTCGTCGTCGAGCTTGGCGGTGAGGTTGTAGACACTGCCGCCGACGAACACCTGGTAGCGGTCGTCGCGCTCCAGCACTTTCAGTTCGTGAATTTCTTCACCCACCTGCAGTTGCAGGGGCTGGGCGTATTCGGAGTTCATGCGCCAGCTGTTCTGGCGGCCGAACGGCGACCAGGGGTCGGTGCTGATGACTTCCCGGGACTTGCGCTGTTCCAGCACGAAGCCGGCGGCCAGTACCAGGGCTTTGTGGGTATCGAGCCTGGATTTCGGGAACAGCAGTTCCCGGTGATCGTCGATGAACCCGGTGGTCAGCTCGGCTTCCCGGAACGGCTGGGCGTCGGCCAGGGCGTGCAGAAACCGGATGTTGGTTTTGACGCCGGCGATGCGGTAGTGCTCCAGGGCCTGCACCATGCGGTTGATGGCCTGGCCCCGGGTTTCGTCCCATACGATCAGTTTGGCGATCATCGGGTCGTAGTG
>JBHEPI010000206.1:0-5232 GCA_046260345.1 Marinobacter sp. | reverse complement strand
GGCACTTACTATCCTGCAAGGCCCGATAAAAACCATGAACAGCGCAGCCCCAGAGCTAACCACCACACCGGATCCCGATGACAACGGACTATCCCGCCAGGAAGCCAGTGCACGCCTGGATAAATTTGGTTACAACCGACTACCCACCCCACCCATGCCAGGTCTGGTGGAGCTTTTTGCACGGCAATTCCTCAGCCCTTTCATTTACATCCTGCTGATCGCTTCCGGGGTTTCGTTTGCACTCGGCCAGAATCCCAGTGGGGTTTTCATCCTGATCGTCCTGCTGATCAATGCGATTATCGGCACGGTTCAGGAGTTTTCGGCCCAGAAAGCGGCCGCCGCGTTGAAGCAAATGATGAAAGGGACCGCGCATGTGCTTCGGGATGGCCAGGTTGTCACCGTTGAAGTCGAAGAAATCGTTCCCGGCGATGTTGTTCTGCTGTCCTCAGGCGACAAGGTACCGGCTGATATTCAGTTACTCAGCGCCAGCAACCTGGCGGTGGATGAGTCCATGCTGACGGGGGAATCCCTGGCGGTTGCCAAGAATGCCGGTGCGGCCAGCGACGAAAAAACGCCGCTCACGGAGCGCGTTGACCAGTGCTTTGCGGGCAGCATGATTACCCATGGGCGCGGGCGCGGCCGGGTGATCGCCACCGCTTCGGATACCCAGCTGGGCAAGATTGCCCAGGGGGTCACCGGCAAAACCTCTGCCGAGCCTCCTCTGATGATCCGGATCCGAAAATTCACCTACCAGGTCGCCTTCGGCATTCTCGCGGCCATTGCCGCCCTGGCAGGCCTGATGATCCTTGATGGCGGTTATTCCATCGAAGAGATGGTTCTGATGACCATCGGCCTGGCGGTGTCGGTGATTCCAGAGGGCCTGCCCGCCGCACTGACCGTTGCCCTCGCCATCGGCATGAGCCGGATGGCCAAGCGCAATGTGATCATCCGCAAGCTCGTGGCGGTGGAAGCCCTGGGGTCCTGCACCCTCATCTGCTCCGACAAGACCGGCACCCTGACCGTCAACGAACTTACCATTCGCAAGGTGATGCTGCCTGATGGGCGCCAGTTCGATGTCACTGGCGAGGGCGTGGCGCCGGGAGGGGAGATTACAGGCCATGCCGCAGCCCAGGAACCGGACCTGGTGAATCCGGGCCAGGATACGCTCAGGGAGCTCTGTGTCGCAGGCGTCCTCGCCAATGAAAGCCATCTGGACTATAGCGGCGGTGAGTGGGTGTCCCAGGGTGATATCGTGGACATCGCCTTCCTGGTCATGGCCAAGAAGCTGGGTATGTCCATCACTGACCTGCGAACCCGGCAGGAGCAGGTGGCCCTCATCCCCTATGAGTCGGAAAAGGCCTACAGCGGTGTGGTCAACCGGGTTGGCGATCAAACCGTCATCTACGCCAAAGGCAGCCCTGAAAAGATGCTGGCCATGTGCAACCGGATGGCAACCGCTGACGGCTCCACAGAAATCGACAAGCCCGCCCTCGAGAGCCAGTTCACCGAGTTGGCTTCCCGGGGCTATCGGATTATCGCCCTGGCGAAGAAAACCTCTTCCGCCGGCGACCACGAGATGGCCGATATGGTCTTTCTGGGTATGGTCGCCATGATTGACCCGCTCCGCCATGAAGCCTTTGACGCCATCGAAAAGTGCCGCACCGGCGGTATCGAAGTGGCCATGGTCACCGGCGACCATCCTGCCACCGCAAAATCGATCGCCATGGAACTGGGCCTGTGTGACGCAGACGCAACAGTGGTGACCGGTCCCATGCTCGATCAAGCCAACGCCGAAGGCCAGGCGGCCGCCGACCAGCTCATTCGCCCGGCACGGGTCTTCGCCCGCATAGAACCCGCCAGGAAAGTCCAGATTGTGGACAGCTTCATGCGGGACGGGCATTTTGTCGCCGTCACCGGGGATGGTGTCAATGATGCACCGGCCATGCGACAGGCCCACGCGGGAATCGCCATGGGCAAGCGCGGCACCGATGTGGCCAAGGAAACGGCAGACCTGATCGTTACCGACGATAACTTCTCCTCCATTGTCGCCGGCATCGAACAGGGGCGGGTGGTTTACAACAATATCCGCAAGGTTATCGGGCTGCTGATTGCCACCGGTTTCTCGGCGATCCTGCTCTTCTTCTTCTGTGTACTGGTCGGCTTGCCAATGCCCATGATCGCGGTACAGTTACTCTGGCTTAACCTGGTTGCCAACGGCTTCCAGGACGTGGCCCTGGCATTCGAACCCAAGGAAGGCGGCGAATTGTCCGTAAAGCCGCGCTCCCCTCACGAGCCCGTGCTCGATAGACACATCATTGAGCATGTTCTGGTGGTGGGCTCATGGATGGGGCTCGTCGCCTTCCTCAATTTCCAGTGGACACTCAGCCAGGGCCAGAGTATTGAGGAAGCCCGCAACCTGACGCTGATGCTGATGGTGCTCTTCGGCAACATCCACGCCCTGAACAGCCGCTCGGAGTTCCGCTCCCTTTTTCGTATTCCCCTGCCTAGCAACCCGTTCCTGATGCTGGCTGTTCCCCTTGCGCAACTTGCCCACATTGGCGCCATGTATACCCCGGGGCTCTCCGATGTGCTGCAGATTCAGCCGATTTCACTGAAGGAATGGTTGCAACTGCTCACATTCGCTATGAGCCTCCTCGTCGTGGAGGAACTGCATAAGATCCTGATCAGGAGGCGGCGAGCCCGGGCCACGGTGCAGAACTGTCCATAATTGGTCATGAGCTTTGCCTCCCTGGAGGCATTGGCGCGGGCCCCCGACAAGTATGGATGTCGCACCTTATCGCTGGATCGTTTCAAGACCGGCTAAAGATCGCCAATCACCAGGGCAATCAGCCACCCACCCAACAGAACCGGTATCGACCAGTAATGAAACTCCCGCCACAGGCCCGGCTCCCGGGCCAGGCGGAGAGCGATGAGACTGGCCAGGGAACCGATAGCCAGGCCGAACCCGCCCACCGATACGCCCCAGGCCAGATCACGCCATTCATCTGTGAAAGACGCCAGAAAAATAGCGGCCGGTACATTGGACATGATCTGGGAAGCGAAAACGCCTGCGGTCAACGCTTGCCCGGGCAACTGCAGCAGCCTGTTGGCGACCTCTTGAACGGCTGGAAGCCCTGCCAGCAGATTCATATCAATAAACATCAAGACAAAGACCAGCAGCAATAACCAGTCCACGCCCAACAGCAGGCGCCGGCGGTGGACCAGAAAAAATGCCATCAGTCCCGCTGCAGCCGGTGCTGCATAACCCAGATCTGCCAGGATGACAAACGGCACATACAAAAGCAGGGAGAGCCAGAACAATCCGCGCTCCCGTCGAAAATCACCGGCAACAGTAGACACTGAAATTCCCCTTCATAAGAAGGCCAGAGGTACAATAACGGTCAGAAGTCTGTCTTCACTGGCCCTGGGGAGTACATGGCGGAACATTGGAATGGATACCTCCTTGGGGCGAACGGGCCCGCGAGCAAATCACTGGGTTAGCGGCGCCATAAACTCGGGCCCGACGGGATCATCAATGCATCTGTCCAGAATGTCATCGATTGCCGCCATCGCGTCCTTGTCCAGCGACCAACCTTCGATGTCATCAACCGGGTCCAGCTGTTCCGGTTTTTCCTAATCATTCCGCCGCTTCCGTTCCGCATCCAGCAATGCCCGCTTTCGCTCCAACCCCCAGCGATATCCACCAAGGCCTCCATCGCCCCGCAACACCCGATGGCACGGAATCAGCACGCCGATACTGTTTTTGCCACAGGCGGAGGCGACGGCCCGCACCGCTTTGGGCTTGTCGATCTTCGCAGCCACCTCGCTGTAGCTGAGGACATCGCCTTCCCGTATGCTCAGCAGGAGCTGCCACACCTTCATCTGAAACGCGGTGCCTCGCATATCAAGCGGCAGATCAGGCCTGGGGGCGCCTTTACTGATGTGTTGATCCAGCGCATCCATCCAGGCGTCAAGCTCCGGAGAGTGCCGGGCAGGAGAAGCGACCAATTCGGCATTAGGAAATTCCGCCGTCAGACTGCTGACCAGCGAGGCTTCATCATCACCAAACTGCACGAAACAGACGCCCCTATCCGTTGCTGCCATGGCCATCAGGCCCAGCGCTGTGGCTCGACACGCATAGACAATGACCTCACCTGCACCACCGGCACGGTAGGTCTTGGGCGGCATTCCGATATTGCGGGTCGCTTCCCCGTACACACGACTTACCGAACCAAACCCAGACGCAAAAATTGCATCGGTAACCTTGTCACCGTTTTTCAGGGATTGCCTGAAGCGGCGCATCCGCACCGCATCCTGATAGGCTTTGGGAGAAACGCCAAAGGCTTCCTTGAATCGTCTTTGCAATCTCGATGAAGACAGCCCGGCTATGTCCGCCAAACTGGCCAGAGTCAGCTGCTCATCTGCGTGTGCTTCGATATGACGCGCGACCTCAACCAGCCGAGCGATCCCCGGATGCCCATCGAAGGACTTGTCCCCGGCATCAGTGGCTGCCCGCTTTTCCTGTTCCAATGGCATCGACATGACCTGCCCCTTTATTCAGCGTAAACAGGGCCAGTACACCGGACCCCGGCAAATATTTCCATCCGTTTATTGCCCTTGTTGCTTCCCACCGGGCAATCCGTTGCTCTCACGCTTCCTGAGTAAGAGACAGCATCCATATAAACCTGGCAGTAAGGCTTTTTATCCCGGTGTCGAACAGTATTAAAACCGGCTGCGGGTTTTCACAAAACTGACTACTATCAAGGTAAGTCATCGCCAGAGACGACGTTACCGTGGGACTGTCAATCAACAAATCGGAATTTACGGCGGAAGAGTTCGAACGTTTTGCTGCCAAGGTCCGGACGGACCTTGCAGCACTTACTCGTCTTCTGGATCAACCAGACTTTGGTGCGGGAGAGAGCTCTATTGGAGCCGAGGTCGAGTTCTATATCGTAAACTCTGACCTGCGAGTTCACCCCATTAACACGGAGATCGCCGCCAGCGTTAAGGACCCCCAACTGACGGTCGAGCTCAACCGCTTCAATCTCGAATACAACCTCAACCCCCAGATTCTCAGGGGAGATCCGTTTACCAGAACAGAACAAGAGCTGCTCGCTGCCATTAGACGAATCAACCAGCACGCCGCACCACTGGGCGGAGAACTGGTACCGATAGGCATTCTGCCCACCCTTCGCCAGTCCGATATTGGCGCAGAGGTGATGACAGACGAAC
>JBHEPI010000190.1:0-11298 GCA_046260345.1 Marinobacter sp. | reverse complement strand
GGTTAATGGACTTAACTAAGGTCAAAGCCGGCATCACTGTCCCCGAGTTCGGGGTAAGTTAATGGCATGAGCCGTATACGTGGCCCGTATGTACGGTTCTGTGAGAGGGATGAGGCGGTGACGCCTCACCCTACTCGATGTTAGTTGCAGCTCTTTAATCCGTCTCCGGTGGAACTTTGCAGGTCTGCTGGGTCATAATCCTCTCAAATCGTCCAACCAGATAACCGGAGATAATGAATGATCGGAATAATCCGGAACGCCGCATTGTCCATTCTGGCCATGTCTTTCATGGTTCAGGCCAGCGCCGCCCCCTGGGAAGAGGGTGAACACTATCAGGAACTGGACAACCCGGTAAGAACCGCAAGTGACAGCGGTATCGAAGTGGCCGAAGTGTTCTGGTACGGCTGCCCCCATTGCTACACATTCAAACCGCTGATTGAAAGCTGGGCGGAAGACCGTGCAGACGATGTCGATTATGTAAAGATTCCTGCTGCACTGGGCAGCTCCTGGGAGCCCCATGCCAAGGCCTTTTACGCACTGGAATCCATGGGTGAACTTGATAAGGTTCATAATGCGCTTTTCGAGGCACTGGCTGGCGAGCGACGCCCGCTGAATTCGGGTGAAGCCCTGGCGGACTTCGTTGCCAATCATGACGTGGACGGTGAGGAATTTCTTAAGAATTACAACAGCTTTGGCGTGAATGCCAAGATGCAGCAGGCCCAGTCGAAGATTCGTGGCGCGCGGGTGACTGGTACACCGACTATGATTGTAAATGGAAAATACAGGATCACAGCCTCAATGGCCGGTGGCCACGAGGAGGTTCTGGAAGTGATCGATTACCTGGTCGAGCAGGAGCGCGCCGGTCAGGACGAGTAAATGCCCTGGCCCGGTTCGCTCTCTGCAGCCGGGCCATGCCCTGAGTCAGAGCTGCCACAATGTACAATCGTATTCGCAAGCAGCTAAATGGTATTCTTAAGTCCTCGAGCAGCCCCCGCGGGAGTTGTTCCGGTGACGACCATGTTCCCGAATTCGAGGCCCACCGCCATATACGCCTGCTGACCTTCAATATCCAGGTGGGTATCAACACATCCTCTTATCGTCACTATGTTACTCGCAGCTGGCAACACTTTCTTCCCCACAGCAAGCGTATCCAGAATCTGGACCGTATTGCCACACTGCTCCGTAACTACGATGTGATTGCCCTGCAGGAATGTGATGGTGGCAGCCTGCGCAGTGGTTATATCAATCAGGTGCAGTACCTTGCGGAGGCTTCTGGTATCCCTTACTGGCACCAGCAACTCAACCGTAATCTCGGGCAGTTGGCGCAGCACAGTAACGGCCTGCTCAGCCGCTACCGTCCGCTGGATGTCACCGAGCACCGGCTACCGGGGCTGATTCCGGGGCGGGGTGCCATCGTCGCACGTTATGGTGCGGAGGAAGATCCGCTGGTCCTGGTGATGATGCATCTGTCTCTGAGCAAGGCGGCGCAGCAGCGACAGCTGGCCTACATTCAGGAGTTGATTTCCGAGTATCAGCATGTGGTTCTGATGGGGGATCTCAATAATCACGCGGAACAGTTACTCAGTAATACCCCGCTGAAACATTCGAATCTTGTGCCTTTGCCGGACACTGCCCATAGTTTCCCGAGCTGGCGGCCGGAACGGGCCCTGGACCATATTCTGGTCAGTCCAAGTCTGGAAATCCGGCGCTCGGAAGTGGTCAGCTATCCGGTGTCTGATCATCTCCCTATCGCAATGGACATCAAGCTGCCCCACGGCTATCTGGAAACCTTCTAGCGATAATGGCCGTAATTATTACAGGCACAAAAAAACCCGGCCACGGCCGGGTCTTTGCGGTCGCCATGATCTTACTTGATCTTGGCTTCCTTGTACGCAACGTGCTTACGGACAACCGGATCGTACTTTTTGATCTCGATTTTTTCCGGGGTGTTACGCTTGTTCTTCTTGGTCGTGTAGAAGTGACCAGTACCTGCTGATGAAACCAGCTTGATTTTCTCGCGCATGATGCGGCTCCTTAAAATTTCTCGCCGCGGGCACGAAGATCGGCCAGCACAGCGTCAATGCCTTTTTTATCGATAACACGCATACCCTTGGTGGATACGCGCAGCTTTACGAAGCGCTTCTCTGATTCAACCCAGAAGCGATGGCTCTGCAGGTTGGGCAGAAAACGACGACGTGAGTGGTTCATCGCGTGAGAAACGTTGTTACCGGTGACCGGTCGCTTACCGGTAACCTGACAGACTCTGGACATACTTGCCTCCGACCTGAGCTTTGGTCCTGAAAATGCGTATTTGATTCGTTTAATTGCGTTTCTGGTCGCTACTTGCGCTGCAAAATTGCACACTGCCCGCCAGACGCCGCCAGTAAAGGGACGCTTTTATACCAGAACTGCGCGCCCAACGCAAAAAATTGTTGGGAATTTGGCCAGTTTTCCGGTGATAAACCATCCGGCCTACATCAGCCCCCGTTCAGCTAGCGATATTACCTCACCATGGCCCACAACCATATGGTCAAGAACCCTGATATCCACCAGGCCCAGCGCTTCTTTCAGCCGCCTGGTCAGGGAAATATCCGCCTGGCTGGGCTCTGCCACACCGGAGGGGTGATTGTGGGCGAATATGACCGCCGCCGCGTTGAATTCCAGAGCCTGCCTGACCACTTCCCTGGGATAGACGGCGGCGCCGTCAATGGTGCCCCGGAACAATTCCCGGTACTGGATTACCCGGTGACGGTTGTCGAGAAAGAGTCCCGAGAACACCTCATGAGGATAGGTGCCAAGGCGACTGCACAGAAATCGGCGGGTATCTTCCGGCGAGCGCAGCGGGTCGCCCTGGCGTAGAGGTTCGTCCATTACCCGGCGGGCCATTTCCATGGCGGCCTGTACCTGAGCGTATTTTGCTGTCCCCAGGCCCTTTACACTGCAGAATTGTCGCCTGGAGGCGGTCATAAGGCCACGCAGGCCGCCAAAGGCCTCCGTCAGATGGCGGGCGAGAGCCATGACGGGCATTCCGGCAGTACCGGTACGCAAAAATATGGCTAGCAGTTCGGCATCCGAAAGGCTGGTTGCGCCGTGGGCCAGCAGACGCTCCCTCGGGCGTTCGTCGGTGGGCCAGTCAGTATTTGCCATGATCGAGTCCTTTCTGTTGTGTTTCGCGCTTCCTGCGCTGATGCTCCGGCGGTGGCCGGTCCGGGCTGTAGAAGCTGACAATACTACCATGGCAGACAGGCTGCCGGCAGCGCTCTGGCATGCTATCTTATAAGCCTTTCATTTTGTGACGAATACGGAGCCGATATGGCCGCTAAACGAATCCTGCTGGGTGTGACCGGTGGCATCGCCGCCTATAAGAGCGCAGAGCTGGTTCGCCTGCTGAAAAAGTCCGGCCATGAAGTACGGGTGGTGCTGACCCGGGGCGCGGAAGCCTTTGTTACACCGCTGACGTTCCAGGCGCTCAGCGGTGAGCCGGTGAGGACGTCGTTGCTGGACCCGGAAGCGGAGTCCGGCATGGGGCACATCGAACTGGCGAAATGGGCGGATCAGGTAGTGATCGCGCCTGCCTCTGCGGACTTTATCGCCCGTCTGGCCCAGGGTATGGCGGATGATCTGCTGACCACCCTTTGTTGCGCCACAGAGGTGCCGATAGCGGTCGCGCCGGCGATGAACCAGGCAATGTGGGGTAATGGGCGTACCCGGCGCAATATCAATCTGCTGGGGTCCGACCCGCAAATCAGCCTCTGGGGGCCCGACCAGGGCGCACAGGCCTGTGGTGATGTAGGGCCGGGTAGAATGCTTGAACCTGCTGCGCTGCATGATCTGATCGTCGGAGCGGCTTCCGGCCCGCTTGCAGGCAGGCGTGTGGTAATTACCGCAGGTCCCACCCGGGAGCCCATCGACCCGGTACGTTACATCAGCAATCACAGCTCCGGGAAGATGGGGTATGCTCTTGCGGCCGCTGCCCGGGCAGCCGGTGCGGACGTCGTGCTGGTTAGTGGTCCCGTGTCCATTGCGGTGCCTCCCGGTGTCGAGATTCGTGATGTGATGACCGCAAACGACATGCTGGATGAAGCAGTCAGGGCGGTCGACGAGGGCTGCGACCTGTTTATTGCGACAGCGGCGGTGGCCGACTACCGTCCCGATAGCTGTGCCGGTGACAAGATAAAGAAATCCGACAAGGATATGGATCTCTCGCTGGTACGTAATCCTGATATCCTCGCCACCATTGCGTCACGGAACGATGCCCCGTTCACGGTTGGATTTGCAGCAGAAACCCGTGATATTGAGCGCTACGCACTCGACAAACTGAAACGGAAGAAGCTCAATATGATTGTCGCCAATGATGTCTCGGCGCCAGGGATCGGGTTCAATAGTGACAACAATATTGTCACCGTATTCTGGCAGCAGGGGCATGAGTCCATTGGCCCGGAGCCCAAAGCGGTGATTGCGCGACGTCTGGTGGCACTGATTGCAGATCAACTTACTGAAAAGGCTGGCCCGTCCGGCGATATCTGACTCTGACAAGGAAAATCGATGACTCGCAAAACATTTCAGGTACGCATTCTGGATGACCGGATTGGCAATACCGTGCCTTTCCCACACTATGCCACTGAAGGCTCGGCCGGTCTGGATCTGCGGGCCTGTCTGGATGGGCCTCTGACTCTGAAGCCGGGCCAGACCGAGCTGATCAGAACCGGCCTTTCAATACACATCGCCGACCCGTCTCTGGCAGCGATGATACTGCCCCGCAGCGGGCTGGGGCACAAACATGGCATTGTCCTTGGCAACCTGGTGGGGCTTATTGATTCCGATTACCAGGGTGAACTGATGGTGTCCTGCTGGAATCGCGGGCAAACCGAATTCACGGTTGAGGTGGGTGAGCGCATCGCCCAACTGGTTCTGGTGCCGGTGGTGCAGGCCGACTTCGAGGTTGTGTCTTCCTTCGATGTCAGCCATCGCGGAGACGGTGGATTCGGCTCAACAGGCACCCGCTGAGGCTGAGGGCGCAGAACAGCGTTCAGGGTCTATACTTCCCTGATAAACGAAGAATCCGGGCGAAAAAATACCAGCAGGATGGACTATGAAGCTTGGCAAAAAGAAGAACTCTGACGAAGCTGCACCTGACAGCAAACCCGACAGGAAGCAGGCAAAAAAACAGAGCAAAGACAGGAAGGCGGCGGGAAGTCCGCGTCACAAGCGGCTGAGCTCTGTATCAATTACCCAGGCCCTGGTGGTGGTTGCAGCCGGAGCAGTGTCTGCCATCCTCTTCTACTTCCTGCTGGCAGAACCGTCCGAGGCTCGTCGCTATGAAATGCAGGCAGCCCTGGAAGCTGATACCGCGGCAGTCAGAATGAGCCAGCAGTTTTCGTTGCTGGAGTCTGCGGTAGAAGGGATTGCGGCTCAGGATCATGTGTTGGCTGCGCTTCGTGGCGAGGCGTCCACAGAGGATGTGGCGGCAGATCTGTCCGGCACCCTGCCGGGGCTGGAGGCGGTCTATCTGTTTCCCTACGGTGATATTCCCCGCAGTGCCAGGGAGCCGACCCTGGGTTTTGCGGGCCTGGATCTGGCCCGGCGGGCCGAAACCGGCCAGAGACTGTACCCGGATGCTTTCCCGCGTGATGGGCAATGGTACCTGCAAATGGCCGCGCCGGTTCGCAATCCCCAGAGCCGTGCGGTTGCCGGAAGTGTGCTGATGGTTTTCGATACAGAACAGTTGCAACCATTAATGTCGGGAGTCAACCAGGAGCTTGGGGGGCAGTTTTCCCTCGTGCAGTCTGTTGATGGCTCAAACCGCACCATCGTCAGCCAGGGCAACGGCAATGGTCCGATCCAGGCACGTGATCTGGCGAACCCGGACTGGGAACTTCAATACAGGCCGGCGTCCTCCCCGGCTCCACTTGTGAACAGTACACTGGCCATAACTCTTGCACTGGCTCCTGCTTTAATTGCAGCGATTGTTGTCTGGCTGCTGCTGGGCAATGCCCAGAAAGGACTGCGACAGGAAGTAACCGTGCTGATCCAGTGGGCTCACAAGGTATTTGGTGGCGAGAGAATAAAGCCACCGGCCCTGAAATGGGACATGGTGGCGTCTACGGCTGAAGTGCTTCACCGGCTTTCCCAGATGGTGGAAAAGCGGGTGGCCAAGGCCGGCGAATCAGCCCGTCCCAAGGCAGGTGCTGCCGGGCAGGCGCAAAGGTCCGCAGCTGATGAGCCCCTGTTTCAGGACAAGGATATGCTCGACATCGACATGCTGGACGGTGACGACGATGTGCTTGGCTTTGGAGGTTCCCGCGGGCCGGAAGATACACCAGAGGTGGAAGAGGTTTCCCTGCCGGAAGCAGAAGTTTCAGGCACCATATTCAGAGCCTACGACATACGTGGCATTGTTGGTGAAACCCTGACGCCCGATATCGTCACAGTCATCGGTCGCGCTATTGGCAGTGAGGCCATCGAGCGTGGCGTGGACAGCCTCTGTATCGGTTACGATGGCCGTCATTCCAGCCCTGAATTGTCGGATGCTCTGGCCAGGGGCGTGCTGGCAACCGGTTGCAATGTCATTCATGTGGGAGCGGTTCCGACACCTGTACTCTATTTTGCCACTCATGAACTGGGCACCGGTTCCGGAGTGATGGTCACGGGCAGCCATAATCCCGCCAACTATAACGGACTGAAGATCATGCTGGGAGGCGAGACGCTGTCCGGTGACGCCATCCAGAAGCTGTTGCAGCGAATCCGTACCGGCGATTTTGCCAGCGGGCAAGGCAACCAGTCCTCGGAAGACGTTCGCCGTGCCTATCTGGATCGAATTGTTGGCGACATTGCCGTTGCTGCGCCGCTCAAGGTGGTGGTGGACGCCGGCAATGGCATTGCCGGAGAGCTGGCGCCGTTGCTGATCGAAGAATTGGGCTGTGAAGTGATTCCGCTTTATTGTGAAGTGGATGGCGACTTCCCCAATCACCACCCCGATCCCGGAAAGCCTGAAAACCTGACGGATCTGATCGAGCGGGTGAAGGCCGAGGGAGCCGATATTGGCCTGGCCTTTGACGGCGATGGCGACCGCCTGGGCATGGTTACCAATTCCGGAAAGATCATCTGGCCGGACCGCCTGCTGATGCTGTTTGCGAGGGATGTGGTGTCGCGTAATCCCGGCGCCGATGTCCTTTTCGACGTTAAATGCAGCCGCCGCCTGGCGGGTGTTATTTCTGAAGCTGGCGGACGACCGATCATGTGGAAAACCGGCCACTCTCTGATGAAGGCGAAAATGAAGGAAACCGGTGCCTTGCTGGCCGGCGAGATGAGTGGCCATATTTTCTTCGGTGAGCGTTGGCTGGGCTTTGACGACGGCCTCTACTCAGCGGCCCGGTTGCTGGAAATCCTGGGTATCGAGGACCGTCTTTGTGATGAGGTTTTCGAGGACTTCCCGGAGGATATCAGTACGCCCGAGCTGAACGTGGAGGTATCGGAAGAGAGCAAGTTCGAACTGGTGGATCGTCTTGGCAAAGACGGCAACTTTGGTGAGGCCAACATCAGTACCATCGACGGTATACGCGTGGAATATACGGACGGCTGGGGCCTGTGCCGTGCGTCCAATACCACACCGGTACTGGTGCTCCGTTTCGAGGCGGAAACAGAGGAGGCGCTGGAGCGAATCAAGGTGGTATTCCGGGAACAGCTGCAGAAAGTGGCGCCGGATCTTGTCGCGGATTTCTGATGGCTCTGGAATAATCGTGAAACCAATTATTGGATTTTTGACTAACAAGGCAACGTGAATGGCTCTGGATCGTGAAACAGCAATGCAGGTGTCGGCAGTACTGAGCAAAGGCCTGCCCTATATTCAGCGTTTTACTGGCAAGACGGTTGTGATCAAGTACGGCGGCAACGCCATGGAGAACGAGGAGCTGAAAAGCAGCTTCGCCAGAGATGTGGTGCTGATGAAGCTTGTGGGTATCAATCCCATTGTAGTTCATGGTGGTGGGCCACAGATCGGTGAATTGCTGGAGCGCCTCAACATCAAGTCCGAATTCGTCAATGGTATGCGGGTAACTGACAGCGAAACCATGGATGTGGTGGAGATGGTACTGGGCGGCCAGGTGAACAAGCAGATCGTCTCCCTGATCAACTCACACGGCGGCACCGCTGTTGGCCTGACCGGCAAGGATGCCAACCTGATTCGCGCCCGCAAGCTGGAAGTGATGAACCGCTCTCCCGAGCTTGAGCGACCGGAAATTATCGATATTGGTCATGTGGGTGAAGTCGACAGTGTGAATGTCGAAGTCATTGAGATGCTCACCCGCAGCAATGTGATTCCGGTGATTGCGCCCATTGGTGTTGGCCCCGATGGCATGTCCTACAACATTAATGCGGATCTGGTGGCCGGCAAGGTGGCGGAAGCCATGAAGGCAGAAAAGCTGATACTGCTGACCAACGTCTCCGGTCTTAAGAGCAAGGACGGCAAGGTGCTGACCGGCTTGACTGCGAAACAGGTCAACGAACTGATTGAGGACGGCACCATCCACGGCGGCATGCTTCCGAAGATTCGCTGTGCTCTGAACGCGGTGGAAAACGGCGTTCGTACCTCCCATATCATTGACGGTCGGGTGGCCCACGCTACGTTGTTGGAAATCTTTACGGACGAAGGTGTAGGTACGCTGATCTCCCGCAACTGACCATTATCGTCTGCCATCCTTGTCAGGATGATTCCGACGCCACACCCGAGAGGACCGATTCATGAAGCGCCTGCTGACCTTTCTGGTTGTCCTGACCCTGTTTTGTTACCTGTTATTCAAGGGCGCGGTCTGGTGGCTGGCGGACCAGAGGTTTGCCGAGGCTCGCAAAGCAGTTGAGGACATCGGCGTGATTGACCGGGGTGACATTCGTTCCGGTGTGGAGGGTCGCCTGACGCTGGGTGACGGCAGTTACCAGGACTTCCGACTGACACAGCCCGTGGATTTCGACCGTCTGGTATTCGATGCCGGCTCGCCACTGGCATTGCTGACGGCGCTGGTTAATCCGGCAGACCTGCCTCTCCACTGGTCCCTGCATGCAGAAAATCTGCGCCTGATGCTGGACACCAACATGTTCCGCAACTGGGTTACTGCAGGTGCTGATATGACCCCGGCCCTGTTTTCTCCGGTTTGTGGCCCGGATCATCGTCAGCATCTGGGCAGCGGTGATCTGCTTAGGCTCGGGGTTTCCGGTTTATCTGGTGAGGCCCTCGTTATCCAGCGTTCTGACGGCCTCTACGGCGAGTTGACGACCGTTAATGCCGGTAGCGTGGAGGTGAACTGGCCAGGCGCCCGGCTGGACCCGCTTCAGCTGCCCGGGTTGACAGAGTCCACGTCGTCGGCAATGGCGGTGACGCTTCGTGACGGAGGCCTGATGCGCCGCGTAGCGGCTTATTGTTCCCGAGAGTCCGGAGTGGAAACCGGTGAATGGACCAATATCGTTATGGAAGCGTTCAGTGACGCACTCAGGGCCCGGGGTTTCAGCGCCAGCGATCAGTTGCTGGCACTGTACCGGCAGTGGCTGACTGAAGGTGGTGAGTTGACCCTTGAGCTGGATCCGTCAGCCCCCGTGTGGGGCGTGCCCGTGAGGGATGGCGGGGACGATGCAGATGCCAGTCTGAATGTCCGTTATAACCACTCGCAAGTGCCGGATGTCTACCTGGCACGTGTTGAACCGGAGCTTCCGGAGCAGCCGGAAGCCATGCTGGAGCCGGTTGTTACCGGTGACGGTGGTGATGGCCCTGCCGGTATTGTCGCTGGCTGGAATCCCGCTGACACGGATGATGCCGAATTCTGGATCGGGCGGACGGTGAGAGTCATCTTGGAGAATGGTAATGTGGTAGAAGGCCGCCTGGTCAGTGTGGATGATTCACGGATGGAAATCGCACGGCTGATGGACGGTGGTGAAGTGGCGTACCCCATTGCCATACGACTGGTTGCAACTTTTGAGGTCTGGCGTCGCGGCCAGGCCCGCTAGCCCTGAGACGGGGCGGAGAGTTTTCTATGTCCGGATCCACACAACATTTACCCGGCATCCGCGAGATGCTGACCAGGCTGATTTCCCAGCCGTCGATCAGTAGCGCCTCAGCTGAATGGGACCATAGCAACGAGACGGTGGTTCGCACCCTGGCAGAGTGGCTGGAGCCTATGGGTTTCAGTGTCGAGTTGCTGGAAGTGCCCGGTGTGCCCGGCAAGTACAATATGATCGCTACGCTGGGCAGCGGTCCGGGTGGGCTGGTACTCTCGGGCCATACCGATACCGTGCCCTTTGATGACAAGCGCTGGCAGAGTGACCCGTTCACCCTGACCGAGCGGGACGACCGCTGGTATGGCCTTGGCACCTGCGACATGAAAGGCTTTTTCCCGCTGGCCATTGAAGCGGCCAAAGCCTTCGTGGGCGAAGACCTGAAGCAGCCGCTGATTATCCTGGCCACGGCTGACGAGGAAAGCTCCATGAACGGTGCCCGGGCCCTGGCCGAGGCCGGTCGCCCGAAGGCCCGCTATGCGGTGATTGGCGAGCCCACTGGCCTCAGACCTGTACGAATGCACAAGGGCATCATGATGGAACGCCTGGTATTCGAGGGCCAGTCCGGCCACTCCTCGGACCCATCCCTGGGCCGCAATGCCATGGAAGGAATGCATGAGGCACTGGGCGAACTGCTGGCCCTGCGTTCTGGCTGGCAGGCAAAGTACAGCAACCCGAATTTCAAGGTGCAGGTACCCACCATGAACCTGGGCTGCATCCACGGCGGCGACAACCCCAACAGGATTTGCGCCCGTTGCGAACTGCACTTCGATCTGCGGCCTCTGCCGGGCATGGATATGAACGGACTGCGCCAGGAGATTCTCCATAAACTTCAGCCGCTGGCTAAAAGCCGCAAGCTGTCGATGGAGTTCGAGCCTTTATTTGATGGCGTTCCACCGTTTGAAACGCCAGCTGACGCGGAACTGGTGAGGGCCTGTGAAAAACTGACAGGCCACACGGCAGAAGCGGTTGCCTTCGCAACGGAAGCGCCGTGGTTACAGAAACTGGGGCTGGAAACTCTGGTTATGGGCCCCGGTTATATCGACCAGGCCCACCAACCCGATGAATTCCTGGAATTGTCCCAGCTGGATCCGGCGGTAGCAATCCTTAAGGGATTAATCAAGGAGTTCTGCCTTTAATTCTTGAGTAGGCAGCGCAAAAGTATAACGAGGGTGTTGGCGGGGAACTTTCCCAAAACCGTGGAGCGCCATGGATGGCGCGACCGAGCCCTACAGGGACGTATTCACGGGCGTGTTT
>JBHEPI010000177.1:0-18098 GCA_046260345.1 Marinobacter sp. | reverse complement strand
GCCGGATCGCCCGAAAAATCTCTGGGCCGGAGTCCGGCCTGTTGAAAAACTGGAGGAACTACAGGCTGGGCTGAACCAGAGGCTGGCATCCGTTGGGTTTGCTCAGGAAAAGCGCAGCTTCCATCCGCATGTCACGCTGTCCCGCTTCAAAAAAGAGGCCGGGTCGGTCGCTGGATTACTGCAGGATTATAGCG
The DNA here is from genome assembly GCA_046260345.1 of Marinobacter sp. Lineage (GTDB taxonomy): Bacteria > Pseudomonadota > Gammaproteobacteria > Pseudomonadales > Oleiphilaceae > Marinobacter. The sequence continues at coordinate 17,904 of JBHEPI010000177.1, read as the reverse complement.
AGCTTCTCATTGGGCCGTTTCAGGTTGACTGCTTTGCGTTGTTTGAAAGCGCGCATGGGGAATGTGGATCTATATACCAAGTGGTTGAGACTTATCCGTTGTCTGGTGCCCGATAACATTCATTGGCCCCGCGGAACGGAATTTCGGTAAGATTTCGGTTTCCTCAGTCAATTTGGGTAGTACACATGTTTTTTTATGAAGTTGAGCCGCGATTCAGTGATACCGATGCCCTGGGCCATATCAACAATACCGTCTATCCGGTCTGGTTCGAGCAGGCACGAACACCGGTTTTCCGGATTTTCCATCCATCACTGACGCCAAAGGGCTGGCCGCTGATCCTGGCGAGGATGGAGATTGACCTCAAGGCGCAGTGTTACTGGCACACTCCCGTGGAGGTGCATACCGGAATTGGTACCGTTGGCAATTCATCGTTTCAGGTCATTCAGGAAGCTTGGCAGAACGGCACGGTGGTCGCCCGTGGTGTGACGGTACTGATTCATTTTGACTACGAGACGCAAAAGTCCGTTCCCATCCCCGACGCCATTCGTGACAGGTTGGCGGAGCATGTTTTTGAAGTTTAGTGTGCATTGGAAAGGGAGACGATGTGGACAATCTCAACAAAAAAGAAGTGGAACGTATCTTTTCATCGGCGCCGTTCATTGCCGACCTTGGCCTGGAACTGACGTCCATTGAACCCGGCGAGTGTCGCACACGACTTGTGCTGGCAAACAGGCACCTGCAGCAGGATGGCTTTGTTCATTTCGGCGTTCAGGCCACCGTGGCCGACCACACGGCGGGTGCGGCGGGTGCTTCCGTGGCCGGCCTCGGGCAAATCGTACTGACCTCGGATTTCTCACTGAAGCTGCTGCGATCGGCCAAAGGCACTCATCTTGAGTGTATTGCCACCGTACTCAAGGCAGGTTCCTCACTGACCGTGGTAGAGTCAGAGGTGTATTGTGGGGCAGCCGGTGATATGCGGCTGGTTTCCAAGGCAATGGTGACACTGGCCGTTGTCAGCCCCCGCCCCTGAATGATGTGAGGTTGTATTCCGTGAAAGATGTTTTCCGCAAGGTGTTCTGGCCGATCCTGTTCTTCTTCGAAAAGGGCGGGAGTGCAGAGGGCTATCGCCCATCCCACCGCAAAATTCTCCTGGCCGTGGGCTTTCTGTTCCTGCTCCTGTCCGGGGTGTCCCTGATGGCGGCCCGGGTGGCCGAAAGCCTGGGTGCAGTGTTTCCCATCGTTCTGTTTTTCGTGGTCAGTCTGGTGTGTTTCGTGGTGGGCCTGCTGGGAAGCAACAGTGCTGTGGCCAGAATCTGGGGTAACCGATAGTCCATGAAATATGCACAAACGATGAGGCTGGTGCTCTTTGTGGTGAGCCTGGGTTGTTTCTGCATGCCTGTCGGAGCGACTGAAACCACTGCAGGCAGCAGTGTGTTCCCCGGGCTGGCAGAAAATGCCAGCGAGCTTGATCGGCTGCATAGCGTGATCATTGCCGTAGAAGGCGAAACCGTATTTTCGCGGGTCTTCCGCGGGCCCGGGCTGGACGAGCCGGCGAACATCAAGTCGCTTTCAAAGACGGTGCTTTCTGTGGTGGTTGGTATGGCCATTGATCGTGGCGTATTCGACAGCGTGGATCAGCCCATTACGGATCTGCTGAATGCGCCGGAAAATGCCAGTGATCGCGTTGCTGAAGTAACCATTGGCCACTTGTTGTCCATGCAGGCCGGCCTGCAACGTACCTCCGGCCGTTATTACGGCGTGTGGGTTAATAGCGACAACTGGGTGGATTATGCCCTCAGCCGCCCATTTGTCGCGGAGCCGGGCGGTGACATGCTTTACTCTACTGGCAGCTACCATCTGCTTTCCGCGGCGCTCACCAGAAGCACAGGGCGCAGTACGCTCGATATCACCCGTGACTGGCTGGGCGATCCGCTGGATATGCGGATTCAGCCATGGCTGCGGGACCCCCAGGGAATCTATTTCGGTGGCAACGATATGCGGTTGTCCCCCATGGCGTTGCTGAAAATCGGCGAACTGTATCGTAACGAGGGTGTGCATGCCGGTGAGCAAGTGCTTTCAAAGGAATGGATCGACCGTTCATGGGTGGCGCGCGGAACCTCCCGGTACACCGATGATGGCTACGGTTACGGCTGGTTCGTGACTGATCTGGGCGGGCATCGCGCCTATTACGGGCGTGGGTTCGGCGGACAAATGCTGTACGTCGTTCCCGATCTGGCCATGACGGTTGTAATGACGTCCGATCCTCAGCCGCCGGCGTCTCCTTCTTTCATGCATAAGCAGAATGCGCTTCTGGAGGCGTTTGTTATTCCCGCTTTTCCGTTTGCCCCTGCTTCCTCGCCTCAAAACTCTCAAGCTCAACGTTGATGGCATTGGTTGAGATCACGATTTCGTAAAGCGAATACAGCAAAGATACCGAGAGCAGTATCAGGCTGATTCCGAATGCAATTGCGCCGGTAAGCTCGGCGCCTACAAACAGCACGAACATGGACATGGTGCAGAGGAAAAAGCTCAGCACTCCGTAAGTCTGCATGCGTTTGGTCAGTACAATGCGTTTTCGTAGCATGCTGATTTGCCGTGCGATAAGGGCATGGTCTTCTTCGGTATCCATCTGTTTTAGCTGGCGGATAAGTTGGGCGAGCACAAGAAAACGATTGGTATAGGCCAGCAGCAATAACGAAATTGCAGGGAATAGAAGGGCGGGGGTGGTCAGTGTCAACGTCTGCTCCTCTATGGTTGAGTCCCGGGGAAACCGCTTCCAGTCTATAGCCGCTTGGTGGCGTTGGCCAGCTAACCTTTTTGGTGCGGGTTATCAGTACTGTTTATCAACACCAATCAGAAAAATTCATTCGCAGAATACCCGTACCCTTTCCATACTCAGACCACTACAAATATAACGACAAGCGGGTAATCTGAAATGGCAGAAAGACAAGAGCTGGCGGGCTGGCGATGGGGCCCGTTCACCTTTCGAGTACCTTTTTACCACACCAAGCTTTGCTGGTCGGAGTTCCTTCAGGGGCTACTGGTGTCTGCGGCAACGGGGCTGGCGCTGATTCCGGTCATGACCGCCTACTTTGGCCTGAGCTTTGAAGAGGCCATTGCCCTGTCCATGGTTCACGCCTTCCTGATTGCGTCGGCGGTCATCATTTTTGGTGAGCCTTACGCCGGGGGCTGGATAACCCCGGCGCTACCATTGATTCTGGCTTTTGTGATCGGCGGATATGAAGATCCCTCCAGCCGCTTCCAGGCGATGACGGCGCTTTCCCTGGTATTTGCCTCGCTGGTGTTTATTCTGGGGATTACCGGGCTGGGGCGACGATTTGTCATCTGGCTGCCGGATACCCTCAAGGCGGGGATTATTCTGGGCGCCTCAATCGCTGCGCTCAAGCGGGTGTTCATTGATGACGCCGATCGCTTTCTGCTGGAACAGCCCATTGCCACCACACTTGCCTGTGCAATCTGCCTGATTTTCACCTTCTCGGTGCCCATGCAGAAGCTCAAGGCCCGTAACCGGTTCTTCTTCATGTTGGGTGCGCTGGGTTTGCTGCCGGGCTTTATGATTGCCGCCGCGGTGGGGCCGTTTTTCGGCGAGGTCAGTTTCGATATCCAGTGGGGCTTTATGGTGCCGCCACTGACGGAAGCGGTTGCCAAGGCGTCACCCCTGGTCAATGGTTGGCCATCGTTTGAAATGATCGCGCAGAGCGTGCCGCTGGCGTTGATCGCCTACATTATTCTGTTCGGTGACCTGGTAACGGGTAATGAGGTTCTGCGGGATGGTATGAAAACCCGTACCGACGAGCACATTGACATCAACCTCAACCGCACCCACTTCTCGCTGTCCATCCGTAACGCGCTGATGGGCATCTTCGCACCGTTTTTCCCCACCCAGGGTGCGGTCTGGACCGGTGTTCATGTGATTGTGGTGCAGCGCTGGAAGCAGGGGCCCAGAGCCATGGGCAGCCTGCACAGCGGCCTGGCGTCCTACTACCTGATGGGTCTACCGTTTATTTATTTCCTGCTGCCCCTGATGACGGGCCTGAAGCCGTTGCTGGGCATTGCGCTCTCACTCACCCTGGTGCTCACCGGCTTTGCCTGTGCCTACATTGCCATGTCCATTCCCAGAGACAATGCTTCCCGGGGAACGGTAGTGCTGATAGGCGCGACGCTGGCGTTCTTTGAACCCTGGATCGGTCTGCTGATCGGGGTGGTGGCCACGTTGGTGATGGTGGGCTGGGACCGGAGCCCGGATCCGATACCTCACGACTGACAGGCGAAAGAGGGATGGTGAAAAAAACATCTCTCTGACGTTTTTGGTTGTGCCAGTGTCGTATTGGTTCAACCCACTAAACCCGAACAAGGTCACATTAGAGCTATCGACAACCCGGTAAGGGGGAGATAGCAATGGCCGTTAAATTCGAGCAAGTACTTCGGGATTATCCACACCAAAGGGCAGGTGCCGCGCGCCAGCCTGACAGCATCGATCAGTCCGATCGTCGCGTTCCCATCAACCTGCGCCAGTCCGGGCCTACGCCGGTGGAGATGCTGATCTCCACGCGGGTGCGCAAATCACCGTACTGGCACCTGTCATACGAGGCTGGCTGCTGGCGGGCCTCCGTATACAATCGCATGTATCACCCACGGGGGTATGTCCGGACGGAAGACGGCGGCGCCATGGTGGAATACGAGTCGCTTATCCATGATGTCACTATGTGGAATGTGGCGGTTGAGCGCCAGATTCAGGTCAAGGGGCCGGATGCGGAGCGCTTTGTTAACTACGTGATCACCCGGGATGCCACGAAGATCAAACCCATGCGCGGCAAATACGTCATCCTCTGCAACGAGGAAGGCGGTATTCTCAATGACCCGGTGCTGTTGCGCGTGGCGGAGGATGAGTTCTGGTTCTCCCTTTCTGACAGTGACCTTGAGCTCTGGATGAGGGGCGTGAACATCGGTATGGGCTTCAACGTCAGCATCGCGGAGATCGACGTGGCACCGGTGCAGATCCAGGGCCCCAAATCCGAAGCGCTGATGGTTGACCTGTTCGGAGAGAAGGTAAGGGACATTCCCTACTACGGACTGATGGAAGGCCAGGTAGCCGGTCATGACGTGATTGTTTCCCAGACCGGTTTCACCGGTGAGAAAGGCTACGAGATATACCTGAAGGAAGCCACGAAATACGCCGAGGATCTCTGGTATACCGTGCTTGCAGCGGGTGAACCGCACAACCTGAAGGTGATTGCCCCTGCGCATCATCGCCGCATTGCCGCCGGCATTCTTTCCTGGGGCCAGGACGTGGACCAGGAAACCCTGCCGTTCCAGTGCGCTCTGGCTTACCAGGTGCCCCGCAACAAGGACTCGGATTACATCGGTAAGCAGGCTCTTGAAAAAGCACGCGAACAGATCGATGCCGGGCGGCCTCCGTTCATTCACATTATGGTGGGTATCCGTTTCGGTGGCAGTGAAGTGACCGACTACGCCAATGATTTCTGGCTAATCAGCGGTCCTGATGGCGGAGAGCCGGAAGGCTATGTGACGTCTCCCTGGTACTCCCCGGAGCTGGAAACCAACATTGCGCTGGCCTATGTGCCCTATGATCTGCGCAGTATTGGCACCCGGCTGACCGTCCACCTGCCAGTGGAATATGCGGCTGCGGACGGTACCACCGATGTTGAGGCGGAAATAGTGGAAGTGCCTTTCCGGCCGTCGGTCAATCCCAACGCAAGGGAACGGGCCAGGGCGAAAGGAATCGATTTCGCCGACTAGCCAAACGGGCAGCAACGGGGTGTAAGGCTTATGAAACTGGTGCGCGGTAAACAGGCGTTCGGCAGCCGGAGTGAAGAAGCGGAAGCGCGCTTTCGGTCGCTGGTGCGCGGGGCCTCCATTGAGGCGACACCCCGTCAGATTCTCACCAAAGAGTACCTGCCGGATCTTTTGCCGGCGGGTACCTGCGTCTATGTTCCGTTCCTGCCGAAAGGGCAGTTCAGTGAGACGCTGGAAGCCTGCCAGCATTTGCTGGAGATCGGCATGCAGCCGATTCCCCATGTGCCGGCCCGTATGGCCCAGAGCCGGGAACAACTGCGGGACTGGCTGTCTCAACTGGACGAAAGCAGGGTTGACCGCCTGTTGCTGATTGCCGGCGACAGCGATGCGGTTGCGGGGCCTTTCCCCGACACCCTGGCGGTGCTTGAATCCGGTCTTCTGGCCCAGTTCCAGTTCCACGGGATAGGCGTTGCCGCTCATCCTGACGGGCACCCCATGGCTGACCGTGCAACGCTGATACAGGCCCTCGGGATCAAGCGAGAGTATGCCCGCACGACGAATACACATCTCTGGGTGGTCACCCAGTTTACCTTCGATGCCGGGGTGGTCACCGACTGGTTGCAAAGCCTCGGGGATGTTCTGGAGGAGGTGCCCGTGGACATCGGCCTGGCCGGCCCCACACGGGTCAAAACTCTCATGGCCTACGCCGCCCAGTGCGGCGTAGGCGCCTCTGCCAGGGCGATGCTACGCCGGCCGGGTAGCGCCAAACTGTTAAGGGCCTGGAAGCCGGACGCCATGGTGCGAATGCTGGTCCAGTATTGCCTGGACAACCCGGACACCCTGCTGAGGGGTATCCATCTCTTTCCATTCGGTGGGTTGCGCCAGTCGGCGCAGTGGATTCAAGAACACAGCGGGTCCGCAGAGGGCCAGAGGGGACAGTTCCATGAGTCTTCAGTACAGTAACCTGAAATCCGCTACACCCGTGCCGGCTGAGTTCCCGCCACCCGGGACGCCGGACATCGAGATTGCCCGTTCGGTGCAGCCGCTGTCCATTCTGCTGCTGGCCCAGCAGCGTTTTGGCCTGCCCGCGGAAAGCCTGGTGCCATTCGGACATTACAAGGCCAAACTGGACATGGCCTACGTTGATACTTCCGATACCGCGCCCCGGGGAAAGCTGGTGTTGGTAACGGCGATTACCCCAACGCCGGCGGGTGAGGGTAAGACCACCACCAGTGTGGGGCTGAACGATGGCTTCAACCGCCTGGGGGTAAGCTCGTCTGTTTGCCTGCGGGAACCCTCCCTGGGCCCATGCTTTGGCATGAAAGGTGGCGCGGCTGGCGGTGGGCGCTCCCAGGTGATTCCGATGGAGGACATCAACCTGCATTTCAATGGCGATTTCCACGCCATCACCAGTGCTCATAATCTGCTGGCTTCACTGATCGATAACCACATTCACTGGGGCAACGAAGCGGGGCTGGACCCGCGCTACATAAGCTGGCGCCGTGTCATGGATATCACCGACCGGTCCTTGAGAAACATGGTCTGCGGCCTGGGTGGTGCGGCACACGGAGTGCCCCGTGAAACCGGCTTCGATATCACTGTGTCATCGGAAATTATGGCCATTCTGTGCCTGGCAGACGGGCGAGCAGACCTCAAGCAACGGTTGGGTAACATCATTGTTGGCAGGCGCACCGACATGACGCCGGTTACCGTGCGTGACCTTGGTGTAGAAGGATCTCTGACGGTGCTTTTAAAAGAGGCACTGCAGCCAAACCTGGTGCAGAGCCTGGAACACAATCCGGTGTTCATCCACGGTGGGCCCTTCGCCAATATCGCTCACGGCTGCAATTCCGTAACCGCAACGCGGGCGGCGCTGGCACTGAACGACGTGGTGGTCACCGAAGCCGGATTCGGTGCTGATCTGGGTGCAGAAAAGTTCATTGATATCAAATGCCGGCATACCGGCTTGCGGCCGGATGCCGCGGTAGTGGTCTGCACCATCCGGGCGCTGAAAATGCAGGGCGGTGTTCCCCGCAGCCGGCTGGGCATTCCCGACCTGTCGGCCCTGAGGGAGGGCGCAGCCAATCTGGAGCGTCATATTCGCAACCTTCAGCAATTCGGTCTGACTCCGGTGGTATGTATCAATCGTTTCCCGGACGACACTGAGGATGAAATGGCACTCGTGCAATCCATCAGTGAAAGTATGGGAGTGAGGGCCGTGCCGTCAGACCACTGGGCAACCGGGGGTGAGGGTGCAACAGAGTTGGCCCAGGCGGTGCTCGACCAGATGGACGAGGGCACGCCGGAGATCCGGTTCCTCTATGAAGACAGCCTGCCCCTGGCAGACAAGATCCGAACTATTGCCACGCGAATTTATCACGCGGGAAGCGTTGAGTTCACCACGGTAGCCAGGCGCCAGCTTGAAGAATACGAAAGCCTGGGTTTTGGCCACCTGCCGGTGTGTATTGCCAAGACCCAGTACAGCTTCTCGGCGGATTCGGCGCTTAAGGGCGCACCTTCGGGTCACACGTTGCCAGTGAGGGAGGTGCGTCTGGCGGCCGGCGCCGGATTTGTGGTCGCTGTGTGTGGCGATATCATGACCATGCCAGGCCTGCCACGGCGTCCTGCCGCTCTGGATATTGCGCTTGATGAGAACGGCCTGGTGATGGGGTTAACCTGAATAGGTGTCCTCGAAGCTACCGTAGGTCGGCTCGGTACGGGAGCGGCGCAGTGCCTGCAGGGATGATGAGGGCAGGCTGGCCATGGTATCGATTACCGCGCCGCCTGCTGTTCCCTGGGCACAGACTGCCAGACGTTCATACTTCGGAGCCTTGCCCATGGTCTTGCGGTAGCAGCGACTGAAATGGGTGGCCGAGACAAAACCGCACATGGAGGCAACTTCCACTATCGAGCAGGAGGTCTGTTTCAGCAGACGGCGGGCCCGATTCAGTCGGACCCGCAGATAGTAGCGTGATGGTGTGCAGCCCATATGTTTGAGGAACAACCGTTCCAGTTGCCGCCGTGATATTCCGGCCAGCGTTGCCAGTTCCTGCAGTTCGATAGGCTCCTCGATATTCGCTTCCATCAACTGGGCGGCCTCTGCCAGCTTGGGCTGGGCACAGGCAAGACGGGGATGCATGGGCATGGGCTGCTGTTCGCTTTCTTCCCGCACCCGGTCACAAACAAACATGTGAGATACGGCACTGCTGAGTTCCTGGCCATGGCGACGTGCCAGGAAACTGAGCATCATATGCATTGGCACGGTGCCGCCGGTACAGGTCATGCGTTCCCGTTCAACGGTAAACAGGCGGTTATTGGTCTGCACACGAGGGAAGCCTTCTTGCATGGCTTCCAGACACTCCCAGTGGGCACTGCAGGCATGGCCGTTCAATAACCCGGCACTGGCCAGCACGTAGGCCCCGGTGCAGACAGCTCCCATCAGGACATGCCGGCGGGCCATCTGTCTCAGCCAGTTGACTTCCGTGCGTGAAAAACTGCGGGTGACATCAATGCCGGCAACCACAATCACCTGGTCGAAGCTGTGCTCTTCCTGAATAGACGCATCCGGTACCATGGTAATGCCGTCACTGGCGCGAGCATAATCGCCTGATGCGGTAAGCAGTTTCCAGGAATAGAGTTCGGTGCCTGCCAGCTGGTTGGCCACGCGCAGGGGTTCAACGGCGGTGGCAAGAGCAATCAGCGTGAAGTTTTCGATCAGCAGAAAGCCGACCCGATAGGGCGTCTGAGCGGGTCTGCTTGTGTGCGAGCCGCTATCACTGGTCATGATTAACCCCCTTGCCCACCTGGGCCTGTTGCAGCAGTTCGTGCACATCATATCCATCTTAACTGCTACAACCTGAACATTAGTTGTTGCACTTGGATAGTGCAATATATGATCAGTTCCGTTATGGCTTCATTCTAAGGTGGTGGCCAGACAGCCAATGGTCCACATGCGACATCCTGTGCCTCCACATGGTCCTGACGCGACTTTCCGGGCTGTCGTAAATTATCGTCCGGATGTCGTGGGCGAGCATGCGTCCGGGCAGCAGCGGCGTTACTGTTGAAGCAGATACCCCGGCAGGAGTCAGTAAATTGGCAATCAGTCTGTTTGAATTGTTCAAGGCAGGCATTGGCCCCTCAAGCTCCCATACGGTTGGCCCCATGGAGGCAGCGCGCCGGTTTGTCGGAGTTCTGGAACGGGAGGGCCTGCTGGAATCGGCACACCGGGTCAAAGTGTCCCTTTACGGTTCCCTGGGAGCCACCGGCAAGGGGCATGGTACCGGCCCGGTCGTGATGATGGGGCTGGAGGGCGATCGGCCCGACCAGATCGATCCGGACGGAATGCCGGCCCGGCTGGCATGTATTCGCAGCTCCGGGATCCTGTCTCTTGCAGGCCGGTATCCGGTCCGTTTCCGGGAGTCGACAGACCTGGTTTATTACCGTCGCAAGTCTCTCCCGGGGCATCCCAACGGCATGATCTGCCTCGCTTTCGATAGGGACGGTCAGGGCCTGTGCGAAAAAACCTACTTTTCCGTAGGTGGTGGCTTTGTAGTGGGTGGAGGCCCCGATGGCACACCACGTATTCGCGAGGACGACACGCCACTGCCATACCCGTTCTCAACCGGCAAGGCGTTGTTGCTGCAGTGCCGCGAGCATGAGCTGAGTATCGCCGATGTCATGTTTGCCAATGAGCAGGCGTGGCGAACGCCAGAGGAAATTCGCAGCGGCATTCTCGACCTCTGGCAGGTCATGCGTGAATGTGTGGGCAATGGCATCCGTCACGAGGGGGAATTACCCGGGGGGCTTAAGGTTCGGCGCCGGGCGGCTTCGCTCTACCAGTCGCTGATGGACAAGCAGCGGGTGGACCTGATCTCTCCCTCCCTGAGCGCTCTGGACTGGATTAACCTTTATGCCCTTGCGGTCAATGAGGAGAACGCTGCCGGCGGCCGGATCGTGACCGCGCCCACAAACGGTGCAGCCGGCATTATTCCGGCGGTGCTGCACTATTATTGGGAGTTCTGCCCGCAGGCGGACGAAGACGGTATTGTCTGCTTTATGCTGACCGCCGCGGCAATTGGGGCCCTGTTCAAGGAGAACGCCTCCATTTCCGGCGCTGAAGTTGGCTGCCAGGGCGAGGTCGGCTCTGCCTGCGCCATGGCTGCGGCGGGGCTGGCGGCCGCTACCGGCGGCTCACCGGAACAGGTGGAAAACGCCGCCGAAATCGGCATGGAACATCATCTGGGTATGACCTGTGACCCCATTGGCGGCCTGGTGCAGATTCCCTGTATCGAACGCAATGCCATGGCATCAGTGAAGGCCATTGATGTGGCTGTCATGGCCCTGCGTGGAGACGGCAAGCACTTCGTGTCCCTCGACAAGGTGCTCCACACCATGCGGGAGACTGGTCGCGATATGCTCGACAAGTACAAGGAAACGGCGAGGGGAGGGCTGGCGGTCAACATTATCGAATGCTGACCGCCGTACCCGGTCACTCACTTCGTTCAGGATTTGACCCGCTCATTGTCCGGATCGAACAGGGCGCGATAGCCGACAGCTTCAATGCGGATCGGGTAATGCTCCTGGAAGTATTCCAGGGTCAGCTCCCGGCCTTCCTGGGCGTACTCCACGGGGATGTAGCCCAGCAGAATGATCTTGCCGACAGATGGTCCCCAGGCTGCGCTGGTGTTGTAGGAACGGCGGCCATGGCTATCCACCAGTACGTCGCCGGTTTGCGGGTCGAGGATGGGCCACTGGCCGACCGGATAGCGCGGCACGCCATTGGCATCCTTGTGTTCGATCATCGTCATGGTGCACAGGTAAGCGGCCTGTTTGGGCCATTCCCGCTGTTCAAGGTAAGCGGCCTTGCCGTGGAAATCTGCATCTTTAACCTTGGGGCGCTGCAGGCCGGCTTCGTAAAGATTGTATTCGGTTTCCAGATCGACATTCTGCAGCCGCAGGCTTTTCTCCAACCGGCGGGTGTTGGCGTAGGTTTCGATGCCGACCGGGGTCACGCCAGCGTCATACAACAGGTCCCAGATTTTCAGACCATAACTGAACGGGAAGTAGAGCTCCCAGCCCTGTTCACCGACGTAGGATATCCGGAAGGCCCAGACGGGAACACCCCGAACGTTCAGTTCCGTGGCAGTGGCGAAAGGGAAGTTTTCTGCTGACAACTCCTCCGGATCCGTTATGAGCTGGGCCAGGGTTTCCCGGGCCTTCGGGCCCCAAAGCCCCAGGGTAGCCAGATCGTCAGTGCGATCCTGCACCTGGACGTTGTCGAGCCCTTTCTTCCGGGCCATGCGGGTGATCCAGCAATAATCCCGGTAGCCGGTGTCGCCGCCGCAGACTGCCCGGTAGTCGTTGTCGCCACGGCGGATAATGGTGAGGTCTGAACGGACACCTCCACGGGCATCAAGAAAGTGGGTGTACACCCCTTTGCCACGAGGCGTGGAACTGCCCACTTTGGCAACGGACAGGTATTCCATCAGCGCTTCCGCGTCGTCCCCGGAAATATCGAAAATGGCGAAATGGGACAGGTTTATCATGCCTACCGATTCGCTCATCTCCAGTTGCTCGGCGTTGGATACTTCCCAGAAATGCCTGCCATCCCACTCATGTTCGCGCACCGGGATACGGTCACGGTATTTTGCCAGTAGTGTTGCCTCATTGGCGGCGTACCCGTGGGCTCGTTCCCAGCCGGCGGCTTCCATAAAATAGGCTCCCAGCTCCACCTCCCGCAGATAGAACGGGCTGGTGCGCATCCTGCGCCCGGTCGTATAGGGCTCACGTGGGTGGACCGCCGGGGTGTAGATTTTCTTCGCGGTTTCGTAGCAGCGGTCGTAGACGTAGTCCGGTGTTTTCTGCAGCGGGTAATGGCGCGCGATATCAATACTGTGAGGATCCATCTCCGGCGACCCCTGGGTCATCCAGTCCGCCAGTATCTTGCCGGCGCCCGGCCCGTCCTTGACCCAGACTGCCTCGCAGAACCAGAGATTGCGAACGTCCGGAGATTCACCGATCAGGGACCCACCATCCGGTGTTACCGACAGCAGGCCGTTGAAGGAGTGCTTTTCCTCCCAGCCCAGTTCACCCAGGATCGGGGTCATTTCGATGGCCTTCTCGTAGGCGTCCATGACCTGTTCCAGTGAAAGATCCCGCATGGACGGCGACAGCCGAGCTTCGCCAGGTTCGGCAACCGCTCCGGGATAGACGAGCCGGGGGTTCTCCGCCTCGTAATAGCCCCATTCGATACGGCCACCCTCGGTGGTGGTCGGGTCACCGGTGTCCCTGACATAGGCGGAATTGCCCTGATCGCGAAACAGCGGGTAAACGATCTGTTTGCCAGTGCCGCTGAGCTCTTCATAGGGGCCGAAAAACAGCAACGGGTGCTCCAGCGGCATCAGCGGCAACGGAGAGTTGGCTGTGTTGGCCATCAAGGGGCCCCAGAAACCCATGGAGAGCACAACGTATTCGGTTTCAATATATCCCTTGTGGGTTTCCACGCCCCGAACCTGGCCATCCTGGACATCGATGCGGATCGCCGGTGTGTAAGCAAAGGCCTGCAGCTTTCCGGTGGCCACTGCCTCCTCCACCAGGTCGCCGGCCACTTTCTGGGAGCGGGGCACCACCAGCCCGGCGTCCGGGTCCCACATGGCGCCCTGGATCCGGCTTTCATCCACCAGCGGGAACAATTCCTTCGCCTGCTTTGGCGAAATCATGCTGACGTTGGTGCCAAAGGCTTTTCCGGACCCAACCTTCCGGCGAAGCTCGTCCATGCGTTCGTCATCATCAATGCGGGCCACTTCCATGCCGCCGCATTTTACGTAGTTGCCGCGTTTCTCGTAGAACGCCTGGCTGTATTTGGTGGTATAGACATTCAGCTTGTCGTGGGAGGTGGTGAAGCAGAAGTCCGAGGCGTGGGAGGTAGAGCCGATATCCGATGGAATGGCCGACTTCTCCAGCCCCACGATATTGTCCCAGCCCTGTTCAATCAGGTGGTGGGCTACCGAAGACCCGACGATACCGCCCTGGCCAATGATTACGACTTTTGCGCGTTTCGGTAGTTGTGCCATCTCGCTCCCCCCTTTACCCGCAATGGATACCCGCGTGCGTTGTGGCACGGCCTTGATTCAATGTGGCCCTGATTGGCCGTGGGCGGTAAATCCAATACGACACCAAGTCGTCCAAAAACGGCAAAGGGAAAAAGGCGGCAGGCGGCATTAAGTCGCTCTTTGGCTCCGATCAATGCTGGCCAGAAATTCTCCAATGTGATCAGAGGCTTCTTCCGCTTCCGGTAACAGATCCGGGAAGATGTGCCATACGTGCACCATGCCGGGCCAGGTCTGCAGCTCCACCGGTGAGCCGGCGTCTTTTGCCTTGTTGGCATACCTGCGGGCATTGTCCAGCAGCATTTCCGAGTCGCTGGCATGGATCAGGGTAGGGGGCAGGTTTTCCAGGTTGCCGCGCAGTGGGGAGGCCAGTGGGCTGGAGGGCGACAGGCGCATGCCGAAGAAACTCAGCCACCAGAGTACCGGCAGCGGTACCCGCATCAGGCTGCCAAAGGTAGGGCCGAGCAGAGGGTCTGTCTTGATGTTGAGACGGTTGCTGGGAGCCGTCAGTGTCAGGTCGGTTGAGGGGGAAAGTGCTATTGCGGCATCTGCCGGGCGCAGGCCGTGATCCCGAACCCAGGCAAGCAGTACCAGGGTGTGGCTGCCGCCGGCGGAATCCCCGGCCACCACAACAAATTCAGCACGCTCGGCGCTGTCAGGGCCATGGTCCAGCATCCATTGATAGGCTTCCTGGCAGTCCTGCAGTCCTTCCCGATAGCGATGCTCCGGCAATAGCCGGTAATCCACGGCAAATACAGCCGCATCAGCCAGTCTGGACAGGCGGTCAGTAATGGTGCGGTGGCTACGAGGGCTGCCAGCTACCCACGCGCCACCATGAATGTAGAGTATCCGTCGACGGGTGTTCACTCCGGGTGCCAGAACCCACTCTCCTTTTGGTGCATTGGCTCCCGAGGGACGGAACTCGGAAACGAAGTCGTGGCCCTCGCTGAGACCATCCATATGCTTGCGCAGGGCCATCAGTCGGGCCTTGCCTTTCAGCCCTCTCGCCGAGCGGCCCATGTCCCTGATGGTTTCCAGCACCTGATTGTGGCCGGGGCCGGGGGTTAAGCCCTGATTCGGGACGTTGTCCCTGTCCAGATGGGCAAGGTTTTCCCCGCGTAACACCAGAAGTGTTATGGCAACAATCAGAAGCAAAAATGCCAGTAAAAACCAGATCATGATTCAGCCTTGTGGCAATGGAAAATGGCGATAGCGAAGTTTCCACCGATTTCACGGCTAATGTAAACATTTGAGCCCATGGCAATTCAGGACTTTACTTGCAGTATGGACAGACGCGGCATTCAGCAAATTGTTTATCAGATCAGCATGGTGACGGCCGTGGCCATTATCGTGGGTGCGGCTGCCTCGCTTGCAGCGATAGGCTTTGTGGATGCCGTCCATTACCTGAATGACCGCCTGCTGAGCTCTCCCTATGCCCGCATACAGGCGGAATACGGAGCAAGGCTGGTGTCGGTAGCGACAGTGATGGTGCCTGCCGCCGGGGGGCTGGTGGTCGGGCTGGTGGCTCTGTGGATACCGGAAGTGCTGGGGATAGGCCAGGAAACATTGCGTTTTGCCACTATTGAAGGTGCATTCGGTATTGGCGAGCTTGCGCTGATCATTGTCGCGAAACTGATTCTGACGGCGCTGCTGATCGGCATCCTCTTTGGCGCTTTCTACGGCCTGGTGTTGCCTTATGTGGCGCCGGTGCCGCACTCTGGCCTGGTGGTATATGCCATTTGCGGCATGATGGCGCTGGCCAGCTCGGTGATTGGTGCCCCGCTGACAACCATCCTCATCGTGTTCGAGCTGACCCGCAGTTACGACCTGACCATTGCGGCCATGGTGTCTGTGGTATTTGCCAACCTGATTTCCTACCGGGTGATCGGCCGCTCGCTGTTCGATCTGCAATTACGTGACCGGGGGTTCGATCTGTCCCTGGGGCGTGACAAGGCGATACTGGAAACCCACCGCATCACGGATTATGTGTCCCGCCAGTTTTCCAAAGCAAGCAACCTGCAAACCGTTGGCGATGTTCGCCAGCAAATGGTTGATGACCACCGTTCCGAGGCCATGGTTCTGGACCATAAAGGCGTTCTGGTGGGCGTTGTCAGGCTGCAGGGTATTTGTCAATGAGGACACCGCAACACCGGTGATGGAGGCGGCCATTCAGTCGTTCACCCGCTTTAATGAAAACACGTCGGTCTGGCAGTCCATGGAAATGTTGCGGGGCTTTCTCGGTGAAGCCGTACCCCTCGTGTCCCGGGACGGGACCCTGATAGGCGTAGTCCCGGAAGAAGCGGTAATACGGGCGTATCTGGAAATCGTGCACGATTTGCGGGAGGAAGAGAATGAAGCGGCCTAGCGCTTTGTGTGTCCTTGCCATGGTGATTGGATTCAATAGCTGGAGTATCCCACAAGGTACCGATCAGGCTGACCTGGCTGCCGACTTTATTGCTTTTGCTACCCGGGCGGAAAACATGGCAGCTCAGGCCAACCTGATCAGTTACGGACCTGCACGAACATCAGCGCAAGGAAGAGTAGGACTGCATACCGATGCTGGTGTACCCATGCGGGCCTATATGCCAACGGCGCCGGCGCATATGGACTCGGCGGTCACTCGCGACCACCGCTGGTATTCACAGACCGTTGAGTTGCGTGAAAAGTGGTTCAGTGAGTGGTTGGAGCGCTGATAGGTTGATCAGGCAAGCTGACAGGATTCGGTAATAACCCGGTTGCGGCCCGCCACTTTGGCGCGGTATAGCATGGCGTCAGCGCGATTGATGGCATCATCGGTTCCCTTGCCGGGTACATATTCGGCAATGCCGACAGTCACCGTTACTGGTACGCCCGCAATAGGCGCCCGCTCAATTGCCCGGCGGCAACGTTCCGCGGCGTGGCGGGCGGCACGAAGATTAACGCCCGGTGTTGCCACGAGAAACTCGTCGCCACCCCAGCGTGCGGCCAGGTCTACCTCCCGCACCGTGTTGGAAAGGATGTCTGCAAATCCGCAAATAACGGCATCACCGATTTTATGCCCGTGCTCATCATTGATGCCCTTGAACTGGTCTATATCAATGAGAATAATGGTCAGCGGGCGCTGATAGCGGTCTGCAAGGGCAGACTCGGCGGCCAGAAACCGGTCGGCAGCGCGTCGGTTGGAAAGTCCGCACAGCGGGTCGGTGTTGGCCCAGTGCTGAAGTGTTTCCGCCCGGGTAAAGGCACTCCAGGTTCGCTCACGCAAGAATGTTCCGGCACTGGTCAGTGTCAGCAGCACGGCAAAGAAAAGGTGGATCCGCGCCAGGTAAACCCAGTTATGGCACTGTTCTTCAGCTGCGAGGAAACAGCCAAGGACTTCATAGATTGCCAGTGCTCCGGAGAAAAGAAATGTTGCTATCCCGGTGACCAAGCCGCCACGGTAACCGAGGGTGATGAAACCACCGACAATCAATATGCCTACGGCCCAATAATGCCCCCCGGCCAGTAGTAACAGGTGCTCACCCAGTGGGTCGCCGAGTCTGAAGTGCCAGGCAAGACGGCTGAGTATCAGGGTGCCTACCGTGGCAACAAAAATGATCTCCATGGTTCTCAGGGAAGTGGTTCTGCGCCAGAGGGTTATTCCCAGGCCCGCAAGAACCACTGTAAACAGGGGGTAGGCTATGGCAATGAACGGGTCGCCATTTTCCCGAAACCCCCAGCTGAGCATGACGATGACTATAGTGAGAGTTATTACGCCCAGATAGGTGCGCCGCCGGTAGGTTTCAAGACGGTTCAGTTCTGTACGGATGGCGTGCAGGTCATTCCCGGGTGCTGAGTCCATAGCGTTCGTAAATCCGATGTTTGCTGAGTTTCTTATATGACCTGCGGTCAGGCGCGCTGCCGCTCACTTTCGTCCAGAATCTGGTGGATTTCAGTGGCTGTGAGTGTTTCCCTGGCCAATACAGCTTCCGCGAGGGCCTCCAGCTGCTGACGATGATCTGACAGGAAGGTTACGGTCGTTTTCTCAAGCTCGAGCAGT